>DWVB01000033.1 GCA_019120455.1 Candidatus Avelusimicrobium excrementipullorum
GTTGAACTCCCGTCCGATTTCCGGCAAAGACAGGTCCGTCAGCTCCGTGCATAAAAACATGGCTATCTGCCGCGGCCACGCCACGGACTGGGTTTTTCGTTTGGATGTAAAATCGTCCATGTCTATTTTAAAATGTTTGCCTACTACTTTTTTAATAGCATTGACGTTTACGGCCAGACGCTGTTCTTCCTGCGTCAAAATATCAGCCAGCAGCTCTTTGGCCACGGGAATGGTGGGAATAACGCCGTGCGTACTGCAGTAGGATACCAGCCGGAACAAAGACCCTTCCAGCTCGCGTACATTGGTTTGTATGCCTTCGGCAATAAAAGAAATCACATCGTCGCCGATGTCGAAATTAATGGAATCGCGTTTTTGGCGCAGAATGGCAATACGCGTTTCCAAATTCGGTTTCTTAATTTCCGTAATAATGCCGGAAAGCAGGCGGGAAGACAGGCGTTCCTCCAGCCCCAGTTCATGCGGGGTGCGGTCTGAAGAAAGGACGATTTGGCGTCCGCTTTCAAACAGCGCGTTAAACGTATAGAAAAATTCGCCTTCGCTGGCGGCTTTGCCGGCTACGAACTGTATATCGTCCATCAGCAAACAGTCCAGAGAGCGGTATTTTTTGCGGAAACTTTCCGAAGATTTATTTTGCAGCGCTTCTATGTATTCGCTGACAAATTCTTCGCCGGACATATACAAAACCCGCGCCGCGGGATTTTGCTGTAAAATCTGGTTGCCTATGGCGTGCAGCAAATGGGTTTTTCCCAGTCCCGGGGTGGAATAAATGACCAGCGGGTTATTTTCACGATTGCCCAGCTTGTTGACCACCGCCTGGGCCGCCTTATAGGCAAAGCGGTTGGACGGGGACTCAATAAAATTGTCAAAACGGTATGAATCATTTAAACGGGCCGGAAAAGGACTTTTTTGAATGACCGGTGTGGCAGTTTGTACAGGGGACGGAATAGGGGTGCTTTGCAGCACGGTTTGTACGGGATCTTTTATTTCCTTTATAATATAAGAAACCGTAATTTCCAGTCCGGTATGTTTTAAAAAAGCGTCCTTAATAATATGTTCATAGCGCGACTGTATGGTTTTTTGCCAAAACTGGTTGGGAAGCTGTATAGTCAGCGTTTGGCCTTCAAAGCCAAAAGAGGCCGGCCGCAGCCACATATCATAGGTATCTTTGCCTAAAATGGTTTCTATTTCGGTAAAAACAGGAGCGAGCGTCTCGCCGGTTGAAAGAGTATCCACTGCATTTCCGCCTAAATAAAGATATATTTAATCTTATCAATTATTCGTGTCAGCGTCAACATAAAAAAACCTGTTTTGCCGTTTAAACCGTAAAATCGCACAAAACAGGCGTTTTTGAAAAAAACGGCGGTATCCCCCCTGTTCTTAAACAAAAAATAATCTATTTTTATTTTAAACCGTAAAAAATAAAAAACGGGAGTTATCCACAGATTTATTTTTTCTAATCTTTTTTTGGCTATTGCTCTTATTTTTGAAAGGTTTTATAATACAGACAGTTAAATATAGTATAATTAAATAAGAAAAATTCTTATTTACTGGTAATATGCGTTTTTTACCGGTAAACAAGGTATAATAAATATAACTTGTTTTTAAGGAGCGTACTATGACAAAAGTGGGTGAAATTTATAAATGTGAAGTATGCGGAAATATTGTGGAAGTTTTGCATGCGGGCGCCGGAGAACTGGTCTGCTGCGGGCAGCCGATGAAAAACATGGTAGCCGGCACCACGGACGGTGCGGCGGAAAAACATGTACCCGTGATTGAAAAAGTAGAAGGCGGATATAAAGTGAAAGTAGGCTCCGTGGCGCACCCGATGACCGAAGCTCATTATATTGAATGGATTGAGCTGATTTGCAATAAATGCGGCAAAGTGCAGCGCAAATATTTAAAACCCGGTGATGCACCGGAAGCGGTGTTTGCTTCCGATTCCGACAGCGTTACCACCCGCGAATATTGCAATTTGCACGGGCTGTGGGAAGCCAAAAACTAATTTTTACGTCCCCCGCCCATGCGGGGGACGCATACTGACTACGCGCGAAAGGAGAAACTATGCAGGCCGTAAAAATTACCGACAAAGTATATTGGGTGGGAGCTATTGACTGGAATATACGCGATTTTCACGGGTATTCCACTAAAAGAGGCACCACATACAACGCTTTCCTGGTTTTAACGGATAAACCGACGCTGATTGACACGGTAAAAAAAGAATTTTATCCGGAAATGATGTCCCGCATCGCCAGCGTAATTGACCCGAAAAAGATTGAAATTATCATTTCCAACCATTCCGAAATGGACCATTCCGGCGCTTTGCCCCAGGCCGTGGCCGCCATACAACCCAAAGAAATTTATTGTTCGGATATGGGACTGAAAGATTTAACGGCCCAGCTGTACCCCGATTTTGAAATGAAAGTGGTAAAAACCGGCGACCGCATAGACGTCGGTGGAGATACGATTTCTTTTGTGGAAGCGCGCATGCTGCATTGGCCCGACAGTATGTTTTCCTATTTGGAAAAGGAAAACGTACTGTTTACCAATGACGTATTTGGCATGCATTATGCCACCAGCAAATTGTTTGACGACGAAAACGAAGAACGCCTCTGGCTCTATGAAGCGGAAAAATACTATGCCAACATTGTGATGCCGTATTCCGACATTGTGCTTCGCTTTTTAGACAGCGTACAGAAAATGGGGCTTTCTCCCAAAATTATTGCGCCGGATCATGGGTTTGTCTGGCGCAAAGACCCCTCTAAAATCGTCAATTTGTACGCCAAGTGGGCGGCCCAGGCGCCGAAAAACAAGGCGATTGTCGTCTATGACACCATGTGGGGCAGCACGCAAAAAATGGCCGAATATGTGGTGGAAGGGCTGCGTTTGGGCGGAACGGAAGTCAAACAGCTATCCATGCACTCCAGCCACCGCAGCGACGTAGCCACGGAACTGTTGGACAGCAGCGGGCTGATTATCGGTTCGCCGGTGCTCAATTCCGAAATATTCCCCGCCATGGCCGATGTGCTGTGCTATTTAAAAGGGCTGAAGAAAAAATATTTGGTGGGCGGAGCTTTCGGCTCTTACGGCTGGAACCCGGGGCCCGTCAATTCCCTGGCGGACTGTTTAAAAGCCATGAATATAGAACAGGTGGCTCCGATTGTTACCTCTAAATTCGTGCCGGATGAAAAAACCCTGCAGGCCTGCAAAGAGCTGGGCTTGGCCGTCAGCAAAAAAATTGCCGAAAAAATAAAATAAAATGCCGCGCGGAGGCCGCCGTGACCGATAAAGAAATACTGGAAGGGCTGGGTTTTATTACCTATGGGCTGTATATTGTCACTTCGTCGTATGAAGGCAAAGACAACGCCATGATTGTAAACACCGTCTTTCAGGTGACGGCCGAGCCTGCGCGCGTGGCTATTTCCGTCAATAAGGAAAGCCTGACGCATGAGCTGATCGGCAAAAGCCGCGTTTTTGCGGCCATGCCGCTGGCCCAAACGGCGGATTTGCCGTTTATCGGACGTTTTGGTTTTCGTACGGGACGGAATTTTGACAAATTTGCCGGGCTGGAGGTTATCCGCGGACAGTTGGGCTGCCCGCTGATTAAACAGCATACGCTCAGCAGCCTGGAAGTAAAAGTGGAGCAAACCGTGGACGTGGGCACCCATACGCTGTTTATCGGTCCCGTGCAGGATGCGGTATGTTTTCACCTGGAGCCGGCCGTACCTATGACGTATGAATATTATCATACGGTCATTAAAGGGAAGGCTCCCAAAGGGGCGACGCACTCATAAAAAGGGGTGCCCCCTTACGGCCCTACTTTTTCTCTTGGCAGAAAAAGTAGGCAAAAAGGCCAGGCAACGGGAAAGCAAAAATTTTTGGAAAAAAGTATTTTTTAAACTCGGCCTTTGGCCTCAAACATAAAAAATATTTTTTCTTTTTTCCAAAAATTTTAAAACGCTTTCCATGTTGCCGCTAATAAGCAGAATTTACAAATCAATAGGGAGGTAGTTTTATGAAATATGTGTGCGAAGTGTGCGGTTATGTGTATGATCCCGCCGTCGGAGATCCGGAACACGGTATCGCCGCCGGTACGAAATTTGAAGATTTGCCGGCCGACTGGACCTGCCCCGTCTGCGGTGTAGGCAAGGACCAGTTTAAACCCGCCGAATAAAAGTTAAAACGATATCTTTCAGGCGGAGCGGATACCGTTCCGCCTGATTTTTTGCATAAAAATAATTATTTTATGGTAAATACAAATATCGGAGCTTTGCTTGTTCCGCTAACAGAACTTGCTATAATAAACATATGAAGATTTTATATGTCTGCACGTCTACGGAAACGGGCGGGGCCGAAACGGCTTTGCGCGCCCAGGCATTGGCCGCGCGCGAAGCGGGACACGGCGTAAAAATTATCTCTTTAAAACCCCTGGGCTCCGTCGGGCGGGACCTTCAAAGCAAGGGGCTTGAAATAATCAGTTTTCAAATGAAAGGCAGGCTGCGCCCGCTGGAAACGGCCGGCGTCCTGGCGCGGCTGGTGCAGGAAATACAAGATTTTAAGCCTGACATCGTACACGCCTGTTTATACCGTGCCATACAGCTGTGCCGCCTGGCCAAAAGGCGTGCGGAGTTTACGCTCATTACCACCCCGCATTATGATTTATCCCGTAAAAATTATTTTTTGCGCTTGCTGGACCGCGCTTTAAAAGACGCCGATTCCGTCAGCTGTGCCGAATCATATGCCACGGCGGAATTTTTAAAGAAAAAGCAAAAATATGCGGAAGAAAAAATCCGTTTGGTTACCAACGGCGTCCGCGCGGAAGTTTTTCATCCAAACGAACAGCGGGCCGTACAGGAGCGGGAAAAATGGGGTTTTGCTCCGCAGGACGTGGTATTTTTGTGTGGGGCGCGGCTGTCTGCGGAAAAAAACCATATGTTTTTATTAAAAAGTTTTGCCTCCGTATCTGCCAAAAACCCGCATGTAAAGCTCATGTTGGCCGGAGACGGACCGGAAAAAGAAAAACTGGCGGCTTTTGTCCGTGAAAAGAAACTGGAAAAAACCGTCTTTTTCATGGGAGAAGTAAGTAATATGTATCCTCTTTTGTTAGCGTCTGACGCGGCAATTTTGGTTTCTTCTATAGAGAGCCTGCCCATGTTTTTATTGGAGGCTTGTTCGTGCGGACTTCCGGCCATTGTTAGTAAAGCAGGCGATATGCCCCGTCTGGTCTATCACGGGGAAAACGGCTTTGTTTGCAATGGGCAGGATCCAGTGCTTTTAAGCGCTTTAATAGCGGAAATGGCGGAAAATAAAACACTTCGCAAACGAATGGGACAAAAATCGTTAGAAAGGATACATAAATATTATCCTGCTCCGGAGCAGATTTATTTGCAGATTTATCAGGAAATTCAGTAGTTTTCACGTGAAAACAGGGAGAATATATGGAACAAAGGCTTTTTATTGCGGCATGTATTATGTACTTGTTTGCCTGGGTCAGCAAAAGGTTATTTCGTAAAAATAAGCTGGATAAACCGTCGGCTTTTGGCATATGGCATGCGGGCTTTTTATTGTTGATTTTGGGCTGTGCGTATTATATTTTTAGTTTTATTATGAACAGTTCCGGTCCTGTCCCCCAGGAAGGAATATCCGTTAAAACAGTTATTATATGGCTGCTCATATTGGCCTTGTCGGTGTATGGCTTTTTTGCCGCCAGGAAAAAGAATGCCGAACAGCGCCAGCCTCTGATTAAAACGGATTTGGATTGGGCAAACACGGTGTATTTTGCCGGATTTGTGGCGGCTTTTGTGATGTTCTTCTTTGTGCAGGCCTTTAAAATCCCTTCAGCCTCTATGGAGAATACGTTATTAATAGGAGATCATTTGTTTGTGAATAAAGCCGCCTATGGCTTCCGTATTCCGCTGACGCAAATACGTTTTGGTGAATTTAAACAAATACAGCCCGGGGATATTATTGTATTTACCTTTCCGGCGGATACTCCGCAGCAGGTAAATTGCGGCGGTTATCAGTACGGGCGAGATTATGTAAAACGCGTTGTGGCTATGCCCGGGGACAAAGTGGAAGTGAGAGAAGGGAATTTATATGTAAATGATGAAAAAGCGCCTTTGCACGGGTATGAAAGATTTGAGCCTATCCCGCGCTTTGAATCCCAAGAAACCCTCCCGCAGGAATTATATCAATCCCTTTGGGAGGAGCATAAATTGGAAGATATTTTTGGTATTACCTTGCGGGATAATTTTGGTCCGGTAGTGGTGCCGGAAGGGACCTATTTTGCGATGGGAGATAACCGCGATAATTCCTGTGATTCCCGTTTTTGGGGACCTGTCCCTCGCGAGAATATCAAGGGAACTGCCTGGTTTATCCACTGGCCCATAAAGCGTATTGGGCTGATAAAATAGGATTTTGTATAGGGAAAATTATAAATAATATAAAAATTATCCACACTATAAACAGGCTTTATTTTAATAAGGCCTGTTTTGTTTCCACGTGAAAACATAAAACAAATAGGGCAGCTGTTTCCACGTGAAAACTTTTATATAAAGTGGCTGATAAGAGAAAGCATTTTCTATGAATATAATAACAGCATAACAGCCTAGTAAAGATGACAGGGCTTTCTTATAATTGCTGAGCCCATATTGTTTTCACGTGGAAACAAAACAGTTGCTTTTATAACTTATTTTATGTTTTAATATCTTAACGGAGGATATATGGGTGAAATAGTAGCCATTGCCAACCAGAAAGGCGGTGTGGGTAAAACCACGACGGCCATCAATTTATCTTATGCCCTGGCCTATTTGGATCAGGAAGTACTGCTGGTAGACTTTGACCCTCAGGGTAATGCCGGCTCCGGTCTGGGCATTACGTTAAATGACGGGGAAAAATCCGTCTATCATCTCATTACCAAAAACGCTTCTTTTGAAGAAGTAGTGAGGCAGACTTCTAATGAAATGTTAGATGTTTTGCCTACCTGCAAAAATTTGGCCGGAGCGGAAGTAGAGTTAGTCAATGTGCGCGGGCGCGAAAATATGCTGCGCGAAGTCCTTGCTCCGCTGCGCAAGATGTACCGCTACATTATTATAGACTGCCCTCCTTCTTTGGGGCTTTTAACCTTAAACGCCTTAATGGCGGCAGACAGCGTTATTACGCCCGTACAATGTGAATATTACGCCATGGAAGGGTTGGCCCACTTTATGACGACTATTTCCAAAATTAAACAGTTTTTAAATACCAATTTAAAGCTGGACGGCGGCGTATTGACCATGTATGATGCGCGCATGAATTTGTCCAAACAGGTATTTGAAGAAGTCAGCCGTTTCTTTGGAGAACAGGTATATAAAACCCCCATTCCGCGCAATATCCGCCTGGCGGAAGCCCCCAGCTTCGGGCAGTCCATTTTTGATTACGATCCGGCCTGCCGCGGCGCCAATGCTTATGTCAACTTGGCGGTGGAATTTTTGGCCCGCCGCGGCGCCAACGTGGCGGATTTTGTGAAACCGGATATGGCGGTTTCCGGCAGTTATAATTACGATTTTGGAGGATAAGTATGGCCAGACAGGCATTAGGCAAAGGGCTGGACGCTTTGCTCAAACAAACCCAGGAAGTGTTAAATAATCCGGCCGCGGCTCAGAACGACCAAAACAGCGGCGGAGCGTCCGTACAGAAAATCGCTTTAAATAAAATTATTCCCAATCGTTTCCAGCCGCGACGCGTATTTGACGAGGCGAAACTGCAGGAGCTGGCCCAGTCCATTCAGGAGCACGGCCTGACCCAGCCGATTGTGGTGGTATACGACGCGGGAATGGATAAATACGAAATTGTCGTCGGGGAGCGGCGTTTCCGCGCCAGCCAGCTGGCGGGCCTGACGGAGATTGATGCCTTGGTGCATAAAGCGCTGTCCGACCAGCAAATGTGTGCCCTGGCCCTGATTGAAAACATTCAGCGCGAAGATTTAAGCCCCATAGAAACCGCGCTTGGATACCGTAATTTAATGAATAAATTCGGCATTTCCCAAACCGATTTGGCGCAGTATTGCGGCAAGTCAAAAGGGGCGGTGTCCAATTCCCTGCGCCTGCTGGAGCTGCCGCAGCATATGCAGGATGCTTTGCAAGACGGTACGATTACGGAAGGACACGGCAAAGCCTTATTAATGCTTTCCGATCCCGCCAAAAAAGAAACGCTGTTCCAGCGCATGAAAAAGACCAAGATGTCCGTGCGCCAGGCTGAAGACGCGGCGCGGGCGCTGCTGCAGCCTGCCGGAGCCAAAAAAGGGCCCAAACCGCCGGAGGTTTCCTCTTTTGAAAACGAGCTGCAGGCCGCTTTGGGCACCAAGGTGGAAGTGCGCTACGGCAAAAAAATGTCCAAAGGGGTGCTGATGATTCAATATAACTCTTTGGAAGAACTGGATAATTTGGCCAGCCGCTTAAAAACCAAACTGTTATAAAAGAAACAAATTCAAAAAGGTCCGGTTTCGTGCCGGACCTTTTTTGTATGTTGAGAAAAACGCGGACGGGACCGGAGAAGATTTGTGGTCTCTTTTTTACGGACACGCGGTAAAAAGAAATGGTTTTCATGTGAAAACAGCTTTATTTGTCCTTTTTAAGCCGTTAAATGCCTTAAAAAGTGCGATTTTGCGCAAAAAGGCCATTTTTAGCGGGTTTGTCAAAATTTTTATCCATTCACTTGTCCGTTTTATAAAAAACTAAATAAAAGCCGTTTTTGCGCAAAAACGATTTTCTCCGACGGAGAAAACATGAAATTTTGAATTAAAAAACCTTTTTTGTTCAACTTTTTACCTTTTAGACCGTTTATGGCTGGCCTTTTAAGGAAGGCAACATCTTATATCCTTTTTTGGAGATCTTCATTTTCTTAAAGTTAGTGAAACTAACTTTGTGCAGGCGCGGCGGTTTTTTAATAGGCCCAAAGCCGCGTAAAAAAACCCCGCACACGAAGCAGGGTTTTTAACCACGACTCACAATAAACCCCGGACCTAAGCCCGGGGTATTTCATTTCGGATTTTTTTCAAAAACAAATCAGTGGTTTTCGTAAAAATCGCGTATCGTGTCGCAGACCCGGGTTACCTGTTCCTGGGTCAGCTCCGGAAACATCGGAATGGACAAGACTTCCTGCGCCGCTTTTTCGGCGTTGGGATAATCCTGCGGGTTTAAGTTCAGGTGTTTGTAGGCCGGCTGTTTATACAGCGGCACAGGATAGTACACCGCCGAGCCGATGCCGTGCTCTTTCAAGTACTGCTGCAGCTCGTCGCGGCGTTCGGCGCGGATGGTATACACATAATAAGACTGGGAATAACCGGCGGGCGGCAGGGGCGGCGTGACCACCGGCAGACCCTGCAGTCCTTCTTCGTACAAGGCGGCCACTTTCTGGCGCGCATCGGTCCAGTCGGCCAGGTGGCGCAGTTTTACGCGCAGAATGGCGGCCTGGATTTCGTCCATGCGCAGGGTGGAGCCTTCCAAATCGTATTCATAAGCCTTGTCTTTGGCGCGGCCGCTGTGGCGCAGGCTGCGGCAGCGGTCGGCGATGTCGTCGTCATTGGTGGTTACGGCGCCGGCGTCTCCGCATGCGCCGAGGTTTTTGCTGGGATAAAAACTAAACGCGCCCGCGTCGCCGATACCGCCTACCTTCACGCCGTCTGCGGTGGCTAAATGTGCCTGGGCGCAGTCTTCTATAACGCGCAGATCATGCTCACGCGCCAAATTCATAATAGCGTCCATATCCGCCGGAAAACCGTACAAATGCACGGGCAGAATGGCTTTTGTTTTTTTGGTGATTTTGCGTTCAATATCTTTCGGGTCAATGTTATAGGTGCGCGGGTCAATATCGGCAAAAACAAATTTTGCTCCGGTCAGGGAAACAGAGGACGTCGTAGCGATAAACGTAAACGGGGTGGTAATGACTTCATCCCCTTCGCCGATGCCTGCCGCGCCCAGCGCAATTTGAATGGCGCTGGCGCCCGACGAGCAGGTAATGCAGTGTTTCACGCCGATCGCTTCGGCAAATTCTTTTTCAAAGGCTTCCGTTTGCGGGCCGAGCAGCCAGCGCATGGAGTTCAGCGCGTCCAGCGCGGCGGCATTAATTTCATTTTTTAAAGAATCGTGTTGTTTTTGCAGATTAAACAGCGGTATGGGGGTTTGAGACATAACTATTTTACAGACTCCTTTTATTTGTACAGGCTGTATACGTCGGGCATTTCCAGCACGTCTTTGGTGATGTTTTGGAATTCCCGTCCGGTAAACGTGGCCACCAGCGCGACGACGAAACGGTTGTCGTGTTTGGTAACTTCTTTTTTAAGAATTTGCACGTTTCTCTTTTCTATTTCTGCACAAATCTGATCCACTACGCTCCATTTCGGCGCGCAGGTTAAATAAATGGTATCGTAGCGCCGCAGGCGTTCCAGCAGGCCCAGCGTGCGTCGCACGCCCAGCTGCATGAGTATGGCCGCCGCACAGGCGGAGGAAGCCAAAATGTACTGGCCAAAACCAACCGCCATGCCGATGGCCGCCACCAGCCACACGGCCGCGGCGGTGGTCAGGCCGGAAATTTTGTTGCCTTCGCGCAGAATCGCGCCCGCGCCCAAAAAACCCACGCCGGATACGATTTGCGCCGCAATACGCCCCGGGTCGCCGCCCATTTCCGCCATGTATAAAGACAACATGGTAAACAGGGCCGCGCCCAAACAAATAATGGAATTGGTGGCGTAGCCGGCGGGCTTGTCGTTATATTCGCGTTCCAAGCCCATAATGCCGCCCAACACCAACGCTAAAACCACTTTAACGATAAAATCTTCCATGTTTGTATTATAGCAAAACGGAGCCCGCCCCGCGTGTTTAAAGCACCCACATCAAAACGGCAAAATATACCGCCATGCAGATAATCCCCACGGGCAGAGCCGCGCGCGCCCAGTCACGGCTTTTGATGCCCAGCTTGGAGGCGCAAATAATGTTGGGAATGTTGCCCGGGATTAACAAGCCTCCCGCCAGCACCAAAGACACCAGCAAAAATACCAGCGTGTCCGGCGGCAGGGAGGGCTGTATTTCAATGCTGGCCAGCGTGGCATTGTCCAGCACGGCAGAGAGGGTGTTTATCCAATACAGCACCGCACGCGACAGGTGGCCTATGGTACGCTCCGCCAGCGGTTTAAGTCCTTCTCCCAATAAAATAAGGGCCGCCACAAACAAATATACTTTTCCCGCGCGGGAAAGCACCGCGGCATTGGTTTCCGGCGAAACGGAACGCTGTCCGTCCGTCAGCGCACAGGCGCCCAGCCGCGCGGCCAGCGCGGCAAACAGAATAACGCCCGGAATAATCCACCAGCCCAGCAGCTGCAGCAAAAAGAAAAATCCCGCGTGATACGGCTCCCCGCGCAGGCGCGCCACCACGATGGTGGACAGTGGCTCCCCCACCGGCGTCAGCACCGCGCCCAGCCCGACGGCAAAACAGACGTAGACGGTCAGGCGCACTTTTTGCCGTTCGTCCAAACGCAGGCCTTTAATGACTTCCGCCGCCAGCAACGCGGCGATAATGGCCGTAATCAGGCTGGAGCACAGCCCCAGAGTCAGCACGAAAAAAAACAAAAACCAGCGCGGCCCCACGCTTTTTTCGGCGCGGTGAACAAAAATGTTTAATCCGCCGCCGAAACGCTTAAATAAGAATCCCAGCACCAGCACCGCGGCGGAAATTAGGACGGGTTCTTTGACCGCTTCCAGCAGCAAATGTCCGCTCCACAGCCCCGATACGCTCACCGCGGCGATGCCGCAGACAAAGAGGAAGATTTCCAATTCCTCTTCGGCCTTTTTAAACAAAAAGGGAACGAACAGCGCCGCCAGCACGACGCCGGAAAGGCAAACGGTTTGCCATAAAGAAAGTGCGGTATTCATATTTGTTATTGTACCCGAAAAAAGATTTTTGCGCCACCGAAAATAAGATTAAAAAACCCGCCGCTTGTTTCCAGGCGGCGGGCGGTAAAACGGAAGTGGCTTAAAACTTCACGCCCAGTTTTAACATCATCGTCCAGTAACCGAAATTATCGTGGCCGACGCGGTCTTTCAAATCGCTGCGCAGACCGACCCAGTTGTAGCGGCCTTCGGCGCCGAACACGACGGTTTCGTCAATGTCAAATTCCAGCCCCGCGCCCAGCATCCAGGCGATGTCGGTGCTGTCGTAGGTTTCGGAGGAATCGGCCGTATCGTTTTTCTCTTTGGCGTACATATAACCGCCTCCGATGCCGGCCGTGCCGTAAATGCGGGTCATGGATTTGGGGAACAGATACACGCGTCCCGCCACCATGGCCGTGGCCACGCCGGAGCGGAAATTGGCGGTGTCGCCCGCCGTGGTGGTAAAATCGTCTCCTTTGGAGAAACCGGCGTAGTTGCCGTCCAGGCCCAGCGTCAGCCAGGGCAAAATGTTGCGCACAAACGCAATACCGGCGGAAAAGCCCGTATCGCCGATTTGCTGGGTCCAGTCGTCTTCCGGCAGGGATACGCCGCCGTAAAATTCCACGCGGGTGGTATTGGTATACAAACCGTATTTAGGGGTTTCTTCATAGGAACAGCAGGTATACTGCTGCGCCGCATACAGTGCCGGAGCGCAAAGCAAAGCGGCCAAAATAAATAATTTTTTCATGAGACTCCTTCTTTGTTTTGTAAGGTGAACGGCTTCTTTTATATTTTATTTTTTCAAAGCGGTTTTGACAACGGTTAATTGTGCCGGAGGGTCGGTAAACGTGCCGTCTTCCACGGCTTGGACGACGCCGTCCCACTGTCCGCGGGCCTTTAGAATTTGCTCGCAGATGTCGCGCACCGCGCCGCAGCCGCCGTGTTTGGGGGAAGCGTATACCGCCAGACGCTTGACTTCGTCCACCCCGTTGGCCACCGTCAGCGGCATGCCGGAGGCTTTCAGAATGCCCAAATCTATAATGTCATCTCCGATAAAAGCGGTTTCCTGCGGGGTGCAGCCAAAACGCGCGCAGGCGTCCTGTAAAGCCGCAGCTTTATTCATACAGCCAAAGTAAATAATATCCATGCCCAGCAGCCGCGCCCAGTTTTGCAGTACGGGGGCTGATCCGCGTGAAATAATACCCGTGCGTATGCCGCAGGCGCGCAGGAAAATCATGCCCATCCCGTCCAGCGATTCAAAATTCTTTACTTCTATATTGCGGCCTTCTCCGTCGGTATACCAAGTAAGCTTGCTGTCTGTCATCACGCCGTCAATGTCGGTCAGCAGAAGTTTGAGGTTTTTGGCTTTTTCAATAAAATCCGAATTCATGAAATAATTATACCATTTAACCGTGTTTGATAAGGGGGCAGAGACTATGGAAAAATTATATAATGATACTATGAAAAAGATTTTGCTTTTTTTGCTGTGTCTGGTTTTTTGGGGAGCGGGCTGCACGCCCAAAACCGTCATCAGCCAAAGCTATGATTTTAACCAAATGGACCGCATCGGCATTATGGGTTTTACCAGCGCGTACAGTGATTTAAACGGCGTGGAAAATCTGTTTGCCAAATATTTAATAGAATCCGGTTTTAAAGTGGTGGAACGCGCCCAGCTGGACCAGGTGTTAAAAGAGCACAATATTTCGGTGTCGGGGTATCTGTCACCGGAGACGACGCGCAAAATAGGCGAAATTTTAGGCGTGGACGTGCTGCTGATCGGGGAAGTGACTTCTTATACGCCCACCCGCACCGGCGTGGCTATGGTAACCACCCGCCGCACCGAATCCCGCCCCGTATATGCCCAGAACGTCATGCAGCTGCCGGACGGCTCTTATGCCGCCTATACGCAAAACGTGGGCACGCGCTACAGCCACAGCACCGACGTTTCCCCGCAGCAGTATACCATTAATGCGCAGGTGGGCATTATTGCCAAACTGGTAGACGTGGAAACGGCGGAAATCGTGTGGATAGGCTCTTTGTCCGAAGAAAGCTCCAGCGCGCTGGACGCGGCGGACTATATTGCGCGCAGCCTGGTGAAAAGTTTTACCAAAGAGCTGGCCAAACTGCAGGAAAAATAATATGCGTCCCGTCACCGAGCAGCAAAAAACCCTTTCTTCCCTGGCTCTGGGCGGATTTTTTTTCATCGTAAAGACATTAACGGCCGCGCTGCTGGTGCTGCTGGCCGTATTGGTGGTCAGCCAAAGCGCGGTGGCGCCGGTCAGCACGCGGCTGTTGGGTATGTATGCCGTGCAATATACCGTGCAAACCGTTAAACCCTACCGCCATTTGTTCCCGCGCCCGTATATGGTGCCGGAAGAAGGCGAAGAACAGATTTTACAAGAACAAACGAGGTAACCCCATGCTGGATATGAAACTGATTATTGCCAATCCCGACGAGGTCAAACGCCGCCTGTCTTTGCGCAAGCCGGAGCTGGCCGCGCAGATAGACGAAGTGCTTTCGCTTTACGAAAATTACAAAAAAGTGTTGGCCGCAGTGGAAGAGCTGCGCGCCAAACGCAACAGTCTTTCCAAACAAATCGGGCAGATTAAAAAAGAAAAAGGCGACGAGGCCGCCAAAGAAACCATGGCGGAAGTTTCCCGCCTCAAAGAAGACATGGCTCAAAAAGAAGCCGAACTGGACCCGATGAAAAAGCAGATAGACGATTTACTGTTAAGCATTCCCAATCTGCCCAACGAACATATCCCCGTGGGAACTTCGGACGCGGACAATCCGGAATATTTGCCCTGCACCATTCCCCTGCCCAAATTTGATTTTAAACCGCTGGACCACCAGGCGGTAGGCGAAAAGCTGGGTATTTTGGATTTCGCCGCCGCGGCTACGCTGTCCGGCAGCCGTTTTGCTTTGTATAAAGGCGACGGCGCACGGCTGGAACGCGCCATTATCGCGTTTATGCTGGATATGCACGCGCGCAAAGGCTACACCGAAATTTTGCCGCCCGTTATCGTCAATGAAGAAATTTTATACGGCACCGGCCAGCTGCCCAAATTCCGCGAGGATATGTATGAGCTGGCGGGTGAACCGAAACAGTTTTTGATTTCCACGGCGGAAATCCCGCTGACCAACTTAAACCGCGGCCGCGTCATTGCCGAGGCTGAACTGCCCATTAAGCTGACTGCTTATACGCCGTGCTTTCGCAAAGAGTCCGGCACCTACGGCAAGGACACGCGCGGGCTGATCCGCAACCACCAGTTTAACAAGGTGGAGCTGGTCATGATTTCCAAGCCGGAAAATTCCTACCAAATGCTGGAAATTATGGTCTCTGACGCGCAGGAAGTGCTCAAAGAGCTGGGTCTGCCGTACCATGTGGTGGAACTGTGCTCGGGCGATATCGGTTTTTCATCTGCCAAAACCTATGATATAGAAGTTTGGATGCCCAGCGAAAACCGCTTCCGCGAGATTTCTTCCTGCTCCAACTGCCTGGACTTCCAGGCGCGGCGCATGGGCCTGCGCTACAAAAACGCGCAGGGCAAGCTGGAATATGTACATACGTTAAACGGCAGCGGGCTGGCCGTGGGCCGCACCTTTGCCGCCATACTGGAAAACTTCCAGCAGGCCGACGGCTCGGTTGTTATCCCGCCGGCTTTGCGCCCGTACTTCGGCAAAGATAAAATAGAGGCCAAAAAATAATGAAAAAACTTTTCACTTTGCTAACCGCGATGCTGTTTACCGCGGCGGGGACGGTGCCCGCACGCGCGGAAATCAAACTTCCTCCCGACGTGATGGAATATGCCACCGTGGGCATTAACGGCGTGTACAGCCTGGACTTTGAGCTGGCGCAGGAAAATATTGAAAAAGTGTTTGCCCTGTACCCCGATCATCCGTTTGCACATTTTGGAAACGCGATGATCGCCTGGAGCCGTTATGAATATGAGTTTGAAACCAGCGACGACAAGCAGCGCAAGGTGTTTGAAAAAACGCTGGACGATTCCATAGACGGTATCAAACGCTGGATGAAAAAATACCCCGACGATCCCAACGCCTATATGGGCATCGGCGCCCTGTACGGCCTGCGCGCCATGTTTGCCATGCGCAACCGCAGCTGGGTCACGGCATATTTTTCGGGCCGCAAAGCCATCAACCGGCTGGAAAAATCCCTGGAGCTGGATCCGACGTATTACGACGCGTATTTCGGACTGGGCATTTATAATTATTTTGCGGGCACCTTGCCCAGCGTGATTAAAATTTTGGCGGCCATTGTGGCTATCAAAGGCGACCCGGATTTAGGAGTGGAACAGCTCAATCTTTCGCGCGAGAAAGCCATGTTCACTTCCGACAGTTCCAAGCTGATTTTGATTGAAGTGCAAAATACGCGCGGCAGCAAATATTACAATCCCAAAAAATCGTTGGAATACATCCGCCAGCTGCGCGCCAAATACCCCGATAATCCGCTGATGCATTATGTGGAGCTTATCTGCCTGTTTGAAACAGGGGATTATGACTCCGTGCAAAAAGGCGGGCGGGAATTTTTATCTCTGATAGGCAAAGACCCGTTTTATAAGGATATTTATATTTCCCGCGCTTATACCGCTATCGGCACGTCTTATATGGCCCGGGGGCAGTGGAAGGAGGCCAAAGCCGCTTTTGAAGAGGGGCAGGCCGCGCTGGCCAAGCAGGAGCCCAGCCGCTGGGGCGTATGGAATGAATACCGCCTGGGGCAGGTGTATGACGCTTTGGGCGAGCGTGAAAAAGCCGTGGCGCAGTATAAAAAAGTTCTTTCGTTTAAAGACAAATGGGGTTTTGACGAAGTGGCCAAACAGGGTGTAAAAAATCCGTGGACGGCCCAGGACGGCACGGGGGTAGGACCTCTGCCTCCGCTGTGACGGTGCGGCAGATTGCGCCGTTTCCTAGAAATTGCTATATTTTGCATGTTGTACATTTACCAAACACAGGAGAACACGAAATGAAGAAATGCTTGCTGATGGTATTAGGCGTATTGATGTTAGCCCCCGCCGCCTTTGCCGATAACTGGGGTCTGGGCCTGAAATTGGGCGTCGGAGAAAATGATCCCAAAAGCTTGGATGACGTATATGATGCCGCCACTTTTTTGGACAGAGAACTGGACAAAAACGGCGGTTTTTTTGGCGTGGAAGCCATGTATGAGTGGAATTTGGCCTCCGAAATGGATAAAATCGGCGTGCGCCTGGGAGTTGACTTTTATGGCGAAAATGAGCTGGAGCTGAAAAATCATTTTGATCCGACAGACGATGATAACTATAAAGAAACCACGTATGCCATTCCGCTGACCGTGTATTATAAAAGAGACAACGGCGTCAACAAGCTCAGCTATTTTGCAGGGGTGGGTTTAACCTTTATTTCTTCGGAGGTGGAAGACGATATTGTGGATGAATCCATTGACGACAACAAAGTGTTTCCGCATATTGTCGCAGGGGTGGAATACCGCTTTACGCAAGTGTTTGCCCTGGGACTGGAAGCCAAATACAATATCAGCGCCAAAGTGAAAAAAGACGGTATTGTTTTGTCTGACCGCTCCGGTTTCAGCGGCGCTTTGACGGGACGGTTTTATTTCTAATCCGTACGGAAACAAATATAAAAACCCCGCTCAAAAGAGCGGGGTTTTTTGACGGGTAAAACTTATTTTTTCTTTTGTCCTTTTACCGTTAAATATCCCATTAAACGGTAAATCAGCTTGGCCGTATTAAACTCCGTAATGGGGTCGGCCTTGCGCTGGCAGGCCTCCACCACGTCTACGGCAACGATATTCTTTTTCTGTATGACCGCGCGGAACAGATCCAGCGCTTCATACCAGCCGAATCCGCCCGGCTGCGGCGTACCCGTGGCCGGAATGACGGACGGGTCAAAGCCGTCCACGTCTATGGTAATGTATACGGTGTCGGTCAGTTTTTTAAGCACCTGCGGAATCAGTTTGTTGACGTCGCGGTGTTCGTGCATAAAAAACGTGGTGACTTTGCCCGCGTTGCAATATTGTTTTTCTTCACTGGCCACGCTGCGTATGCCCACCTGCACCACGGGCACCTGGCGCGAAGCCGGATACAGCGCGCAGGCGTGGCTGCGCGGCGTGCCTTCAAAGGTTTCGCGCAAATCCGCATGTGCGTCAAAATGCAGGATGCTCAAATTTTTATGGGCTTCAATATACGGCTGCGCCAATGCCTGCGTGACGGTGTGCTCCCCTCCGATGTAAAAAGGAATGCACTGCTTGTGCTGCATCATGCCGCGCACGGTTTTGTCTATGGCTTTAAACACCTTGGCCGTAGAGCCGGCGCAGTTGACCGCCGGGCAGGTGTGAATGCCCTGCTCCCAGGTTTCCGTTTTGGTTTCTTCGTCCCAAAGTTCTATTTGGGTGGAAGCCTCTATAATGGCCGCGGGGCCTTTGGCCGTGCCGTGGCCGTAGCAGACCGTTTTTTCAAACGGCACGGGCACGACGGCGAATTTACAAAGGGCCAGAGAGCTGTTTTTGCTCTCTAGCCCCATAAACTTATCGGTTTGTACGTTATCGCTCACAACGATCCTGATTATTTCACGAACACGGCGGCGGCCACGACGGTCGTCCACATGCCTTCCACGCAAATGGCAGACTGCGTGATGTTGGTCGTGCGTACGATTTTGCCGCTCATTTTCCAGATTTCTTCTTTTTGGTCCCAGGTGGTGTTGTTGTCAAACTCAATACCCAGGGTGGTGGACAGCATCAGCGCGGCCAAATCTTCGGCATAGTCGCCGGCCTGTTTGTCCGTTTCGCCGAAGCTGTGGTGCTCGGAGATATATCCGTGTGTTTTTTTATTGTCTTTGGGAATGGCCAGACCGACGGAAGCGGAAATCAGGCGCCGGTATTCGTTGCTGGTGTTGCGGCTGATGACGCAGTGCAGGATTTGGCCCGTGCGCAGCTGGCTCAGTCCTTTGGACACGGGGATGGTTTTGCATCCCGGAGGAAAAATACTGGATACAGGCACAATGTTAAACGGCGCGATTTTGGCGTCGCGCAGAGCTTCTTCAAAGCTCGCCAGTTTTTCTTTGTGTCTGCCGATTCCTTTGGTCAGGAATATCTCTTTGGGTACAAACGGTTCGTACATTTTGGGTTCTTAATTCCTCGTGAATTAATATAATATAAATTATAACAAATAAACCTGCATTGTTATATTTATATTCCGGTCGGCAAACCATCTGGCCGGTCTGTTAAGTGTAACATATTAAACGGATTAATTCCATATGAAAAAAGTATTGACCGGAGTTTTGATTTTAGCCACTGCGGCGGGAGCGAATGCTATGGAGAACATGTTTAAAGACGGCGTTTTGCATTTTGACTATAAAGCGGAGGAGCTGGCCCCGGCCGAAGCGGCCGCCCGCGCCCGTCTGGAAAAAGATTTGGACGCCCTGGTGGCTATTGCTGACAACCAGCGTACGTTTGACAACACAGTGCTGGGCTATGAGCGCGCTTTTGAACGCTACGGCGACGCGCTGGGCATGAGCGGTTTCCTCTCCTATGTGTCTACGGATAAAAACTTCCGCGATGCGGCCCTGGCCCTGCAAATGCAGATGAGCCAGCACATGGTGGACATCGCCACCCGGCGCGACGTGTACCGCGCCATTAAAGCCTATGCCGACACCAAACCGCAGTTGGAGCCGGACCAGGCGCTGCTGCTTAAAGACATGATGATCGGTTTTAAAAACAGCGGTATGGAATTAAATGACGAAGATTTGGAAACGTTTAAAAAGTTAAACAAAGAAAAAGCTCAGTATATTATCCAGTTTGACAAAAACATACAGGAATATAAAGATTATCTGGACGTAACCGAAGAACAGCTGGCCGGTTTGGGAGAAGATTACAAAAACAAACTGGAAAAAACCCCCGAAGGCAAATACCGCGTGACCCTGGATTACCCCGACTATGTGCCTTTTATGCTCAACTCCGAAAGTGACGAAGCGCGCAAAGAACTGGAATATAAATACAACCGCCGCGGCGGAGCGGAAAATGTGGAGTTGCTGGAAAAAACCCTGACCCTGCGCCGCCAAATTGCGCAGCTGTTGGGCTATAAAAACCATGCACAGCTAAAACTGGAAAACCGCATGGCTAAAAACCCCGAAACGGTGGAAAAGTTTTTAAAGGATTTGCAAAAGCGTCTCAAACCCATGTCCAAAGAAGAGGACAAAAACCTGATTGCGTATAAAAACGAAAAGAAGGGCAGCAAAAGCCGCACGCTGTATCCGTACGAAAGCGGCTACTGGGCCAATAAATACAAAAAAGAAAACCTGGACGTGGATCCTGAACTGATTAAAGAATATTTCCCGTCGGACGTAGTCATTGACGGCATGCTGGATCTGTTCGGCAATTTGTTCGGCATCGCTTTTGAGCCGGCCGACATTCCCGTCTGGCATCCGGACGTAAAAGCCTTTAAAATCGTCAATAAAGACGACGGCGCGCTGGTGGCCTATTTCTATATGGATTTGTATCCGCGCGAAGGCAAATACAAACACGCGGCCTGCTTTGACTTGGTGGAAGGACACGAAAAAGAGGACGGCACCTGGCAAATCCCGTTTGTGGCCATTGTAGCCAATATGAACAAACCCGCCGCGGGTGCGCCGTCGCTGTTAAAACATGGCGAAGTCAGCACCCTGTTCCATGAATTTGGGCATGTGCTGCACAATGCGCTGACCAAAGCGCGCTATTCTTCCCAGTCCGGCACCAGCGTCAGCTGGGACTTTGTGGAAACCCCCAGCCAAATGCTGGAGCGTTGGGCCTGGAACCCGCAGGTGCTCAAAAAAATCAGCAAACATTACAAAACCGGCGAGCCGTTGCCCGATGAAATGATTGAAAAAATGATTGCGGCCAAAAATTTCGGCGCCGGCGGCACGTATTTGCGCCAGGACTTTTTTGCACAGTATGACATGAAGCTGCACACCGCTTCCAAAACCCCCGACACCACGAAAACCTATTTTACCCTGACCAAAAAAATCCGCGGCCTGCCGTTGACCAAAGGCACCTATCCGCAGGCGTCTTTCGGGCATATTATGGGCGGGTATGACGCGGGCTATTACGGGTATTTGTGGTCGGAAGTCATCGCGCAGGACTTTTTCGGCGAGTTTGAAAAGAACGGCGTATTTGATACGCAGACGGGCCTGAAATTCCGCCGTGAAGTGTTGGAAAAAGGAGGCACGGTGGAAGAAGAACAAATGGTGCAGAACTTCCTGGGCCGCAAAGAAAGCATCACCCCGTTCCTCAAATCCATCGGGCTGGAGGATGACAAATGAACGTCATTATCGGTATAGACGTAGGCGGTTCCACCACCAAAATCGTGGGGTATTATGAGGAGGGCAAACTTATCGGACGCCTGATGGTGGAAGCGGCCGACCCGCTGACCTCGGCCTACGGCGCGCTGGGCAAATTTGTCAACGAAAATAAACTGTCCCTGTCCCAGGTCAAACAAATTTTGCTGACCGGTGTGGGATCTTCTTTGTTTAAAGAAAATATTTACGGCATTCCCACGCATAAGGTGGACGAGTTTGAAGCCATCGGTCTGGGCGGCCTGGCGCTGTCTAATAAAAAAGAAGGCCTCATTATCAGCATGGGCACGGGCACGGCGTTTGTGCGCGCCGATAAAGACGGCATACGCCATATCGGCGGGTCCGGCGTGGGCGGCGGCACGGTGCTGGGTTTATGCGGCCGGCTGTGCAATGCGCGTTCTTTTGAAACCGTGGTGGAAATGGCGCACAAAGGCGATTTGAAAAAAGTGGATTTAAATATTTCCGATATCAGCGCGGGGGATATTTCCACGCTGACGCCGGACGCAACGGCGTCCAACTTCGGAAAAATGACCGACGGCGTCACGCCGGAGGATTTGGCGCGCGGCGTGCTGAATATGGTGTTTCAGACCATCGGCATGCTGGCCGTGTTTGCCTGCCGCCAAGACGGGATAAAAGACGTTATCGTGACCGGCACGCTCAGCACGGTGCCCTGTGCCAATGTGCTGTTTAAACAGGTGGAGCGGCTGTATAAAATCAAATTTATTATTCCGCAGCATTCCATTTATGCCACGGCCACCGGAGCGGCGCTGTCTTATATTTTTAAAAACGGGCAGAAAAATGAACGCGGATAAAAACTCTTATAAAAAATCCAGCTTCGGGCCGGCGTTTTTATTTTTATGTAAACGCCGCCGCGAAGCGTTGGCTGTCTATTACGCTTTTTGCCGTCTGATGGACGACATCGCCGATGAGCCGGACGTAAAAGACCGTCTGGCGGAGCTGGCCCTGTGGCGCGAGGAAATTACCAGGGCTTTTAACGGCGAAGCCCAAACCCCGCTGGGTAAAGACATCGCCCGTATGGCTCCGCAGTACGGTATGACGCAGGACCGTTTTCTGTTGTTAATAGAAGGCATGGAAGCGGACGTACAGGGAAGGGTATATAAAAATTTTGAAGAACTGCAGTGGTATTTGTGGCGCGTGGCGGGCATTGTGGGGCTGGCCACGCTGGATATTTTGGGTATTAAAGGGCCGCATGCGCAGGAGCTGGCCAGCGCGCTGGGTTTTGCCGTGCAACTGACCAATATCGTGCGTGACGTACATGAAGACGCTGCCCTGGGCCGCGTGTACCTGCCGGAAGATTTACTGGCTAAACACGGCCTGACCCGTCAGGACGTCTTGCAAAACCAAAATCCCGCGCGTCTGGCCGCCGCTTTGGCCGAGCTGGCCCAGAAAGACAAAGATTTTTACCGCCGCGCCTGGGACGTATTGCATACCCTGCCCACACGCAAAATATTGCCCTGCCGCGTGATGGGCTTTGTCTATCGCGCAAATCTTGCTAAAATAGAAAAAACGGGCTTTGAGTTTGACCGCGCCGTGCGTTTGTCCAAAACGGAAAAAGCCCTGCAATGTATATATGCCTTATATAAAACCGATTTGGCTGTTTAATCTGTCCCTGTGCCTGCTGACCGCGCCCGCGCTGTATGCGCAGACGCAGCTGACGGCCTGCCTGGAACAGGGCAAAAAAGAATTTTTGGAGCAGGAACAAAAAGCCCTGCCGTCGCGCAATTATGAGTCCGCGCGCAAAACGTTTGAACGCTGCCTGAAAATGGATCCGGACAACGAGGACACCCTGCTCAGCCTGGGCGCCGTGGCCTTGACGCAGGAAAAGCTGGACGCTGCGCGGGATTATTTCCAGCGCGCGCTGGCGCATATGGCCCGCACGTCGCCGTATTTTTCTTACAGCTATTCCATGCTGGGCGATATTTCTTTCAAACGTCAGCAATATGCCCAGGCCTTGGGCTATTATGAGCGTTCTTTGCAGTACAACAAAGCCAATGTAAACTCGTTGGTGGGCAAGGGCCTGATTTTGGAAATTCAGGGAAAGAAAAAAGCCGCGGCGGAAGTGTATAAAGTGGCTTTGGCCGTGGAACCGCTCAATATCCGCGCGCGCCAACAGCTCATTGCGCTGGAGCCGGTGTATTTTACCGACGAAGAAATGCTGGACGCTTTGAAACAGCGTTATGCCGCCCTACCGGAAAAAACGCAGTTGTCCGAAGCGGACCGCGATCTGTTTGTCAAAATACACGACGCCGAACAGCGCGGCGGCATAGACTATTTAAAGAGCAAATACAAAACGCTGCCCTCCGATTATGTGGTGACGCTTTTTAAGGATACCGGCTTTGCGCGCGAAGTGCTGACCGTCAGCGGATACAATGCCCTGCGCAAACAGGTGGGGCAGGACGCGGTAGGCGTGTTTCAAAAAGCGGGTGTACCGGTCAAAGATGTGTTTGATTTGCGCGATAACAAGGGGCAGAAAATTTTCCTGCCGGACAGCACGCTGACCGACAGCGGTTTTTATGTGTATAATGAAGCCCTGCGCGGGCGCAGAGCCTTTTTGCTGCCCGGAGAGGAAGTGCCTCCTTCCGCGGCGGATTTGGAAAAAATCGCCGCGCGTATGGCGGAGCTGGAAAAGAACGGCTATACCGAAATTTCGCGCAAAGAACTGGCCGTGGTGCAGCAGGCCACCAACTGCTCCGAAGATACCATGCGCCAGCATATGGGGCTTTATGTGCTGAAAGTGTCGGCCAAAGACAAACGTTATTTTGTGCCGTACGGTCAAACGGCCGACCCGCACAAAGGGGTGCCTTATCATTATGTGGCGCGTTACCGCGCGCAGCAAAATCCCGCCGTGCGTGTGCCGAAGAACAGCCTGGTGGAAATGTACGAATCTTTCGGCGAAAACTACAAACTGTGCAGTTCCGTGGACGGTACGCTGCTGGTTATCTGATTTGTTCCCGTTAAAAAACCCCGCCGTAAAGGCGGGGTTTTTTATGTCCCGTTTTTAAAATCTTTTAGTCAAACAGGCTGGTCAGAATAACGGGACCCATGCATATCAGCAGCGGAAACGGCCAGATGCCGCTTGCCGTACAAGGACATCAGCGTATTAAGTTAAAAAATTCTTCCGGCGTGATGATTTGCACGCCCAAAGACTGCGCTTTCTTGAGCTTGCTGCCCGCCGCCTTGGACGCCACTACAAAAGAAGTTTTGGCCGATACGCTGCCGCTGGTTTTGGCTCCGTGCTGGCGGGCCAGCAGTTCGGCTTCGGTACGCGTCATGCCCTCTATTTCGCCGGTAAATACGACGGTTTTCCCTTCCAGCGCGCGTGAAGACACCTGCTTCTGCGGCTGGGTGAAATTAATGCCGATTTGGCGCAGCTGTTCTATTTGTTCGCGGGCCGCAGGGTCGTGAAAAAAATCATATACGCTTTGGGATACCGCCGCGCCCACGTCCGGCACGGTTTGCAGTTCTTCCACCGAAGCGTTCATCAGATTGTCCAGCGTGTGAAAATGGTCGGCCAGCACTTCGGCCGTTTTTGCCCCGACAAATGCAATGCCCAGCGCAAAAAGCAGGCGAGAGAGCGGGCGTTTTTTGCTTGCTTCCAGCCCGTCCAATAAATTTTGCGATTTCTTTTCTTTAAAGTTTTCCAAAGAAAGCAGGTGGAAAAAATTTAAATTGTATAAATCCGAAAAATTGCTGACGAACTGCCGCTCCACCAGTTCGTCCACCACCGCGTCGCCCATGCCGTCAATGTCCATGGCGCCGCGGCTGGCATAATGCAAAATGCGTCCTTTGATTTGGGCGGGGCAGGACGGATTGACGCAGTAATACCCCACTTCTCCCTCCGCTTTATATACGGGCCGGCCGCAGGACGGGCAGGCGGTCGGGGGAACAATATCTTCTTGCCCCAAATGCTCTACGACTTTGATAACTTTGGGAATAACTTCCCCCGCGCGCTCCAAAATAATTTTGTCCCCTACGCGCAGGCCCAGGCGTTTGATTTCGTCAAAGTTGTGCAGGGTCGCATTGGAAATGACCACCCCCGCACAGGATACCGGCTCCACCTGCGCCACGGGCGTAATTACGCCGGAGCGGCCCACGGAAAACAGCACATTGCGCACGGTCGTGGTGGCCTGTTCGGCGGGATATTTAAACGCAATGGCCCAGCGCGGGCTTTTGGCGGTGTTGCCCAAAATGCGCTGCTGCGTAAAATCGTTTACTTTAATAACCAATCCGTCCGTATCAAAGGGCAGGTGGTGTCTTTTTTCGTCAAAGTCGTTGTAAAACCGAATCATTTCGTCCAAAGACGAAGTTTGCAGGCGCACGGGAGAAACGTGAAAGCCCCATTTTTGACAGTCGTCAATAAACCCGCTGAAGCTGCCGGCGTCTATGCGGCCGGAGCCGAAAGAATGGGCAAAAAACTTCAGCGGACGCTGTGCGGTGATGGCGGGGTCTTTCTGGCGCAGAGAGCCCGCGGCGGCATTGCGCGTGTTGGCAAAAATAATTTGGTTGGAGGCGGCCTGTTTTTCGTTTAATTCGGCCAGGTCCTTTTTCTCCAAATAAATTTCCCCGCGTATTTCCAGCACCCCCTCCGGTGCGCCGGCCAGGCGGTGCGGAATGTCACGCACCGTAAGCACGTTGGCGGTAATGTCTTCGCCGGTTTTGCCGTCGCCGCGGCTGGCGGCGGTGGTCAGTATGCCGTCGGTGTAGGTTAAAGAACAGGACACGCCGTCAATTTTGGCTTCCAGCACCATGTCAAAACAGTCCGTGGACAAAATTTTGGCGCAGCGTTCGTGCCAGGCGCGCACGTCTGCGGCATTATAAGAGTTGTCCAGGCTCATCATGGGCGTGCCGTGCACGACGGGCGCAAACGTGGCGCTGACCGTGCCGCCCACTTTTTGGGTGGGAGAATCGGCGGAAGCAAATTGCGGGTAACGCGCTTCCAAATCTTTTAGTTTTTGGTACAGCTGGTCGTATTGCGTGTCGGACAGGACGGGGTCGTCCAAATCGTAATAAAGATGATTGTGGTGTTCTATTTCTTTGCGAAGTTTCGCTATCTCTTCGGCGGGGTTTACGGCCATAGAAGGCCCCCTTTATTTGCGTTCTTTTTTCAGCTGGTCCAAAAGACCGTTGATAAACTTGCCGGAATTGTCCGTAGAATATTTTTTGGCCAGCTCTATGGCCTCGTCTATCACGGCCGGAACGGGCGTTCTTTCGGGGCTGAACACCAGCTCATAAGCGGCCATGCGCAGAATGGAGCGATCCACCACCGACATACGTCCGATGGTCCAGTTCTTGGCATATTTGGAAACCAGCTTGTCTATTTCGGGCAGGTTGTTTGTCGTACCGTTGACCAGGTCCTGGCAGAAAGGAAAATTCTCCCCCAGTTCCCGCTTAAAATCGGCGGCATACGGGGCCACTTTGGCGCCGTCCAGCATTTTGGCGCTGTCGGCGTAATACAGACACTGCAAAGCGCATTCTCTGGCCATTCTTCGGTTGCTCATCTTTCCCGCACCTCGTCTAAGTTAACTTATTTTACTATATTTGCGCCGTCTTTCGCACCGCGTTCGGAAAAGAAAACTCCGTTGATACAAAATCGCTGTTCTTTTTATACGCTTTTTGCTACAATAAATTACTTTCGGCCCGCGCAGGCGGGCATCGTTACGGAAGTGAAAAACGTAAATCGTATCCTCCCGTCCGACACGGAGCCGAAAGAAACACCGGCCTTTAAAGGCCGTAAATTAAGGAGAAAAAACATGAAAAAGATGGCACTTGCGCTTTGCGCGCTGACGCTGGTTTTTGCCTGGCCCGTTCAGGCCAAACCGGTGTATGTGACCGCCAGCCAGAATTACATCACCCAGGAAGTAACTGGATTGGCGCCGTTTACCGCTTTGTCCGTGAGCGGACAGGCGGAGGTGGACTTCCGTCAGGGGGCTGAAAAAGAACCGTTTGCCGTTATCTACGGTTCGGACAACCTCGTCAACCTGGTTGAAGTGAAAAGCGACGGAAAAACACTGACGGTGCATTATAAAGATCCTTTAATCATCATGGGTCAGCGCCGGCTGAAAGTAACGGTCGTCGCCCCGTCTTTGGAGCGTGTGGAAGTGCGCCAAAGCGGTGAGGTGGACGTGCAGGGTCTGCTGACCACGACGGACCTGTCTTTGTCCGCAGACGGGGAAGGGGAAATTTCCTTCCGCTCCGTCAATGCGGCCAACGTGACGGCCCATGTTTCGGGTGATGCCAGCATTGATTTTGACAGCCTGGCCTGCCAGACGCTGACCGCCGATGCGCGCAATACGGCTTCTTTTGAAAGCGAAAGAACCACCTGCGACGCGGTAACGCTCAATGCCTCTGACCGCGCGGAAGCCAGCGTGGGCGGTTTTTCCGGCCGCACGGTGACGGCTGCGGCTTCCAATAATGCGGAAGTGGACCTGAAAGGCACCGCTTTGACGGCGGATCTGCGCGCCTCCGGCTCGTCCGAACTGGAAGCCGATGACCTGCGCGCCGACACCGTCAACGCCACGGTGTCCGACTCCGCCCGCATGAAAGTGCAGGCCGTGCAGACCCTCAATGCCGACGCGTCCAAACGCGCCACGATCGTGTATAAAGGCTATCCCGATACCATCAACCGCCACGGCAAAGAGGGCAATATCCGCCAGCATTTTGATTACGATTACGACGACTAATCAAAACCGTTTCCGTCAGCCCCGCCCTTTTGCGGCGGGGCTTTTTATGTCGGTAAAACAGGGACGGCGGCTGAAAAAGCGGGAAGGTTCGGAAAAGGAGGACCCAATTGTTTCTGGGACTTTTGTCGTGGAAAATGTAGGGCCAAAGGCTCATGTCCCGGGGAAATATAAAATGTATCCTGTATCTGTCAGATAAGCAAAACAAAGAGGAGATGGTACGATGAAGAAGATGTTTTTGTTTCTTGTTGCCCTGGGATGTGTGGCGGGGGCCGCTTCGGTTTCTTATGCGGAAAATTTATCGGATGCGCAGATTCTGCAAAAAATAAGACGGACGGAATTTCTGCCATATATGTTGTGGACGCTGGACAATAAACCAGCCATGGTAAAGGAAGCGCAGCAACAAATCAAGCAGTATCACAGTTATGCGGCGTATTATAATGCGGCGGCGGTATGCTTTGCCGACGGAGTCAATGCCGGGGGAGATGGACCCTATATTCTGTCGGAAACGGATGTGGCCAATGTCGTTCTCTATGCAACCAAAGCGTTGGAATTGAGCAAAGGCCGGCAGGCGCCGGACATGTACCTGTTACGCGCCTTGGCGCGTATGGTGCCAGCGGGACTGTGGGGAGGCATATCCTATCCCGATCAAGAAGAAGATATGCTTGCCTGGGTAAAAAACCATAAAAAAGAAGCGAGAGTTATTTTGTCCGATTTGGAAAAAGCGGATGAAATCAACCCTTCGGAAACGACCTTTTTATATTATGAAATGATGTTGTTGTATAAGGGATTGGGTCATCAGGAAATGGCGGTCAAATACCAGAACAAATACGATGCCCATATCCAGCAGCAAATGCTCCGCTACCAGGCGTGGAAAGAGAGCATTGCCTCTGCCGTAAGCCGGCAGGTGCGGCAGGCCTCTTCGGCTACCAAACAGAAAGCGCGCTCTGTTTCCGGGCATTTGCGTCATCCCCGGGAGATAAACGGTTATATTTGGCCGTCTAAATAGTTTGGTTGCTCATGGTGAAAACGCTCCGAAATATTTCGGAGCGTTTTTTGACGGTGTTCTTTTGCTACAATAAATCTATGAAGAGATTTCTTTGCCTGACGGTTTGTCTGTGTTTGGCGGCCTGTGCCGCTTCTCGTTCCGAAACGGCGCTGCAGGCGGGGGCTGACCGTGACGGGCACGGCTGTATTGCTTCGGCCGGATATACCTATGTTTCCGTTTTGGGCCGCTGCGCCCGCCTGTGGGAAGAAGGGGTGCGTTTAAATCCCGTGCAGCCTCCGGCCGGCGGAGCGGTATTGAGCGCTTTTGCCGTGTTGTCCGAAAGCGGCGCGGAGGCGGAGCTGTTTTTGCCGGAGGCGGAACCCGTAACCATGAGCCGTTCCTTTACGCCGGAAGGGCCGTATTGGACGGAGGGAAACTACCGTCTGGAACGCCTGCCGCAGGGCTGGCGGCTGTATGGGAAAGATCTCCTGTTGTATACGGCGCCCAATCCGCCTGATGCAAATTGACACCTTTTGCGGCAAGTTTGTATAATAGAAGTGTCCTAAAAAGGACGATTTTTTTTGCAAAGAAAATATAAATGGCCAGATTTGATAACAGAAGAGTTTACAAGAAAGATTTATATAACCGCAACGGCAATATCCGCGCGCCGGAAGTGAGGGTCATTAATTCCGACGGTACCATGGTGGGCGTACTGCCTACCGCGCAGGCCGTGGCGATGGCCAGAGAACAAGAGCTGGACCTGGTGGAAATTTCACCGACCGCCCAGCCGCCTGTTTGCAAAATACTTGATTACAACAAGTATGTTTTTGAACAGAGCAAAAAAAGCAAAGACGCCAAGAAGAAACAAACCAAGGTGACGATGAAGGAGCTGCGCATTAAATCCCGCATCGCCCCGCATGACTTGGACGTCAAACTCAGACAAATAGAAGGATTTCTGAAAAAGAAAGACATGGTGCGTCTGGTGGTGGTGTTTCACGGGCGTGAAAACCAGCACAAAGACATCGGCGAGCAAATGCTCAAAGACGCGGCCAAACGCCTGGAGCCTTTGGCCAATGTGGACGGCGGCCTGCAGCAGCAGGGCAACCGTATGTCCATGACGTTTGTGCCGAAAGCCTGATTTCTTTTTCTTAATAAAACACCTGCCCGCGCACGGTTTGCGTAGGGGAGGGCGCGCCTGACGGCGTGAAATTATACAAGAGGACAAACAAATGCCTAAAATGAAAAACCACAGCGGTGCCAAAAAACGCTTCCGCGTGACCGCAAAGGGTAAATATACCCACCGCAAAGCCGGCAGAAAACATTTGCTTACGCCTGTTTCTGCTTCCCGCAAACACGACATGCGCGCTACCGGAGTGATTGAAAAGAACTCCCTTAACGGTCGCATTCTGCAGAAACAACTGCCCGTTGCCAAATAAGAGGTGAAGCAAAATGAGAATCAAATTTAGCGTTCCCAGACACGCCAGAAAGAAAAAATTATTAAAAGCCGCCAGCGGCTATTACGGCGACAAATCCCGCCGTTTGCGCATGGCCACCCAGCAGCTGGGCAAATCCTGGGTGCATTCGTATGTTGACCGCCGTGACAAAAAGCACACCTACCGCCAGTTGTGGATTACCCGCATCAACGCCGCGGTGCGCGAAGACGGCATCAGCTACTCCAAATTCATCAACGGTTTGGCCAAAGCCGGCATTACGCTTAACCGCAAAATGCTGTCCGAAATGGCCATTAAAGACCCCGTGTCTTTTAAACAGTTGGTGGATGTGGCCAAGCAGGCCCAGGCTTAAGTTTTCGGTCTGAAAGATTAAAAGCCGCCCTTTTTCGGGGCGGCTTTTTTCTTGGAAAAGATATTTCTTTTTCTACAAAAGGCCGCTTCTTTTTCCCTTTTGTCAAATTTACTAAAATATACGCATGCCCCAGTATTTGGCTGATATTAAAGAAAAAGAATTTTTTGTACAGGACGAAGAAGCGCGCCACCTGACGCTGGTTGCCCGCCATAAAGAAGGCGATGTCGTTACCGTTTTTGACGGCAAAGGCAAACAATATACGGCGCGCATAGAACGCGTACAGAAAAATTTTGTGCGCGGCGTCCTGCTGGAGGCGCTGCCTCCGCGCAAATCCGCGCTGTCTTTGGAACTTTGTTTCGCGCCGACGTCCCGCAATACCCTGGAAGACGTGCTGGACAAATGCACGCAGCTGGGCGTGGATTCTTTTTTGCCCATACGCACGGCGCGCAGTGAATACGATTTGTTCAAAAAATGGGACCAAAAAGCAGCCCGCTGGAGGCAAATTATTCTCTCGGCCTGCAAACAATGCGACCGCGCCGATGTGCCCGTACTTAAGGAGCCCGCGGATTTTGTTTCCGTGGCCGCACAGCGGGATATTCCGTCCCTGCTGGCCTATGAGGCCGAAGAAACCCATACGCTGGCCTGGGGACTGGAAAAACTGGGCGCCCCTTCTGCCCTGCGCGTTTATATCGGTCCCGCCGGAGGGTGGGCCGATGAGGAAGTGGTCGTCGCCGCCCAATACGGCATTTTACCCGTTACGCTGGGGCCGCACATTTTGCGTGCCGAAACGGCTTGTATAGCGGCCGCGGCCAAACTGTTATGAAATTTTTCCTAAAAACATTCGGCTGCCGCGTCAATCAGGTGGAAAGCCAGGCCATTTTGGAGCAGTTCGCGGCCCGCGGCTGGGAACATGCCGCTTCTTTTGAAGAGGCGGACCTGTGTCTGCTCAATACCTGCACCGTTACCCACCAGGCCGATAAGGACGTGGAAAAACTCATTCGTCAAATTTCCCGCCGCAATCCTTCCGCACGGTTGGTATTGACCGGCTGTTATGCCGCAGCGCATGCGGAACATATCCGGCAGTCTTTCCCAAAGACGGAAATAATCGGCAAATATGAGTTGGGACAAAAACTTTTCGGACAGGAAGATATTTGCTGGACGGTGTCCGGCCACGAAGGGCACAGCCGCGCGTTTATTAAAATACAGGACGGGTGCGACTGTTTTTGTTCTTATTGCATTGTGCCTTTTGCGCGCACCGTCAAACGCTCCAAACCTGTGCCGGACGTGCTGAAAGAAATCACCGCGCTGGCGCAAAAAGGATTTGGCGAAATTGTACTGACGGGCATTAATATCGGCAATTATTCCTGCCCGCAAAGCGGCAAGGATTTGGCCGCCCTGTGTGCGGATATCGCCGCGCTGGAGGGCCGCTTCCGCATTCGTTTTTCTTCCATAGAACTGCAAACCGTGACGGACGGCGTTATAGACGCCATGGCCTCCCGTCCGGACCGCTTTTGCAATTACCTGCATTTGCCGCTGCAAAGCGGCTGTGACGGCGTGCTCAAAGCGATGAACCGCCACTATAGCACGGAGCAGTATGCCGCCAAAGTGGCCGCGTTGCGCGCGCGCGTGGCGGGCGTTTCCGTCTTTGCGGACGTGATCGCCGGATTCCCTACGGAAACGGAAGATGATTTTGAAGCGTCTTACCGTTTTATTGAAAGCCAAAAACTCTGCGGGCTGCATGTGTTTAGCTATTCCCCGCGCCCGCTGACCAAGGCCGCCGCCCTGCCGCAGCTGTCCTCTGATGCGATAAAACGCCGCGCCGAACGCCTGCGGGAGCTGGACAAAAAACTGCGCGCGGATTTTGCCTCTTCATTGGCAGGCACGGAGCAGGAAGTGTTTGTGGAGGAGCACGGCAAACACGGAGTCAGCGGCGTAACGTCCAACTTCCAGCATGTCATGATAGAAAACGCCCCCGCGGATTTGCACGGCCTGGTGCGCGTGCGGATTACCCGCGCGGAAGGCCCTGTCTGTTATGCGCTTGTCTGCCGGTCATAAATTTTGTAGCTTTTTGGTATGCTGAATTATAAAAAAGGGTTTACGCTGGGGGAACTGCTGGTCGTGGTGCTGATTATCGGCATTTTGGCCGCGGTGGCTTTGCCTCAGTATAAGAAGGCCGTATTCCGCGCCCGTCTGATACAGGGCCTGCCCGCGGCCAAACACATCGCCGAAGAAGCGGAAGTGTTTTACCTGGCCAACGGATATTTTCCGACTCTTGACGAGCTGGGCATAAAAGAGATAAGAAACGACCAGTACGGCGTATATTGTGCCAATCACGGATATAGACCTCCCGAAGATCCCAGCGACTGCGGTATCGTAGCTGTAGGAGGATACCACCCTGAAGTCGGGCAAATTGTAACCTTAATGTTTGCGCCGCAGCCGGATAAAGTCTTTGAGGAGGACAGCTCGCTGCGCCCGTATAACCGCCTTTGCGTGATTGACCCTTATGTCAAAACCAGGCCGTTTGCCGAGGCTGTCTGCCGCAGTTTCGGAGGAAAGAGTTTGACGGGCATATGGTACGGCTGGTAAAAAACGCCCAAAAAATTGCTAGTATATAGGCAATGCTTGGGCCTAGAGCAGGTATATTGTGCCGCTTTGCCCGCGCGGGCGGGCATAATTTGGTATAATATATACACAATAATTTGTTTCAGACAAGTTAGATTCTTTTTAGGCAAGAGTTAAACAAAATGGTAGCCCAAAAAAATCTTTGCGTGCTCATTCTGGCCGCCGGCAAAGGCACCAGAATGAAATCTTCCCTTCCCAAACCGCTGCACCGCGTGTGCGGCCTGCCCATGATTGCGCACAGCCTGCGCGCCGCCCAGAGTTTACACCCGGGCGCTATTTGCGTGGTGGTAGGACACGAAGCGCAGCGCGTCATGGATGAAATAAAAGCCAATTTGACTGCCTGGGGCATTACCGCTCCGATTGTATTTGCCGAACAAAAAGAACTCAACGGTTCCGCCGGCGCGGTGCGCGCGGCCCTGCCGCTGCTGGACAAATTCCAGTCCGTGATGGTTTTAAACGGCGACGCGCCGATGATCCGTCCCGAAACCCTGCACCAAATGTATGACGCTTTTGATACCAATGAAGCCGGTGCGCTGGTGCTGGGCGTAACGGTGCCGGAGCCGAAAGGGTACGGGCGTATTGTGCGGGAAGAAGACGGCAGTTTCGCCCGTATTGTGGAAGAGGCGGACGCTGATGACCAGACGCGGCAAATAAACGAAGTCAACGGCGGCATGTACGTATTTAACGCCAAGGCGCTCATTTCCGCGCTTTCCCTGTTAAAACCGCAGGGACCGAAACAGGAATACTATTTAACCGATACGCTGGCCCATATTAAAGATTTTCAGGATGTTGTGCTGGTGTTTAATTTGGCCGATTACCAACAGGCGCTGGGTGTCAACTGCCAGGCCGATTTGGCCAAGGCCGAAGACATCATGCGCGCGCGCATTGCCCATAAACTGATGGACAGCGGCGTGCGGCTGGTGCGCCCTTATGAGGTGTATATAGATGAGGACGTGCAAATCGGCGCCGACACGACGGTTTGCCCGGGATGTTACCTCAAAGGAAAAACCCAAATCGGCGAAAACTGCCGCCTGGACGGCAGCGTGTTTATTACCGATTCGGTCATCGGCAATAATGTGTTTCTGAAACTGGGCACATATATAGAAGAAGGCTGCGTCATAGAGGACGGCTGCGAGGTCGGCCCCTATGCGCATTTGCGCCCGGGTACCGTGCTCAAAAAGGGCGCCAAAGTAGGCAATTTTTGTGAAATTAAGAAATCCGTCATCGGCGAAGGGTCCAAAGTCAACCATTTAACCTATATCGGCGATACGGACATGGGGCAAGGGGTTAATATCGGCGCGGGCACCATTACCTGCAACTATGACGGGCAGAAAAAGCACCGCACCGTAATCGGGGACCACTGCTTTGTGGGCTCCAACGTCAATTTTGTAGCACCCGTAGAAATCAAGCCGTACAGCAAAATCGGCGCGGGCTCCACGATTACCAAAGACGTCCCGGAGGACGCCTTGGCCGTCGCGCGTGCGCGCCAGGTCGTACTGGAAAACAAAGGTGTGAAAAAAAATGACTAAAACCGTAAACGGAGATTTGCGCATTTTCTCCGGCAACTCCAACCTGGCCCTGGCGCAGAAAATAGCGGGGCACCTGAATATGGATCTGGGCAAAATCCGCGTGGAGCGGTTTGCCGACGGAGAAATTGACGTGCAAATTCTGGAATCCGTCCGCGCCCATGACTGTTACATCGTGCAGAGCACCTGCCCTCCCGTCAATGAAAACCTGATGGAACTGCTGATTATGGTGGACGCGTTTAAACGCGCCAGCGCCGGACGCATTACCGTAGTGATTCCGTATTTCGGTTATGCGCGCGCCGACCGCAAAGCCGCCGCCCGCGTGCCCATTACGGCCAAGCTGGCCAGCAATTTGATTACCGAAGCGGGCGCCGACCGTATTATGACGGTGGACCTGCATGCGGGGCAGATACAGGGATTTTTTGATATCCCCGTGGATCACCTGCGCGCGCGCAGCGTGTTTTTGGATTATTTTAAAGATTTTGACCGCAAAGACCTGGTGGTCATTTCGCCGGACGTGGGCGGCGTGGAACGCGCCCGCAAATTCGCCGCGCGCATGGACGCGGGTCTGGTCATTATAGATAAGCGCCGCCCCAAACCCAATGAGGCGGTGGTGTACAACGTCATCGGCGACGTAAAAGACAAAGTGGCCATTATTTTTGACGATATCGTGGATACGGCGGGCACGCTGACCACGGTGGCCGCCAAAATCAAAGAGCACGGCGCGAGGGAAATATACGCCGCGTGTTCGCACGGGCTTTTGTCGCGCAACGCCGTGGACAAAATTAATAAATCATCTATCAAAAAACTAATCATCACCGACACCCTGCCCATACGGGATTTGGGGCCGAAAACGGAAGTGTTGTCTGTGTCTTACATTTTGGCTGATGCCATTAAGCGCAACCATGACGGCCGCTCCATCAGCGATATGTTTAATTAGTTTTTTATAAATCAAGGAGTGAATGTAATATGCAAGAACTGAACATCGCCGCCACCGTAAGAACCGGTGAAGGCGTCAAAGGAACCCTGAGCAAAATCCGGGCCGAAAAGAATGTGCCGGCCGTTATCTACGGCGGACACAAAGAGCCCGTGAGCATCACCATCAGCCTAAAAGATTTGGACAAAATCATCAAGGCCGGTAAAAACACCGTCGTGGAAATCAACCTGCCCGAAGGCAAAGAACAGGCGCTGGTAAAAGAAATCCAGTACCATGTGGTAACGGATCTGCCCATTCATGCCGACTTTCAGCGCGTGTCGCTCAAAGACAAGATGGACGTGGTCGTACCGGTGAAGCTGGTCGGCCAGTCGCCGGATGAAAAAGCCTACGGCGCCATGGTGGAACACATCCTGCGCGAAATTGAAGTTCGCGCCCTGGTCAGCAAAATCCCGCATGAAATTGAAGTGGACATGACCCCGATGACCATCAACACCGGCATCGTGGCCGGCGACATCAAGCTGCCCGAAGGCGTGGAACTGCTGACCGATCCGCAGGCCCCCGTCGTGCACCTGACCATCCTGAAGGAAGAAGAAACCCCGGCTCCGGCCGCCGCAACGCCCGCCGAACCGGAAAGCTCTTCCACCAAGGGCAAGAAAGACGAAGACGGCAATCTGACCAAGAACGCCGCCCCCGCGGACAAGAAATAACGCGGCAGGACATACTTTGCAGCGCATTCTTATTGCCGGACTGGGAAATCCGGGCGCACAGTATCAGCAAACGCGGCACAATGCCGGGTTTATGGTGGTGGACGCTTTCGCCAAGCAGCACGGCGCGGATTTCCAGCCCTGGCAGAAGCTGGGGGAATACGCCAAAGTGTCCGTCGGCGGCAAGGAAGTTTTCCTGGCCAAGCCGATGACCTATATGAATCTGTCGGGCCAAATGGTATGCCATTTGGCCCGCTTTTTCAAAATTCCGGCAGACTGCCAGCTTATCTGCTTTGACGACATGTCTTTGCCTTTGGGCGACATTCGCCTGCGCCCTTCCGGCTCTGCCGGCGGACAAAAAGGCATGAAAAATATTATTGAACTGTCCGGCACCGATAAAATCGCGCGCCTGCGCGTGGGCATCGGCCCCCGGCCGGAGCGTTTTGACGCGGCGGATTTTGTGCTTTCCCGTTTTTCCAAAACGGAGCTCCCCGCGCTGGAAAGCGCGCTGGATAAGGCCGTACAAGCATTGGAAACATATTTGACCGACGGCCTGGAAAAGGCCATGAACCGGTTTAATTAACATTTGCCGTTTTTAACGATAGAGCGCAGGGCAACGGGGCCCTGCGCTTTTTATTTGTCTGTCATTTTGCTTGTAAAATGTTTCTTATCTGTCTGTTTGCCGTGCTGTTTTGTGCACCCTGCCAGAAGGTACTTGAATCGATAAACTAGACCATAAGTATTTTTGGAAAATGAGATAAAAGATTATGCCATAAAAATGTTTAAGGAAGCGGCAATCCGATCTGATAAAAACCCGTCTTTTAAGACGGGTTTTTAATATATCATTTGTCATTATGATAAAGGTTTTTGTAGCGTTACATACCACAAATATTCGGTGTTGCCGTGTGTGCCTTTAATCGGGCTTTCCGTCAGCGCGACGGACTGGCCGCCGTATTTTTCTTTTAAATTGTCTTCAAAAAACGTCTGCACCAGCCGTATGGCCTCCTGGCGGTTTTCTTCGGTTTTTACAATGCCGTGCGGCACCTGTTTGGGGGTCAGCTCAAACTGCGGCTTAATTAAAAAAATGATTTCGCTTTGCGCCGCCATTACTTTAAAAAGCGGCTCCATAATCATCTTTAAGGAAATAAAAGACACATCCACTGCGGCAAACTGCGGAGCCTGCTCAAACAAATCCGGCGTCATATAGCGGGCATTGGTTTCGGGCCTAAAATGAAAATTTTTATAGCGCAGCATTTCGCTGGCCAGTTGGCCTTTGCCCACGTCCACGCCGTATACTTCTTTGGCCCCCGCCTGTATCATGCAGTCGCTAAATCCGCCCGTTGCCACGCCGATGTCCACGCAGATTTTGTCTTTGACGGAAATATTCCACGTTTTCAGCGCGTGCGCCAGCTTCAGCCCGCCGCGCGACACATACGGACAGGATTTTTCTTTTAAGGAAATCACGTCTTCCGGCAAAATACTGCGGTCGGCGCGCGTATCCGCCTGGCCGTTGACCAGCACTTCGCCCGCCATAATGGAGGCCTGCGCGCGGGTGCGGCTGGGGAAAAACCCCCGCTCCACCAGCGCCATATCCAAACGCAGCTTTTTATTCGGCATGGTCGGCCTCGTCTGCGTTTCCTTCCGGCGCGTCAAAGGGTTCGGTCAGCAGGGCCGCGCCTTTTTTCTTTAAAGCGGTGACTTTAAATTTTACTTCCTGCAATTTCTGCGTCATTTCCTTGGACAGCGCAATCCCTTCTTCAAACAGTTTTACCGACGCGTCTAAATCCGTTTGTTCTTCTTCCAGCTTGGACACGATTTCTTCCAAGCGGTTTAATTTATTTTCAAAATTGTTTTTCATTTGACCTCCGCATGTATCATGCCGTCTTTGACCTGCACATAAATCATTTCTTTTTCTTTCGTCTGCCCGACGCGGGAAATAATCTGCCCCTGTGCATTGCGCGTAATGCTGTAGCCGCGCCCCAGCACCGCAAACGGGCTTAAAGCGGCCAGCTTTTGGCTCAGCAGTTCCAGCCGGCCTTCGGCGGCGGAAAGCTGTTTTTCCAGCGCGTCTTCCAGTTTCAGCGTCAGTTCGTCCACGCGCTGTTCCTTCTCCTGCGTGAGCAGTTCGGGATATTTAAAAATACGGCTGTTTACCGCCAATTCCACGCGCGCTTTGGCGCGTTCATAAAACAGGCTGACGGCCTGGAAAAGCCGCTTTTGCAGCTGGACAATATGCGCGCTGACGCCTTCGGCGTTCTGCACCACCAGCTCGGCCGCGGCGGACGGGGTGGGGGCGCGCAGGTCGGCCACGAAGTCGGCAATGGTAAAATCCACTTCATGCCCCACGCAGGAAATCACGGGGATTTTGCTGTTGTAAATGGCGCGCGCGACGGGCTCCTCATTAAACGCCCATAAATCTTCCATACTGCCGCCGCCGCGCCCGACCAGCAGTACGTCCGGCGCGGGTTTGAGGCGGTTTAAATCGGCAATGGCCTGCGCGATTTGTCCGGCGGCTTCCTCTCCCTGTACCAAAGCGGGGGCCAGCACCACTTCCAGGTTGGGGCTGCGGCGGCGCAGGACGGACAGAATGTCCCGTATGGCCGCGCCGGTAGGGGATGTAACCACGCCGATGCGCCGCGGGAAAGAAGGGATCGGCTTTTTATGTTCCGGCGCAAACAGCCCTTCGGCTTCCAGTTTCTTTTTGAGTTTTTCAAATTCCAAAAACAAATTGCCCTTGTGCAGGGCTTCCACGTTTTTGACGACGATTTGGTATTTGCCCTGTTTGGCGTAGCAGGATAAATCGCCAAATACGCGCACCTGCATGCCTTCCTGCAGGTCCAGCCCGTTTTTGCGCGCGTCCCATTTAAACATCACGGCGGCCAGCAGGGCGTCGCGGTCCTTTAAATTAAAATACAGGTGCCCGCTGGCGGCCTCACGCAGCTGGCCCACTTCCCCTTCCACAAATACCCCGCGGAACACTCCCTCCATCATCTGTTTAATAGCCAGCGTGATGGCGGTAACGGTAAACACCTGTCCTCTGAACGGGGCTTCCGGTTCCATAATTATTTGTCCGTTTTGGGTTTGGGGTTCTGCGGCGGGATTTCGCCGCGCAGCCTGCGCCAGCGTTCAATCAGCGGGCCTTCTTTGCCCTGGTTGGTTGGATGAAAGAACTGCACGGGGCTGGGCATATACTGCTGTTTGACGTAGTGATTGGGAAAATCGTGCGCGTATTTATAGCCCACATTTTTCATGCCGGAGCGCAAATGGTCCGGCACGCGGCGCAGTTTGCCCTCGCGCACTTCTTTTAAGGCGGCGTCTATGGCCAGATAGGCCGAATTGCTTTTGGGCGCGCAGGCCACATAAATGGCCGCGTGGGCCAGCGGAATGCGCACCTCGGGCATACCCAGCACTTCGGCGGCTTTAAAAGCGGCCTGGGCGATCATCAGCGCGGCCGGCTCGGCCAGGCCCACGTCTTCGCTGGCGCAGATAAGAATGCGCCGCGCGATAAAGCGTGGGTCTTCGCCGCTTTCCAGCATGCGCGCCAGCCAGTAAACCGCCGCGTCGGGGTCGGAGCCGCGCATGGATTTGATAAAGGCGGAAATAATATCGTAATGCTCGTCGCCTTTTTTATCATAATTTAAATGGCGTTTTTGTATACACTCCTGCGCCACGGCCAAATCAACTTGCTTCAAGCCGTCTTTGTCCGGCTCCGTGGTCAGCACGGCGATTTCCAGCGCGTTTAACAGCTTGCGCCCGTCACCGTTGGCCTGGGTGATAAAATACTGGGCGGCGTCGTCAGAGAGTTTGACGTTTTCCTTTTGGGCCGCGCGCGCCAGGATTTTGCGCAGGTCGGCCTCGGCCAGCGGTTTAAATTCAAAAACGGAAAAACGCGACAGCAGGGCGTTGTTGATGTAAAAATACGGATTTTCGGTGGTAATGCCGATCAGGATAATGTCCCCGCGCTCCACGCTGGGCAGCAGTACGTCCTGCTGGGTTTTGTTGAAGTGGTGGATTTCGTCCAAAATAACCAGCGTGCGCCGCTCCTCAAATGTAGGCGTGCGCATGCGTTCTTTGGCTTCCGTAAGCACTTTTTTTAAATCCGCCACGCCCGCCGCGGCGGCGTTGAGCTCCACCACATGGGCCTGCGTGCGGCTGGCCACATAGCGTGCGGTGGCCGTTTTGCCGCAGCCCGGGGGACCGAAGAACACGGCGGATTTTAACGTATCCGTTTCCAGCAGGCGGCGCAGCATTTTGCCCGGCCCCAGCAAATGCGGCTGTCCGGCAAAATCTTCTATGGTTTTGGGCGCCTGGCGTGCGGCCAGCGGCATAAAGTTTTCGTCTGCCATATTACTTAAGCGGCGTATGGAGCGCGCCCTGCAGTTTGGTAATCAGCTGTTCCACGCGCGCCTGGTCCTCTTTTTGCTTGCCGCCTTCGGCCAGGCCTTTTAAATAGGCTTCGGCGGCAAATTCCAGCGCGGCGATCAACGCCTGCTTTAAGGTGTCAATCACGCCTTCTTCTTCCTGCAGGCGCATCATTTCGCGTTCCACTTTGGACGCCAGATCCACCACTTCCACATAGCCGAGGTCTTTGATTTCCACCTCTATGGGAATGCGTTTGATTTCCACGCTGACGGTATTTTTGGCCATAGGTTTCCTTTACGGCAAAGCGTTTCTTTTTTCCTGGGCGCGTGTGATTTCTTTCTCCACACGCGCTTGCAGTTTTTTCAGGGTGCTGACGGTGCTTTTTTTCCACTCGCGCAGGGCTTTGAGTTCGCTTTCGCTCTCTTTCAGGCGCGCCACGGTTTCTTCCTGTTGGCGCAGTTTTTGGCGCAGCGCGGCCGTTTCGCCTTCCAGCGTTTGAATACGCGCGGCGGCCTGCGATACCAAAAGCTCCAGCTGCTTGAGTTGTTCCTGCATATTATCTCAGCTCCGCCCCCGTTTTGGCTTTCAGGTTTTCCAGCAGCGCGTTAAAAGCCGCGTCTGTTTCCGCGTCCTTTAAGGTGCGGTCCGGCGCGGAGAAAGCCAGCGTAAACGTGACGCTTTTTTTGCCCTGCGGCAGGCGGTCCCCTTCGTATAAATCAATTAAATCAAAATGCAGGCCGACCGGCAGCGGCGTATTTTTCAGCACGTCCGCCACGGCGGCGTAAGGCACGGTTTTGTCCAGCATGACGGACAGGTCGCGCAGCGACGGCGGGAAGGCCGTCACGGCCGCGGCGGGTTTAAACTGCTGGGCGGAAAAACCTTTTTCCAGCGGCTTTAACGCCAGTTCAAACGCCCAGACTTCGTTTTCTTTTACATCGCAGGATTTCAGGGCCAGCGGATGCACCGCGCCAAACACGCCGGCTTTTTTGCCGTTGACCAGCACGTCCATGCAAATTTTGGGGTGCATATACACCGGTGCGGAAGCGGACGGCGCAAAAGACACGCCTTCAAATCCTTCCAGCAGGCTTTGCATGACGCCTTTTAAGAAATAGAAATCCGGTTTTTCCCCGTTGGCTTTAAAGAAGGGCCGGTGGGTCAGACGTCCGCACAATACGCCGGAAACGGTGTAGGTTTCGGCGGGGAAGCCTTTAATCAGGGTAAACGTGCGCGTAGCTTCAAACAGGGCCAGGTCGCGGTTGCCGCGGCTTTGGTTAAAGGCGATGTTTTTCAGCAGTGCGGGCAGCAGGGTGGGGCGCATATAGTCCCAGCCTTTGGCCATGGCGTTTTTGATTTTGACGGCGTTTTTGGGGTCAAAGCCGAAATCTTTGAGTTCTTTTTCACCCAAAAAATCAATGTTTTTGCATTCGTAAAAACCCAGGCCGGCCAGCTTTTCGCTGAACAGCTCCAGCAAATCCACGCCTTTGGGATTGTCATTAAACTGTACAAAGGCGCGGCTTTCTCCGACCGGAATGCAGTCAAAACCCGCAAAACGCGCGGCTTCTTCGGCCAAATCCCAGCGGTGGTTTAGGTCACGCCGGTGCGTGGGAGCCTGAAACGTCCACTCGCTGCCGGAAGCGTCAAACTTCAGCGCCAGGCGCGAAAAAATGTCTTTGAGTTTATCTTCGGGGATATCCGCCCCCAGGATACCGTTAATCTGTGCGGGAGTAAAACGGACGACGGGGTTTTCATACGGCTGCGGATACACGTCGCGTATTTTGGACGGCGTGCCGCCGCAGGCGGCCACAAACAGTTCCGTGGCGCGTTTTAAGGCCAGCTCCGTCATGCCGATATCCGTGCCGCGTTCAAAGCGCTGGGACGAGTCGGAAGACACGGCATAGGTTTTGGAAGTTTTGTTGGTGGTCGGCGCGTCAAAATAAGCCGACTCAATAAAAATATCCGTGGTGTCGTCTTTAATGCCGGAATTTAACCCGCCCATGACGCCCGCCAGCGCGGTGGCTTTTTTATCGTCGCCGATCATCAGCGCGTTTTCGTCCAGCGTCAGTTCGCGCCCGTCCAGGAGGGTAAATTTTTCGCCTTTTTCGGCCCAGCGCACCACAATGGTATCGCCGTCAATTTCGTTTCTGTCAAACGCGTGCAGCGGCTGGCCCACCTCAAACATCACATAGTTGGTAACGTCCACCAGCGCATTTTTGGGGTTTAAGCCCATGGCTGACAGACGTTCCTGTATCAGTTCGGGGGACGGCGCATTTTTTACGCCGCGTATGATGCGGCCCGTATAGCGCTGGCAGCCCTGCGGGGCGCGTATGTCCACTTTTAGGCTTTCTCCTTCGCCGGCGTATTCTTTCGGTGCGGGCCATTTGACGGGTTTGTTCAGCAGGGCCGACAGTTCGCGCGCCACGCCCAAATGGGACATCAAATCAGGGCGGTTGGATGTAATTTCCAAATCAAACAAAGCGTCCGATTTGCCGTAAAGCGTGCGTACGTCCGTGCCCAGCGGAATGTTTTCGTCCAGCACCAAAATGCCGCGTGCGCGGGTGCTGGTCAGGCCCAGCTCGTCGGAAGAGCAAATCATGCCTTCGCTGACTACGCCGCGTATTTTGGCGGGGCCCAGTACGGTCTTGCCCAGCCGCGCACCCACGCGGGCCAGGGGGACTTTCTGCCCCACGGCCACATTTGGCGCGCCGCATACCACGCGCTGGGTTTTGCCGCCGCCCAAATCCAAATCCACCAAATGCAGGTGGTCGGAATTGGGGTGGTCTTCAATATGGGTGATTTGCGCGACGTTTACGCCTTCAAAGTCCGCGCCTTTTTTTTCTATGGACGCCACTTCTATGCCCAGCGAGGTCAGTTTCTGCGCCAGTTCTTCGGGCGTATCGTCCAGGTCAATGAAATCTTTCAGCCAGCTGTACAATATCTTCATATTTCTTCCTTAAAATTGGTTTAACAGGCGCAAATCGTTTTCGTAGAAAGCGCGGATATCGTTGATGTTCATCATCATCATGGCCAGGCGTTCCACTCCCATGCCAAAGGCGTAACCGCTGTATTTTTCGGGGTCAATGCCGCAGTTTTTCAGCACATTGGGGTGCACCACGCCCGAGCCGAGCATTTCTATCCAGCCGCTGCCCTTGCAGATGTGGCAGCCCTTGCCGGCGCAGAATACGCATTTGACGTCCACTTCCGCGCTGGGTTCGGTAAACGGGAAAAAGGACGGGCGGAAGCGGATTTCCGTCTTGTCGCCCAGCAGCCCTTTCATAAAGGCGGACAAATCGCGTTTTAAATCTGCCATGCTGACGTTTTTGTCCACATACAGCCCTTCAATCTGATGAAAAACAGGGCTGTGCGTGGCGTCCAGACTGTCATTGCGGAACACACGGCCCGGGGCCATAATGCGCAGCGGCGGCTGGTGCTTTTCCATGAAACGGCTTTGCACATTGGACGTATGTGTGCGCAGCACCATGGACAGCGGACTGCCGGTTTGGGCAAAAAATGTGTCCTGCGCGTCGCGCGCGGGGTGGTGTTTGGGAATATTGAGCATGTCAAAATTGTGCTTTTCGTCCTCCACCCACGGCCCTTCAGCCCAGGTAAAGCCGAGTTTGGATAAAATATCCGTCATGCGCTTCTGGGCAATGGAAAGCGGGTGCCGCTTGCCGCAGGGAACGGGGCGCGCGGGCAGGGTTAAATCCAAGTCCACGCGGTTTAACTGTTCGTTGAGTTCCTGCGCGGCCAGCGCGGCGGTTTTTTCTTCCAGGGCACGGGTCAGCGCG
>DWVB01000034.1 GCA_019120455.1 Candidatus Avelusimicrobium excrementipullorum
CGCACCATTTACCGACGATAGTGTTGTTGATATAAAAATCCCCAGTCTTTAAGCTGGGGATTTTTTATATCATTTCGGGCTGACACTTTGACCTCTTATCTAAAATTTTAGCGGTTTTCGGGAAGATGCAAATAAGCAACTATACCCCGCAAATCCGGCGCATATGCTGCAGAAACGTTTCCGCCGCTTTGGAGAATACCTGTTCTTTTTTCCATACCAGGTATAACGGGGAATAGACGGCCGGCTGCAAAGGGCGGAAACAAAGCGGGGAGGAGCCGGAGGTATTGATCAGCTTTTCCAGCGTCAGCGCACAGCCTACACCTTCTTCCACCATCAGAGCGGCATTGTAAATCAGGTTATAGCTGGCTACGCTGTCCAGTTTTCCGCGCATGGGGCCGAACCAGCCGGACAGTTCATTATACCGCGCGGCCTGGCGCGACACCAGCAGCGGCACGCCGGCCAGATCCGTTGCCCGTATATTTTTTTGCGCGGCCAGCGGGTGGTTTTTGGGCAGCAGCAGCCCCCAGCGGTCCTGCACGGGCAGCGTGATATAATCGTATCTTTCCAGTTTGGCCGCCCCGATGAGTACGGCAAAATCCAACAGCCCTTTGTCCAGCCTCTCCGTCACATCCTCGGCGTTTCCGCTGAAAAGATGATAGCGCACCAGCGGGTGCTCTCGTTGCATTTGGCGCACGGCGCGCGCCGCCAGGCGCATACCGTCGGTTTCCCCGCCGCCCAGGTAGACGTCGCCGCTGATTTGATTGTCCTGGGAGAGAAATTCCGTTTTGGTCTTGTCGGCCAGCAGCACCAGCTCTTCGGCGCGTTTGCGCAGCAGTGCACCCGCCGGCGTGAGCATTAGGCGGCGTTTTTTGCGCCCGCGCTCAAAAAGTTTGGTTTTCAGTTCCCGCTCCAGGTCCATAATTTGCCGCGACAGGCTGGGCTGTGTAATATGTACGGCCTGGGCCGCGCGGGAAATGCTTTCTTCCCGTGCCACCGCCAAAAAATACCGCAAGACGCGTAAATCCATATTCTCTCCAAAATTATATGCTTTAAAAGCATATAATAGCATAAAAAATAAGTATTTGCTATGTAATTTTACTTTTCTTATACTATTGGCATAAAAGGAGACAAAAACGATGAAACAATATGTCAATTTGGTATTGGATGAAGAACGGGCCCTGTACGGCCTGAAAAACGCCGAAGTGCGCCGCTGCACCTTTGACGGGCCGGCGGATGGGGAATCGGCTCTGAAAGAGGCGCGTTCCCTGCGCGTGGAAGATTGCGATTTCCGCCTGCGTTACCCCCTGTGGCACGTGCAGGACAGCACCGTCACGGACTGCCGCTTAACGGATACCTGCCGCGCCGCGCTGTGGTATAACAAAGACCTGACACTGGCCCGTTGCAGTTTAGGCGGAATAAAAGCCGTGCGCGAAGGCCGCGGCATTACGCTTGAGGACTGCCAAATCAATTCGGACGAGTTTGGCTGGAAATGCCGGGCTTTGACCCTAAACCGCTGCAGTTTGGTTTCGGAATATCCGTTTTTGGACAGCCGCGACGTAGAAATCAACCGCCTGGACATGAAGGCCAAATATTCTTTCCAATATGTAAAGAACCTGCATATCCGCCACAGCGTGCTGGATACCAAAGACGCTTTTTGGCACAGCGAAAATGTTACGGTGGAGGACAGCGTGGTCAAAGGCGAATATCTGGGCTGGTACAGCAAAAACCTGACGTTTATTAACTGCAAAATTATCGGCACCCAGCCTTTGTGTTACGCGCAAAACCTGACGCTGAAGAACTGCGAAATGGAAGGGGCGGACCTGGCCTTTGAATACAGCGACGTGCAGGCCGACGTAACGACGGATATCGTCAGCGTTAAAAATCCTAAAAGCGGTTTTATCCGCGCCAAGCATATTGGGGAAGTTATTTTGGACGAACACCGCCTGCGCGGCAGCAACTGCGAGATTACGCAGTTGTGCCCCGTGGCGGCATAAGGGGGGAAAATGGAGTTAAAAGAGTTTTTGGACCATGTCAACCGGGGCCTGCCCGTGGACGGCGCTTCGGAAATGCAGCAGTATATGACCTGCCTGGCGCATGAGGCCATGCGCATTACGGCGCGCCTGAACGCCGGTTACCATGAGCCGGAGGAAATCCGCGCTTTGTTTTCGGAACTGACGGGCAAAGAGGTGGATGCGTCTTTTCGCATGTTTCCGCCTTTTTATACGGACTGCGGCAAAAATATTACCGTCGGTAAAGACGTGTTTATCAATTCCGGCTGCCGCTTTCAGGACCAGGGCGGCATCAGTATAGGCGACGGCAGTTTAATCGGCCACAATGTCGTGCTGGCTACGTTAAACCACGCGCTGGAGCCGCACCGCCGCTCCACCACCCTGCCCGCGCCCATACGCATCGGCAAAAAAGTATGGATAGGGGCCAACGCCACCGTAGTACCCGGGGTAAGCATAGGCGACGGCGCCGTCATTGCCGCCGGAGCGGTGGTGACTAAAGACGTGCCCGCCCGCACCGTCGTGGCGGGGGTGCCGGCCAAAGTGGTTAAAGAAATCAGTTAAAAACGAAAAGTTTTACGCCGTCAAAATTTAGCATTCCTTCGGTGTCTGTCCGGGCGGGCCCAAAATAAAAGCGGCAGGCCGCAGAGCAGCAGGGCCCCGGCGGCCAAAAAGCCGCTCGGCGCGCCGAACCGGTCCATCATGCGCCCCACGCCATAGGAAAGAAGGGCCTGAATGACGACGGACAGAGCCATCAGAAAAGCCAGCGCGCGGCCCAGATACTGCGGAGGCACGCACTGCATAAAAGAGGTGTTGAGCAGTACGCGCAGGGCCGCCATGGCCAGCCCCGTCAGAAACACGCAGGCGAAAAATCCCGCCGTGGCGGTGTTGACATAAAACAGCCCCATGCCGGCCGCCGCCGCGGCAAACAGCGCATACTGCCAGGCCTTTATTCCGGCGGGGGAAATAAGTCTGGCCGCGTACAGTCCCGCCAGCAAAGCCCCCAGCGCAAAAAACATATCCGCCGTGCCGTATACCAGCGGCCCCTGCTTCAGCGTAAACTGCACATATCCCGGGATAATCACGTTGGAAACCGATATCACCACCGTGGGCAAAAAGACCGCCAGCCCAAACAGCAGGCGTTTTTTGTCCCGCCACAAATACGCCACGCCTTCCGTCAGATTTTTCCATAATCCCTCGGAAGCGGGGCTGGGACAGTCAAAATCTTTTCCGGCGCGGGCAAACAGCCAGGCCCCCGCCCAGGTAAAAGCGGCTCCGGCGCACATCAGCAGATGAAACCCGAAGGCCTGGTACGAAAAAGCCGTCAGCAGCGCCGCGGCCATGGCTCCCAGCTGCATGGTAATCTCTATAACGGAATTGCCCTGCGCCAGCCGTTGCGGCGGCAGCACCGCCGGCACGGCCCCGCGCGAGGCGGTGGTAAAAATCACCATGCAGGGCATATTCAAAAATGCCAGCAGATAAATAATCAGCAGTGCCGGCGCGCCGCAGGCGTGCAGCAGAGCCGTCAGCGCAAACAAAACGCCCTGCCCCAGACAGCAGTATTTCATGGCGGCGGTTTTGCCGCGGTGGTCTATCAGGGTGCCGCAGGCGGCCAGCGCCAAAAACGCCGTGAGCAAAGACAGCGCGCTGTACAGGCCCAGTATCCGGTTTTGCCCCGTGGAATGAATGACAAACCAGGCCACGCCCACCACGCCTACGTTCATGCCGACGCAGGCCAGGGCATTGGCCGTAAAAAACAGACCCAGTTTGCTGCGCAATCTATTAATGGGCACGGCGTTTTCCTTTTTGGGCGATGACGCGGGCAATGATTTCCAGCGCATTGCCGCGCATCAGGAAATCATGCCGCGAAAAAATGGGAATTACCTGCAAACGGCGCACATATTTTTTAAACCCGTTGTCCTTCTGCGCAATATGCGCGCGCTGGAAAGAGAGCAGGGCGCGGGCCATGGCGGGGTCTATGTCTTTGGCGGGAGGGTCGGGCCGCGTGGCCTTAAACAAAATCACGTTGCCGCCGTACGGACGCGGTTTGAAGGCAAACATGTCTTCAAACACGGCTTTGCTGTTGGAAAGCAGCTTGTCCACCAGCCCCAGCTTTTTAAAACGCGCAAACAGCGGATCGTTGTTTAAATAGCCGTGGAAAAAAGAAGTGCCGATCAGTTTTTTGGTCAGCTCCTGCTCCTCCGGGCTGTGCTCTATCAGCGGGTCCAGCAAAAACAGCCATTCCACCCGTTCTCCGGCCTTTTCCAGCTGAACGGCAATTTCATACGCCACCGCCGCCCCGAAAGACCAGCCGCCCAGGCTGTAAGGCCCTTTGGGCTGTACGCGGCGGATATATTTGATGTAGCGTTTGGCCAGCTGGGGTATGCCGCGGATAACGCCTTCCCCGCTGAAAATATTATGGGGTTCCACGGCGTAAAAGGGCTGGTCCGGCGGCAGTTTGGCCGCCAGCGGCACATAGGCTTCCGAGCCGGCATTGGCCGTGTGTATAAAAATCAGCGGTGTTTTGTCGCCCTGCGTATTGAAGGCGTGTACCATGGGAAAACTGTTATGGCTGTCCAGGTACTCCGCCTGTTCGCGCAGGGTGGGGTATTTAAAAATCAGGGCGGGGGAAATATGTTCCCTGAATACGTCACGTATGCGCAGGGAAAGCTCCGTAGAGCGTAAAGACGTGCCGCCCAAATCAAAGAAATTGTCGTAGCGGCCGATGTGTGCGGGGTCCATATTCAGCAGCTGGGCCCAAATATACATCAGTTCTTTTTCAATGCGTCCCTGCGGCGCGGCGTATTTGGCCGTGCTGCGGGCGGACAGGTCCGGCTCCGGCAGGGCGCGGCGGTCCACTTTGCCGTTGGGGTTTAAGGGAATATGGTCCACCTGCACAAAAAAGGCGGGTATCATATAAGGCGGCAGGCTGTCTTCCAAAAAGCGTTTTAAGGCGGCCGCGTCCGTCTTTTTATCCGAGACAAAATAGGCCACAACATATTTATTCCCGCTTTTGTCTTCGCGGGCGATGACGGTGGCGTCCCGGACGGTTTTAAATTTGCGCAGCTGCAGTTCTATTTCGTTTAACTCTATGCGAAAGCCGCGTATTTTTACCTGGCCGTCTTTGCGGCCTAAAAATTCCAGTATACCCTGCGGATTAAAGCGCGCAAAATCGCCGGTGCGGTACATGCGTTCAAAGCCTTTTTCGGTACTGAAAGGATTGGGCACAAATTTTTCCGCCGTCAGTTTGGGATGGTTTAAATATCCCCGCGCCACATTGGGCCCCGCTATGCAGAGCTCCCCGAACGTGCCCACGGGGGCCAGGCGGCCGGCTTTGTCCACAATATAGACGGAACAATTGTCGGCCGGGTGCCCGATAGGCACGCGGTCATAAAATTTGTCCACCGTAAAACAGGAAGCGTATACCGTGCATTCCGTTGGCCCGTAGGCGTTGACAAGTTTATATGTTTTCGGCGGCAGTACGGGCGTTAAGGTTTCCCCGCCCACAATGAGATAACGCAGGGAGGTCTTTTTAATGTTTTTAACAAACTGGTAGCCCAGCTGGGTGGTCAGCAGCGTGCCGGTAATTTGGTTTTTGAGATAGTATTCGTTTAAGGCCTCTATGTCAAAACGAATATCCTGCGCAATGATATGCACGCAGCCGCCGCAGGTGAGCGTAGGGTAAAAATCCATCAGGCACGCGTCAAAACCCAGCCCCGCCGAGGAGGCCACGCGGTCCTGCGGGCCGAGGCGGAAGCGTTTGCGGTGCCCCTGGCAGAAGACGGCCAGATTTTGGTGCGTCAGCGCCACCCCCTTGGGCCGGCCCGTCGTGCCGGAAGTATACAGAATAACGAAATCGTCGGTCATAGCCGGTGCGGGCGGCACGGCGGTTTTGGCGGGGGGAGCGAATTTGGCCAACTGTTTGGGCGTCAGCGCGGCGGCTCCTTTGGCCAAAGGCAAAAATTCTTCGTCGGCAATGACCAGCTTTACCGCCGCGTCTTTAAGCATAAACTGAATACGTTCCCGCGGGTGGGAGCTGTCCAGCGGCACATATGCCGCGCCGGCTTTTAAAATGCCCAGCGCATATACCAGCAGATTTTCGCTGCGGGCGACCAAAATGCCGGCTTTGTCGCCGCGTTTAAGGCCTTTTTGCGCCAACAGGACGGCCAAACGGTCGGAGGCTTCGTCCAGCTGTTTATAGGTTAAAACGCGTCCTTCGCAGGCCGCGGCCGGGCGTGCGGCGTTTGCGCGCGCCATACGGCGGAAGGCGTCCACGACGGTTTCCTGCGCCGGCGCAGTCCGTGTGCCGGCAAAATCCGATAAAATCTGTTTGCGCTGCGCCGCAGGCAGGGCCGTCAGGTCGGAGAGTTTAACGTGTGCGCCGCCTCCCTGCAGGATTTGGTCCAGCATGTTTTTGAACAAATCCAGTATGCCCGTAATGACTTCGTCCTGATACAGCTGGCGGGAATAAGAAACGGACACGTTGATGTCTTTGGCACCGCGCAGGATTTCCAGCTGCATATCCGTTTGCGTGGCCTGGCGCATTTGCAGAAAAGTTACGTTTATTTCCGGCGTGGAAAAAGGACGTATTTCCGGCCGGTAATTGACAATGACGTCAAACAGCGGCTTGCGCGAAAGGTCCCGCCGCGGCGCCAGCACGGGCACCAGGTATTCCAGCGGGCAGGTTTGGTTGGCAATGACCCCGCGGAAAACCCCGTTGGAACGCTGCAAATATTCCTGCAGCGTCAGCGCCCCCTGCGGTTTAAAGCGTACGGGCACGGCGTTGACGAACATGCCGAAAATATTTTTGCTTTGCGGATGGCTGCGCCCGTTCATAATTACGCCCAGTACAAAATCTTCGCTGGCGGCGTATTTGGCCAGGGCGGCGGCGGACAAGGCCGTCAGCAGCAAAGAGGGGGAAACGCCCAGCGTTTTGGCCGCCGCGTCCACGCGTGCGGTCGGAAATAAATATTCCGCGCTGACCTGTGCCGCATGCGGCAATATCTCGGGGCGCAGGCCGCGCAGCGGCATTTCGTTTTCCGGCACGCCGTCTTTAAACATGTCCAGGAAAAACTGCGCCTTGTCCTTATAATCGGGGTTTTGCTCCTGCCACAGGGCATAATCCAAAAAGTCTTCTTCTTCCAGACGGAATTTTTTGGCGCGGCGGTTTTTGTAGAGCTTCCACAGTTCTTCAATAATGCTGATTACGCTGACTCCGTCGGCTATGATGTGGTGCGCGTTCATGTGGAACACATATTCTTTCGCGCCGGTCTTAAACAGATAAAAGCGGTACAGCGGCGGCACGGCGATGTCATACGGGGCGTTGAGCTCTTCTATTTTTTTCATGGCCTGCCCAAACGGGCAGGAAAATACCGTCAGCGCAACGGGCAGATCTTTGGCCAGTTTATGCACGATTTGGCCGTTTTCCGTCGGATAATAAGATGAAAAAATACGGTAACGCCCGACCCAGATTTTTAATGCTTCTTTAAAGCGGCGCAAATCCAGCTGTCCCGCGATTTTAAAAGCAAATTTGGCGTTGTATGCGTTGGACGAAGGCGACAGGCGTTGTTCGGCGGCCATTTGCCTTTCGGTGTAGGTCAGCGGCCAGAAAGGCCGCGGCTCGTGCTTGCCGAAAGAATGGGTCAGTTTATTGGTTTTTTTGTCAATAAACCACAGCGAGCCGTCCGCATTGGCCAGTGCATAATCGCCGGTTTTATACAAAAACGGATACATGGGCGTATACTGGCGCGTGACGGCGCTGTAAAAGGGGTTGGGCAGGAAATTTTCCTTTTTCACACAGGGCAAATCGTAGGGCCGTTTGGCCAGATAAGCGCCCGTTACATATATCTCGCCTTTTTCACCCGCCTGACAGGGCAGTAAGTCCCCGTTTAATACGTACAGCTGGGTGTTTTTGTAATTCATGTATCCCATGCGGTAGCCGTTTAACGCGCGGTCTATGTCTGCCTGCGGATATTCTTTGGCCTTTAGCTGGGAGAGCAGTAATTTTTCTCCGTCCGTAAGCGTCTGTCCCGCTTCCCTCCACAGGAGGCCGCTGCGGCATTTTTCCATAAAACGGCACAGGTTGTAATCGCGCAGCAGCTGCAGCTCGGAGTCGGCCATGAGCAGACAGTCCCCCGGCTTGGAGGGCATATCCACCGTTTTATGCAGGTGCTTGGTGATTTTTAACGTGTTGAAATTGGAGGTGACAAACGAGGCCAGCAGCGGCAGGGTTTTTTCCGCCGTTACTTCCTCTATGGGGGCGTCTTTTTCGGAAATGAAAAATTTAGCCATGAAGTGCTTTTTGGGCGCGTAGGGCCTGCGGGCGTTTTTTTGATGGGCCGCAGGGTCCAGGTATGCGTCCAAAGACCAGTCAATAAGGTTGTATCCCAGCGCGTCGTAATACTGCGGCGGCGTGCTGCCCATAATGCGCGCGCCGGTTTCCACCAGCACGGGGCCGCGGTCCGTCAGTTTGATTTCGCTGTGTGAGGAGCTGCGCGTAATGCCCAGCGCGTCCAGCACTTTAAAAGTGTATTCTGCAGCCTGTTTATAGCGGCCGGAAAGGTCGTGCACCAGTTTGCTGGCTTCATAGACGGGCACGCCGGAACGGGTCAGCACTTTGTTATACAGCAGTACGTCGGTCAGAATGTGGCGGCCCTGGCAGGAAACGCAGTTGACCACCATTTCGTCTCCTTCCACATATTCCTGCAAAAGCAGTTGGTCGTTGAGGTTGCCCGCGGCGTCGGTTTGGTGCAGGTATTTGTGAAAATAACGGGCGATTTCGTCTTCATTTTGGCAGGAAGCCACGCCGTCCGTTCCCGCGCTGCGTGCGGGTTTAATGATAATACGCGGGTAATTTTTTTGTTTAAACCAGGCCAGGGCCTGATCCAAAGAGCCGGTCAAAAAGGAATCAATGTGGTTCAGTCCCGCCGCAGCCAGGGCCTTTTGCATGAGAAATTTATCCCGCCGCGCCCATAACAGTTCCGGCTTGTTGACGGGCAGGCCCAGACGCAGCGCCAGCGTTTCGGCCGCGATGACGCCCGTCTCCGTCCCCGGGATAACGGCGGCAAAACGGTAGGGCCTGAGCTTTTGTACGGCCTGTTCCAAATCGTCGGGCATGCGCCAGCAGGCTTCATACAGTCCGCCTACCTGGGATTTGATGTATTTGTTCATAAAATCCGGCGAAAAGGAGGAAAGTTTTTCCCAGCCGGACGTGATGTGATACGGCTTCATGCCCCGCGCGCGGATACGCGCGGCATACTGGGTGCCGGTGGCGTAGCCGTCCACGATTAAAACATTTTGGGGGCGTTCAGTCATGTTTTTTAATTTCCCACAAATTATAGTTGGACTCTTTCCAGCCTACTTTTTTATACAACGGCACGACGGCGGTATTCGTCTTGTCCACATAAAAACGCAGGCCGATGATGTCTTCGCGGCTGTGATAAAAATCCATCACCGCGCGGAACAGGGCTTTAAATACACCGCGTTTGCGGTGCTGCGGCGGCACATACAAATCCGTCAGCCACATAAAATTGGCGTTGCGCCAGGTGCTCCATTCAAAGACGTACATAATCTGCCCCAGCACCTCTTCTCCGTCGCAGGCCAGCAGATAAACGCCTTTGCGTTCGTCGTCCAAAATGGCCTGCATGCTCGCGCGCAGGCGCGGCAGGTCCAGCGGGCGGTTTTCGGTTTCCAAAGCCAGGCGGTTGTTAAAATCCACCAGGGTTTCCATGTCTTTTTGTTCCGCTTTTCGTATCTGAAGCATAGTTTGTATCCGAATAAATATTCTTTATTATAACTTTTTCCGGCGAAGTGTAGAAGGAAAAAACCGCCTGTTCTGTTTACTGGCCTGCGGTGAAAGAGTTATAATAAATTAAGAAAAATTCTTATTTAAGGAGAAAATATGTTTAGCGAAAAATTGCAAAAAGCGTTTAACGACCAAATCAATGCGGAATTGTATTCCGAATATTTGTATTTGGCCATGAAGTCTTTTTTTGAGGAAAAACACCTCAAAGGCATTGCCAACTGGTTTAATGTGCAGGTGCAGGAAGAACACGCCCACGCGCTGGGACTTTATGACTATGTGCATGAACGCGGCGGACATGTGGAGCTGGCCGCCATTGCCAAACCCGCGCTGGAAGGCGACAGCACGCTGGCCGTGTTTGAACAGGTGCTCAAACACGAAGAGCTGGTAACCTCCAAAATTAACGCTTTGGTAGACGTGGCCGAAGGGGAAAAAGACCGCGCCGCCGTGTCCTTTTTGGACTGGTATGTAAAAGAACAGGTGGAAGAAGAATCCAATGTGCGCCAGCTGCTTGGCACGCTGAAGCTGATCGGAGATGACCGCCACGCCCTGCTGATGCTGGACCGTGAGTTGGCCGCCCGCACCTATGTGGCGCCTGTTATCGGTTAATATATCCGCCTGCCGGATTTTTTGCCGCCCTTAAGGGCGGCTTTTTTGTGATAAAAAACCCCCGGCCATACCGGGGGATTGTTATTTGTCGTCAGGAAAAAGTTAGTTGAGTTTGGCCTTGAAGTTTTTGTACGCGGCATATGCCAGCAGCAGCGCCATGGCGGCGGCTACGGCGGCGTATTGCCAGAAGTAAAGCCAGTCCCCGCCTTTTAAAATCACATTGCGGAAGTTGGCCGTGGCATACATCAGCGGATTAAAGTAACACATCCAGCGGAACACCGCCGGAATGTTTGCCACCGGAAAGAATACGCCGGAGAGCAGAATAGCCGGCATGAGTACCAGTACGCCGGCCATCATGGCCTGCTGCTGCGTGTATGTAACGGTGCTTATCAAGGTGGCGACGGACAGGGCGCAGGAAACCAAAATCACCGCATTGATGAGCAGCTGCCATACCGAGCCCCTCCAGGCCACGCCAAAACCGAATATGCCCACCAAAAGCATGGAGGCGATAATTGCCAGCCCCAGCAGAAAATACGGCACCGTTTTGCCCAGCAGTATTTCCGCCGTGGAGGCGGGGGAGGAAATCAGCTTTTCCATGGTGCCCGTTTCTTTTTCCTTGGTAATGGACATACAGCATACGATGACCAGCACGATGAAGCTGGCCATGACCAGCAGGGCGGGCACCATGAAATCCGTCGTGTCCATGTAATGATTGAACATGACGCGTATGTCCAGCTCTATCAGGCCCGCGCCGGCCAAATTATACCCGTGCGAAGCCGCCGCCCGCGCCAGAATTTGCCGGACATAGGTTTCCACCTGTTGGGCGCGCTGGGCGTTGATGGCGTTGATTAAAAGCTGTACGGGCTTGTCTCCGCGCTCCAGCGCCGCTTCCAGCCCTTCGGCGGGGGCCACCAGCACGGCTTCGGCGCGCCGCTGCGTCAGCAGGGCGGCGGGGTCGGGCACATTGGCTCCGTCTATTTGTTCGGCATTCTTAAACCAGCCGGAAGCCAGCGCGCGCGTCTGCACTTCACGCGCCAGGGCGGAGGGACGGGAAACGACGGCAAATTCAATATTTTTTACTTCGCTGGTCAGTGCCAGGCCGAACATAATCAGCTGCATCAGCGGAATGAAAAACAGCGCCACAATCATTTTTGGATCGCGGAAAATCTGGGTAAATTCTTTGGCGATAAACCCCGCCAGGGTGCGTGTGCGTATGTTCATGGTTCCACGTCCGTTTTAAAATTTTTCACCGCCAGCAAAATCATCGCCGCGGCAAACAGCGTAATGGCCGCAAACGGCCCCGCCAGCGCGGTGAAACCCGCCTCGCTTAAAAATAAACTGCGGCTGATGCTTAAAAACCACCGCTGCGGGAACAGCGCCGTCAGACAGCGGAAAAACAGAGGCATGTTTTCTATGGGGAAAATAAACCCCGAGAAAATAAACGAAGGCAAAAGTCCCACGGCAAAGCCGAACTGTATGGCCGCCTGCTGCTGGCGCGTCAGTACGGAAATCAACAGCCCCAGCGCAAGCGCACCGGTGATGTAGAGGGTGCAGGCCGCCGCATACAGCGGGAAACTGCCCAAAAAAGGAATGCGAAACACCAAAAGCGCCAGCACGAATACCAGCATAACGTCAAAGAATGTCAGCACAAAATACGGCAGCAGTTTGCCCAGCACAATTTGCAGCGGCGTGGCGGGGGTGGAAAGCAGCAGCTCCATGGAGCCGTTTTCCCATTCTTTGGCTACGGTCATGGCGGTCAGCAAAATGGCCAAAAAGCCGATGATAATGGTGCTTAAAGCCGGCACGATAAACCAGCGGCTGTTCAGCTCCGGATTAAATAAAAAACGCGTGCGCAGGGCCGCGCTTAAATCGGCCGTGTCCGCGCCGGGCGCATCGGGGTTTTGTCGCAGAAAGTCCGCCTCCGCCGCCTGCACCAGCCCCTGCATATAGCCGCTGAGTATGGCGGCCTGGGCATTGTCGCTCCCGTCGGTCAGCAGCTGCAGTTTGGCCGGGAGGCCTGCTTCGCCGCGCACCAGGCGTTTGCCGTAGTCCGGCTCAATAATCAGCAGGGCTTTGGTGTCGTTTTGCAAAAGAAGCCGGTCCGCCCGCGCGGCGGAGTTGACGGGCGTTACGTCAAAATATTGGGAGGAGGAGGCCTCCTGTATCAGGCGGCGCGAATAGGAGCTTTGGTCATTGTCCTGCACCAAAATCGGCAGGTGTTTATAGTCCAGGTCTATCACAAAACCAAAAAACCCCACAAATACCAAAGGCAGTACCAGCGACACCGCCAGCGTGAACGGGTCGCGCCGGATATGTTTGGCTTCCTTGGCGGCGATGGACAGTACGCGCCGTAAAAACAGCTTCATGCTTCTCCTCCCGCGCCGGATACGGCTTTGAGGAATACGTCCTCCAGCGTGGCGGGCGTTTCCTTATAGGTAAAGACGTCTTGGTTTTGTGCGGCAAAATGCGCAAAGCCTTCCGCGTCCCGCACGGCCACGCGCAGCCCTTCGCCGAATACGGCGGCCTGGCCCAGCCCCAGGTTTTGTATTTCTTTTTCCACGCGCATTTGCTGCGGTTTTAGAAAAGTCAGCGCCAGCGGCCCCGTGGGGAAATAGCGTTTTTTGAGGCCCTGCGGGCTGTCCAAAGCCAGAATTTTTCCTCTTTCCATCAGCACGATACGCGCGCAGTTTTCGGCCTCGTCCATATAATGCGTGGTAACAAAAACGGTTTTGCCTTCGCAGGCCAGGCGGGCGATTAAATCCCAGAACGCCCGCCGCGTCTGCGGGGAGGTGCCCGCCGTGGGCTCGTCTAAAAAAATCAGTTCGGGGTCGTGCAAAATGGCCGCCGCCAGCGCAATCATCTGCTTGACGCCGCCCGAGAGGCTGCGCGCGGGCCCTTTGGGAATATGGTGCAGGCCGATGAAGTCAAACAGTTTTTCGGCGCGGCGGCGTATGGCCTGTTTGGTCATATTGTACAGGCTGCCGGCAAATTCCAGGTTTTCGCGGACGCTTAAATCGGGGTAGAGCGTAAATTTTTGCGACATATAGCCGATGTGCGGCTTTAACACCGCCGTGTTTTGGGTGACGTCCTGCCCGTTCACCAGTACGGTGCCGGACGTCGGGTTTAAAATGCCGCACAGCGTGCGTATGGTGGTGGTTTTGCCCGCGCCGTTGGCGCCCAAAAAGCCGAAAATTTCCCCGCGGCGCACGGTAAACGAAATATCATTTACGGCTTTAAAAGAGCCGAAAGCGATAATCAGGTGTTCTACGCGTATAATTTCGTCAGTCATGTTTTTCACCGTCCTGCATAAAAATGTCGGCAAAGTTTTCTGCATGAAAACGCGCCGTCAGTTCCCGCGGCGCGCCTGCCGCGCGCAAATGCCCGTCCTGCAGCAAATGCACTTTGGCGCAGCGCTGGGCTTCGTCCATATAGGACGTGCTTAAAATGACCGTCATTTCCGGCCCCGCAAACCCGTACACGATGTCCCACAGTTCCTGGCGGCTGACGGGGTCCACCCCCACGGTGGGTTCGTCCAAAAGCAGCAGCTGCGGGCGGTTTAGCAGTACGCACATCAGGCCCAGCTTTTTATACATGCCGCCGGAGAGTTTGCCGGCCGGCCGGTCCGTAAACGGGGCCATACCCGTGGCCGAGAGCAGTTCGGAGGTGCGTTTGTCAAAATCGGCGGCGTTTAAGCCGTAAAGGTCGCGGAAAAATTCCAAATGTTCCATACAGCTTAAATCCGGATACAGGCTCGGCTCCTGCGGGAAATAACCGATATGCGGCCTTTCCTGTACGGCGGTGAGCGTCTGCCCGCCGCGTTCGTATAAGATATCCCCTTCATCGGGGTGCAAAAGCCCCGCCAGCAACCGCAGCAGCGTGGTTTTGCCAGCGCCGTTAGGGCCGACTACGCCGTGTACGCGCCCCGCTTCAAACACCGTGCCGACGTTTTGCAGGGCCTGCGTAGCCCCCATTTTTTTGCTGACGTTTTCCACCTGCACCCGCGTAGCCATATCCGCTCCTATTCAAACTGCGCTTCCAGCGTCATACCGGGTTTTAGCGTCAGGCGCTCGTCATTGTGGAAGCGGGTTTTGACGCCGTACACCAGCCGTGTGCGTTCGTTGCGCGTCTGCACGTTTTTGGGGGTAAATTCGGCTACGTCGTCGGTGGTTAACACCGTGCCTTCAAAATACCGGCCGGTTTCCGGCAGGTACCCGCGTACGCGCTGGCCGACGGAAATGCGCGCCAGTTCTTCATAAGGCACGTAAATCCATACGTCCAGCTCCTGCAAATCGGCCACCGTGAGCAGTTTGCGCCCCGCGGTGATAAATTCCCCGGGCTCGTAATATTTATACAGTACTTTGCCCGTTAAGGGACTTTTGATTTCGCACCAGCTTTTTTGCAGGACGGCCTGGTCAAACTGATGCTTTTTCAGGTCATAATTTTCCCGCGATCCGGCGGTGGTTTTCAACAGCTGTGCCGCGCGTTTGTATTCAATTTCGGCAATTTTGGCTTTTAAGTCCGTGTCCGCGCATTCCAGCCGCGCCAGTATCTGCCCTTCCTCTACGGGGGAGCCTTCGTCCACAAAAAGCTCGGCAATGGTATCGTTTAAGCGCGCGGGGACGGCCACTTCCACGGCTTCCACGACGCCGCTGTAATGAAACGGCGTATGGCGGAAAAAGGCCAGCGCGGCCAGCACCAGCACGGCCAAAACAACGACGGCGATGATAACGGTTTTTTTCATAAATTCTCCTTTCCCAAACTGTCTATAACGGCTAAATGGTTCAGCTGCTGCGTTTGTAATTGCGCCAGCGCCAGGCGGCTTTGCAGCAGGGTCAGATTGGCGCGGTCCACGTCAAAGAAGGTGGCCGCTCCGGCCTTGTATGACTCGTACGTCAGACGGGCCGTCTGCGCCGCGTCGTCAATAATTTGGCGCGTCAGTTCTTCCTGCAAAGACAGCGCATAGAGTGCGTCTTTAGCGGAATAAAACATTTTTTCCAGGTCCAGCCGTGCGTCCTGTTTTTCATATTGTGCGGCGCGGGCCCGGGCGCGCTCTGCGTCGGCCTGCCGGCGGTTTTTGCCGCCCTCAAACAGCGGAAGCGACACCGCCGCCCCCGCGCGGCCCAAAAACACATGTTCTTTTATCATGCTGTTGGGGTATTCAAAGTATGCTCCGCCCTGCAGGGAAATGCGCGGGTACAAAGAGGCGCGGTAACTGTCGGCCAAATAGTCATAATACTGCGCCATGCTTTCCAGCGCGGCCAGGCGGGGGGAATTTTCGTCAAACGAAGAAGCGGCATACGGGGCAAAGCCTTGCAGGGTTTGCTCCAGCCCGTCGGCAGACAGGTAAGCGGTGGTTTCGCCGTCCAGCGAAGCCCGGGCCAGCCGCCCGTCCAGCGGATATTGGGCGTTAATGCCGTAATCGGTGCCCGTCAAACGGAAAAGCGCGCGCAGGTGTGCGCCCAAGCTGCCGCGTGCGGCGGCAATATCAGCCCGCGCCTGGCTTTGCTGTTGGCGGGCCATATATACGTCCAGGCGGCTTTTGGCTCCCGCGTCAAAGGAAGCCTGTACGTCGGCCAGTTGTTTGTCGGCCACGGCCAGCTGTTCGTTTAAAAAATACAGCGTTTCCAAATCGTTCTGTACGGTAAAATACGCCTGGCGTACCTGAAGCAGGATTTGTTTTTGGGCAAAGACTTTTTCCTGCTGCGCGCTTTGTGCGGCGGAAAGGGCGCTTTTGCTCTGGCCGGAGCGCGCGCCCGCGTCAAATAATACATAATTGAGCGTCGGACCGGCGGAATAGCCCCAGTTGTCGCCCAGTTCGTGTTCCATATTGCCCAGCTCCAGCGACGGTACTTCCGACACCCAGGAACCCTGTGCGTCCAGCGTCAGCGTAGGGTAAAAAACGGAACGGGACGCTTTATAGGAACTCTGCGCCGCATCGGCCTGCGCCTGCAGCTGTTTAAGCTGCGGCGAGGAGGCCAGCGCGTCCGCCTCACACTGCGCCAGCGTCAGGCGCGCCGGCAGCGGCGCGGCCAGGGCGGCGCCCGTCCATGTGCATATCAATAAGGCCAAAAGTTTTTTCATTTTTCCTCCCCAAATACCGCGTCCAATAACAGACGGATGCGTTTATTGACGTTTTCTTCCGCCCACACGGAGCCTACGGCCAGACGCGCTGGCGCGGGCAACAGATGGGCTCCCAGGCGGTCCAGGGTGCCCGAAAGCAGCTGCGGCAGGGCCACCGGCAGCACCAGCGTGATGGCCGCGTTAAAAACGGGCATATCGGCCGCGGCCGGAGTCAATTTGGCGCGGCGCAGTTCACCAAGCAGAAGGGAAACGTGATGCGTAAAGTTGTTTACAATAAATAGCAGCGTGCGTTTGTCGCCGGACATGACGTCCGCCGCCAGCGCGGAAAGAAGCACCCTGTTTTTGTACGCGAAGGCATTTATGGCGATTAAAATGCGTTCGGCGTTTTTGCGCGGCGCGGCATCGGGGGAAAGATCTAATGAGATATCTTTCATCAGCTCGCCGTAAAGCGTGCGCAGAACCTCCCGGTCAAAGCGTTCCTTGGTTTTAAAATAATAATGGAACATGCCCAGGTTGACCTTGCTTTTGGCGCACAGTTCGCGCACCGTAAAGCCGGAAAGGCCCTTTTTGCGCGCCAGCGCGGCGCCGGTTTTTAACAGTTTTTCGTCCGTATGAAGGGAAGTGCGGCCCATAAGCGGCTCCTTAAATTATACGTTTGTATAATTATTATACGCATGTATAATATATTTGTCAAGGGGAAAATAAAAAAGGAAAACGAAAAGGCAAAAATAGGATGGTGCTGACTGTTTTAACGGAAAAGGAAATCTTTGGGACGGGCGGCGGGATAGTTAATTTTTTTGACGTTTTTTCCAAAGAGGAAGGCCCAAAAAATAATATTGGGTGCAAAAAGGAATGTTCATTCTTCTGTACACTAACATGGAAAAGAGATAAATACGCCTCTCATACGGATTTTTTTGCCGGCGGTAAATGGGGAATGAAAAAATACGAATTTCTTTTGTGTCATATAACAAGGACATGGCAGTCTCTGTGTCGCCGTGTGCGAAAGCCAGGGCCAACGCTTTTTGCCGGGGAGTTAACAAGTGCAGGACGCTTTCGGGCATGTTTAAAAGGGAGGAACATGCGCGGTGTATAATTTGTAAAAACTCCCGCCGCAGATGAGGTTTTATTTTGTAAAAATAATCACAAGCTATACAAAGCGAATGAAAATAAAAAGTATCCGCTACGGCAGAGAAAACGGGTAAACAGGAAGTTTTTTCATAAGCATGACTTATTTGGTGGCCTATTGCCAATAATGCTTTTCCGGTATGGCTGCCGGAGGAGGCCTGATGGGGCTCAATGCGGTAATGAAGCAGGCGGTCATGGATAATCCGTAACCGCTGAGCACGGCATAGAGCCTCCATGCCAAAAGA
>DWVB01000035.1 GCA_019120455.1 Candidatus Avelusimicrobium excrementipullorum
GCCCGCGTGCGTGGTATAGGGGATATTGTTGCTGTCCAAGACGTGGCGCAGGGCGTTTTCGGCCCGTTCCCAGTCCTCCACTTTGCCGGTGAAATGTTCGGGGTGCTGCGGGTCGCGCGTGGAAAGCTCCACGGCGTATTTTTCAAAACCGAACGTTTTAAAAATGTGCATGGCGAACTCAAAGCACTGTTTGACTTCGTCCTCCACCTGTTCCGGCGTGCAGAAAATATGCGCATCGTCCTGCGTAAAGCCGCGCACGCGCAGCAGGCCGTGCAAAGCGCCGGAGCGTTCATAGCGGTATACGGTGCCCAGTTCGGAGTAGCGCAGCGGCAGGTCGCGGTAACTGCGCAGGTTGGATTTATAAATCTCCACATGGAAAGGGCAGTTCATGGGCTTAATCTGGTATTTATCCCCGTCCACTTCCATGGGGTGGAACATGCTTTCGGAATAAAACCCCGCATGGCCGCTGATTTCAAACAAATGCAGGCGCGCAATATGCGGGCTGTACACCATGTCATAACCGCGCTTGATATTCTCGTCTTTAATCCAGTCTTCCAAAATTTTGCGCAGCATACCGCCTTTGGGGTGCATCAGAATAAGACCCGGCCCCACATTGTCATTCATGCTGAACAGGTCCAGCTCCGGCCCCAGTTTGCGGTGGTCGCGCTTGGCGGCTTCTTCCTGCTGTTTGACGTAGTCGTTTAGTTCGTCCTTATCGTTAAAGCACAGGCCGTAAATGCGCTGCAGCATGGGGCGTTTTTCGTCCCCGCGCCAGTATGCGCCGGCAATGGAAGAAAGTTTAAAATTATTGATTTTACCCGTGTGCTCCACGTGCGGGCCGCGGCAGAGGTCCACAAAATCCCCCGTGGTATAAACGGTAATTTCGCCGTCCGGCAGTTCTTCCAAAAGTTCCAGCTTATAGGTTTCGCCGCGTTTTTCAAAAAGTTCTTTCGCTTCGGCTTTGCTCATGGGCTTGCATTCAAAGGGAATACGGGCCTTGATGAGCTCTTTCATTTTGGTCTCAATGGTTTTCAGGTCTTCGGGCGTGAAAACGTGGGGACAGTCAAAATCGTAATAAAAGCCGTTTTCCACGGCGGGGCCGATGCCCAGCTTGGTGCCGGGGAACAACTGCTGCACGGCCGCTGCCATTACATGCGCGCACGAATGGCGTTTGGTTTCCAGTTCTTTGTTTTCCATAAGTATCCTTCAGCGGAAGGTCCGCTTAAATTTATATAATAAGTATACTAAATTAGAGGGTGCGCCGGACGGCGCGGTGTATGGTGTTTTTACACGACTTGTGGCTTACTTTTAAAACAAATTATAAATTGCTCCTGCTGGCCAGTCTGCCCGCGCTGGCGCTGACGGCTTTCGGTCTGTACCAGCTGGAAGCCCCCGCGGCGGCCTGGGCCGCCGCCCTGCCGGTACGCTTGCTGATAGAATTTGTATTTTTGGGAGCGGGGCTGGCCCTGCTGGTGCTGCTGGGAGTAAAAAACAAATGGCTGCCCGCTTTGCTGCTGTATGTGTACTACCTGGCCTGCACAGCTGATTTTGTGTTGCTTTGGTATTTTAAAGAACGCTTCGGCGCCAAATACCTGGACACCCTTCAAGGCGGGGATTACGCTTTTCTGACGGACTGGCGCACGCTTTCGTATCTGCTTGTATTTTTGCTTTTTTGCTTTTTTATCGTACGCCGCTTCTTTATCCCCCCCGTGCGCAAAACCGCGGCCAAACAGCTGGGAGCCTGCGCGGCGGTACTTTTGGTGTTGTGGCTGTTCAATCCCCTGGCCCTGCTGCCCAAACCGTATGACTTTTTAACCACCTACCTGATGTCCCCCTCTCCCGTCTACACCCTGCGCGCCGTACTGGCCAAACATCCGCAGGCCCTTATTACAGGCAGCCTGCCGGCAAATATAGCCGACACTGCACGGAAATACAATGTTTTTACCGCCAAAAACACGGGAGCAGGCAAAGAGTATAAACGCGTCATTTTGATTGCCACGGAAAGCCTGTCCGCCAAATACCTGCACCGTTTCAACCCGCTGATTCCCCCTGCCGCCAGCGCCGCCTATGACCGGCTGTTTGAAGTATACCCTTCCGCCACCCTGCATACGGTAACATTGTCTACGCTGTACGGGCTGACGGTCATTTTTTCCTCCCACCCGTACGCGGAGCTGAACTATGAAAACGGCTACCCGCTGTCTTTTGTCAAGGAACTGAAAAAATACGGCTTCCGCACGGCGTTTTTGCGCGGGGCGGACGAAACCTATATGGACGAAAACCTGCTTTTCCACCAGGCCGGCTTTGACGAGGTACTGGGCAGCCGCTTTTTCTCCGACAAAGAAAATTATAAAGATTATATAGACTGGTGGGGACTGACGGACCGCAAACTTTTTGAATACGCGGCGGAATATTTGCAGGAACATAAAGACGAAAAAACTTTTTTAACCCTGCTGACCGTAGACACCCATGTGCCGCTGGGACGGCTGGATTACCTGGACCAGCCTTATGAAGAGATAGACGCGCGTTTTTATGACGTGCCCACCATGCCCCGCGCCTATGCGCGCGCCGCGCAGGATTTAAATCATTTTCTGCATGTACTGGAAGAAAAAGGCCTGTTTGACGAGGACACGCTGGTTTTTGTCACCGGTGACCATCCGTCCTATTCCAATACCCCGACCAACAAACTTTTTAAGCCCTATCAGCGCGTATTTGACCGCATTCCTTTTGCCGTCATTACCAAAACGCCAATCAAACAGCCTCTCACGCAGGACCGCCTGGCCAGCCAGCTGGACATTGCCCCCACGGTCATGGACCTGCTGAACCTGCCACAACCCAAGGGCTTTTTCGGTCACAGCCTCTTTGACCAACAGGAACAGCGCAGCATTTTTGACGTGAAAGAAGATTATGTGGCCGTCAGCACGGAAGGCGGCACGCGGGTGCTGCCGCTGAACTCCTCCAAAGCGCAGGACGGGGAAATCATTGATTTAATCCGCACCTTTTGGACGGAAGAATAATCCCCTTCATACAGACAAGCTCTCCCAAACGCGGCCTACGCCAAATATGCTAAAATACTCAAGTATCCGTACATTTACTTCTTATATGGAGGCAGCATGAATACAGCAGCACAAGCCGGCAGCGGCAACTTGATTCTTATGCTGATGCTCATTGTTTGCATCATCTTCGTCATTTTGTCGAGCCGCGGGCAGAAAAAACGTGAGGCTGAAAGACAAGCCCAGGTGGACGCTCTGCAAAAAGGCGACAGTGTCATTTTGCCGGGCGGTATCGTGGGCACCGTGGCGGGGTTTAAAGACAACGCCCTGGAAGTCAAAATAGCCGAAAACGTAAAAATCACCGTTTTAAAATCGGGCATTGTAGGGTTTCCAAGCCCCGCCGCACCCGTGAATAAAGGAGGAGCCAAATAATGTCCAAATCGCTGGCCATTAAATGGATTGTTATTATCGTCATTTTGTTGGGCTCTATGGCTTTGATTTACCCCAATTACCGCTGGTATTCCAAGCCTGCAGCCGAACGTGAAAAGCTGGAATCGCTGGGCGACAAGCCCCAGCGCCTGCTGAACCTGGGTCTGGACCTGCGCGGCGGCAGCAGCCTGCTGCTGGAGCTGGACGTCACCAAACTCAGCGACCGCGAACCGCTTAACGAAGCCATGGCGCGCGCCATTGAAATCATCCGCAACCGCATTGACCAATACGGTGTGGGCGAAACCTCCATTACCCGTCAGGGTGAAAAATGGATTTTGGTGCAGCTGCCCGGGGTGGCCAATCCGGCCGCGGCCGAAGCCTTAATCGGCAAAACCGCCATGCTGGAATTCCACATCGTCAAAAATGATACGACGGGTGCGGAAAAAGCCATTGAAAAACTGGAAAGCATGGAAGAGCCCTACGATCAGGACGGCGAACTCAAACCCGAAATCGCCGAACTTTTGCCCGAAGGATACACCATTTTCCGCACCAAAGACGGCGGATATAATTTGGTGGACAAAGTGGCCAAAGTAACGGGTGCGGATTTGGATAACGCCCACCTGACCATGTACGGCGAAAACGGTTATCCCGAAGTGGCGTTCTCTTTCAACGCCGAAGGGGCCAAAAAATTCGGCCAGCTGACCGGTTCCAACATCGGCAAACAGCTTGCCATCGTTTTGGACAACACCATTCAGTCCGCCCCCGTGGTGCAGAGCCGCATTACCAAAGAAGGCCGCATCTCCGGTACGTTTACACTGGAAGAAGCGCGCCAGCTGACCATTGTGCTCAAGGCCGGCGCTCTGCCCGCTCCGGTGCGCGTGATTGAAAAACGCACCATCGGTCCCACATTGGGCGAAGACTCCATTAAATCCGGTTTAAGCGCCTCTCTGTACGCGCTGCTGGCCATTCTGCTGTTCATGGGGATTTACTATAAATGGGCCGGCGTTATTTCCGACATTGCCCTGGTACTCAACCTGGTGCTGATGATGGCCATTATGAGCTATTTCTCCGCCACGCTGACGCTGCCGGGCATCGCCGGCGTCATTTTGTCGCTGGCCATGGCCATTGACGCCAACGTGCTGATTATTGAGCGCATGAGGGAAGAAAAACTGCTGGGCAAGCCCATACCGACGATTATCCAGCTCGGTTATGACAAAGCCTGGTCTGCCATCTTTGACTCCAACCTCACCACCATCATCGTGGGTTGCTGTCTGATGCAGTTCGGCACCGGTCCGGTCAAAGGCTTTGCCGTTACGCTTATCATCGGTCTGGTGGTCAGCTTGTTTACGGCCGTGTTCGTTACGCGCGCTATTTACGAGCTGATTTTGACTTCCAACCCCAAGGAGATCAGCTTATGATGACTTTTTTCCCGAAAACCAATATTGATTTCCTTAAATACAGGAAAGTATATTTCACCATTTCAACCCTGATTTTTATTTTCGGCATTATTTTGTTTGCCACCAAAGGGCTGAATATGGGCATTGATTTTACCGGCGGCACCATGGTGCAGGTAAAATTTGAGCAACCCGTGGAAATGTCCGCCATTCGCGACGCCCTGGCGCAGACGGAGCGTGAATCCGACCTGCAGTCTTACGGCGACAACACCTACGCCGTGCGCGAAAAAGGCTCCGAGGCTGACATTGCCGAAGTACAGGCCGGCGTGGAAAAAGCGCTGGACACGCTCAACGTGCCTTACACGGTGCAGCAGACCAACTTCGTGGGGCCCGCCGTCGGGCAGGATATGACCGAACGCGCCGCGTGGGCCATTATCCTCTCGCTGGTGCTGATTATTATTTACGTGGCCTTCCGCTTCAGCAACATTCTGTGGGGCACCTCGGGCGTAATTGCCCTGTTCCACGATTTGTTTGTTATGGCGGTGGCCTTTGCGCTGACGCAGCGGGAAATTGACCTGGTGGTCGTGGCGGCCTTCCTGACGGTGGCCGGTTTCTCCATCAACGACACCATCGTCATTTTTGACCGTATCCGCGAAAATATGCGCCTGCGCCCGCGCGCCTCGCTGGGAGAGCTGATTAACCTCTCCATCAACGAAACGCTGTCCCGCACGGTCATTACGTCTTTGACGGTGGTCGGCTCGCTGTTCATTTTGTACTTCTTCGGCGGGGAAGCGCTCAACTCGTTTGCGTTTGCCATGCTGGTGGGCTGCATCTGCGGCGTTTACACCACCATCGCGCTGACGACCCCGCTGGTGTACGTTTGGACGCACGGCGGCGAAAACAAAGAAGCGGCGGCAGCCGCCGCCAAACCCGCGCGCAAAGCGGAAACGGAAAAGAAACCCGTTGAAAAGAAGGAAGAAGCCAAACCGGCCGCTTCCGGCAACGGTCCTTCCAAAAAATCCGTCCGCAAAAGCCGCAGAAACAGAAGATAGTTTTAAAGCCGGACGCGTATCCTGCGCGTCCGGCTTTTTCTCGCCGTGTTTTTTTACGCGCTTTTGACAAAGAGCGGATAAAAAAATATGACTGAAAGCATGCGCAAAATCAAACGTTTTAAAATCAGCACGCGCCAGAAGGAAATTACGCGCAAAGTGCTGCGCCTGGGCCTGGATTTGCCCGCCGCGCAGCTAAACAGCGAAATAGAACTGGCGGCTTTTGTGCTGGAGCTGGCCGGCAAACTGGACCCGGGCACCGTCTACGAATTTAATGAAAACGCCCTGTGGGATTTAGGCGATCAGGCCGTAGCCGCGCAGGGCATGTTCAGCGCGTGCGCCGTTACCCTGGGGCAAAATGTCACGGATTACGCCGACACGCTCCCCCCCGCCAAACAGCTGATTGCCCAAACCGTTTTATTTGAATTTCTGCGCACGGCCGTTTTGTTTGTGGCCGATTTAATTAAAGAGCAGGCGGAAAAAGAAGAATGCGAAGCGCTGGAGCCGCAGTTTGTATATGTTCCCAAACTGGGCTTGGCGCCGGAACCGAAACTGTTTAAAGACTCCCCGCGCACGGAAGAAGAAACCGCCCGTAAAATTTTGCCCAAACTGCTGGAACGGCTGCAGTCGGGCAAAATAGACGTTTCCTGCCAAGACGGCTCCGTACGGCCGCAGGCGACGGCGGTGTTTATCGTTCCGTGGCAGAAGAAAAAACGCAGAGGAAAAAAATAATGCCCAAACCGACTTCGCTGGAGAAAAAAACCGTTTCCTGGAAGCATGTACTCGGCTCCTGGGCCATTTACGCCTATACGCTGTTTTTAGGCTGGACGACGCGCATTTACTGGTTTAAAACGGACGAATTTTTACAGTTGGAAAAAGAAGGCAAAAACTATATTTACTCCATTTGGCACAACCAACAGCTGTTTTTGCTCTATCCTTACCGCGGACAGAAAATCTGCTCGCTGATCAGTTTAAGCGACGACGGGGAATTTATCGCCCGCGTACTGCCCAAATTCGGCATGAAAGCCGTGCGCGGCAGCACTACGCGCGGCGGCGCGCGCGCGCTGATTAAACTGATGAACATTGCCGAAGCGGGCTACCACCCCATGTTGACCCCCGACGGACCGCGCGGACCGATTTACCAGGTACAGCCGGGCATTTTGTTTCTGGCCAAAAAAACGGGTCTGCCCATTATTCCGGTCGGAACGGCTTTAAGCCATAAATTTAAAGTCGGCTCCTGGGATAAAATGCGCGTACCGCTGCCCTTTGGCAGTACGGCGCTGACCTACGGCAAAGCCATTTACGTTTCCGAAGAGAGCGATATGCAGGCCGTCGCCGCCGAACTGAAAGCCGAGCTGGACCGCGTGACGGACCATTCCGAACAGTTCATCAACAAAAAACCCTTTGATAACACCCAAGGATAAAATATCCCTCTGCAAAAATCCCGCCGAACGGCGGGATTTTTTATTATTTAATTACGGCAATAAATAATGCATTTGTCCACTACCGCTGTCATGCGACTCCACTCCGCCCATAGATAGACAAAACTCCTCTGCCTCTTGAAATTTTTTATCATTTTTTGACGCTATACAATATCGTTTACCCACATCTTCACTATTTCCCCATGTCTGATAGAGAAAAATGCGCATACCCGTATAAAACGGTTTGGAAACATCACATTGAATAGAGTTAGCTGCGTCTGCTTTTCCAGAATAATAGGTACAACCGTAATTACCGAAATCCACTCTGTTAGGACCGGTTTGGACTGCACCGGGCATTTGAATATCTAAAACACTTAACTCCGAGGGATAAGTGCCGGTTGCCATATAATGACGCTGCAAGGCGTCATAAAAAGTTTTTGCGCTAATCTGCAGCTGTACATAGCGGCTTTTAAGCACGGCTTTTTCATACTGCGGTACGGCAACCGCTGCCAATATGCCGATAATCAGCACAACGACCAGCAGTTCAATCAGCGTAAAGCCGGTCTGTTTGAAAGAAAGCGGATGAGATTCTGAGTTACAACTTCTCAGAATGACTTTATGAATAAAGCCGCCTAAAACGCCTTTAGAGCGGCTTTTATTTTCCAGATACATTTTTTGATAAATTTTGCTCATACGCAAAATTTATCAAAAA
>DWVB01000036.1 GCA_019120455.1 Candidatus Avelusimicrobium excrementipullorum
AAAAAAAAAAAAACAATGCAAGCCCTTTTAAATATTCCACCGCACAAGGATTTAAAACCCAATAGAACACACTGTTATGTGCTAGCTGCGCAGCAGGAAAATTTTGGCGGGACTGGTGGCACCTTTGACAAGAGAAAGTTTGTTTTCCGCCACGCCCAAATGCGCCGCCAGCGCGGCGCGCACGGCGGCATTGGCCAGGCCGCGTTCGGCGGGGGCTTTGACCCAAATTTCAAAACTGTCCGGCGTTTTTTGCAGGAGTTTTTCTTTCTTCTCCCCCGCATGCGCCTTTACTTTTAGATATTGTTCCATATATTTCCGCCGATATTGGAAATGTTTATAAAAAGTCCGTTTGGCGGAAATGTCTGTTTTGTATGTCTGAGCAAAGCGAGTTTACAAAACAGCCGCCAAACGGATTTTTTATATTTCCCAATCGGCTAGCCTTTTTGCTTCCTTTTTGGGCAATGCCAAAAAGGAAGCGGGTCAGGGGCAGCGCCCCTATTTTTCAATCAGACTCTTGGCCGTCATGTCGGCCGGTTTTTCCAGCCCCATGACCTGCAAAACCGTTACGGCAATATCGCCCAGGTTGCCGGTTTTGGCCATATGCGCGTGGGCATCGTCCGGATTGACATAGACGAAGTCCACCAGGTTGGTCGTATGCGCGGTTTTGGGCATATTGATTTTTTCGTCCCACATTTCTTCGGCGTTGCCGTGGTCGGCGGTAATCATCACCGCATAACCTTTGGCCAGGGCGGCCTCGGTTACCTTGCCCACGCATTCGTCCACCACTTCAATGGCTTTGACGACGGAATTAAAGTTGCCGGTATGGCCCACCATATCCCCGTTGGCAAAGTTAATGACGATGAAATCATATTTTCCGCCTTCCACCTGTTTGACGGCTTCGTCCGCCACGCGGTAGGCTTCCATTTCCGGGTGTTCGGCAAAGGTGGCGGGATCAAAGCGGCCTTTGATTTCAATGCGGTCCTCTCCTTCATACGGCTGGATTTGCTTGCCGTTGAAGAAAGAAGTCACGTGTTTAAACTTCTGCGTTTCGGCCAGGCGCAGCTGCTTCAGGCCGGCCTTGGAAATCACCTGGCCCAGCAAATTATCCATACCGCCGCCGTCGGTCATAGACGGCAGGGCATTGTACGGGAAAGAATCGTAATATTTGGTCAGGCCGCAGTACACGCACGGCACGCGGGTAATTTTGCCCGGGTAAGCGGGGTCAATAAAGGCTTTGGTCAGCTGAATGGCGCGGTCCTGGCGGAAGTTAAAGAAAATCACGCTGTCGCCTTCCGTCATGCCTTTGTAATCGCCCAGCACCGTGGGCGGGATGTATTCGTCCACCATGGGGCCGCCGTCCGGCGTTTTGAGGGTTTCGTAATCGGTTTGCACGGCTTCTTCGGCCGTCTTGGCGTGCGCGCCCTGCGCGTGGACAATCAGGTTATAAGCCTGGTCGGTCAGCGCCCAGTTTTCGCTGCGGTCCATGGCGTAGTAACGGCCCTGAATCGTGGCGATCTGCCCGACGCCGCACTGTTTGATATGCTCTTCCAGTTGGCGGATAAAGCCGACGGAAGATTTCGGCGGCGTATCACGCCCGTCGGAAAAGAAATGAATATAAATCTGTTTAATACCCTTTTCGGCGGCGTATTTCAAAATGGCAAACAGATGATCCTGGTGCGCATGGACGCCTTCGTCCTGCACCAGCCCCATCAGATGCAAGGCTTTATGGTTGTTTAAGCAGTTGTCTATGGCGGCGGCAAACGGAGCCGATTTGAACAGGGAGCCGTCCTCAATGGTATCTTTCAAGCGTTTGAGCTCCTGAATCACAATGCGCCCCGCGCCCATGTTCAGGTGCCCCACTTCGGAAGAGCCCATATAACCCGCGGGCAGGCCCACCTGCTCGCCGGAGGCTTCTATTTGCGTATGGGGCCAGGCGGCCAGGTATTTGTCCATATTCGGGGTTTTGGCATTGCTGACGGCATTGTATTTGCCGGGCTTGGCGTCGCCCCAGCCGTCACGGATAATTAAAACCACTTTTTTCATAAATCAATTCTCCTTCTGCTCGGCCGCGTCCGGCGGCCTGTTATATATATTATATGAAAGTCTGCGCCGCGCGGTCACGGCAGCGGGGTCAGCCCCAGCACGGCTTTTTCATGTTTTTTAAACTGGCACTTTTGCAGTTCTTCCAGGCAGTTTACGCCGCAGCGCGCAAATTCGTGCAGGAAATTATACAGCACCTTCTCCGTCATGCGCACGTCGGCCATGGCGCGGTGCGCGCCCTGCGCGTCTATGCCCAGCGCGGCGGCGATTACACCCAGATTGTTGCGCTGGAAGCACCCGTTTTTGCGCGCAAGTTTGAGCGTGTCCACCACCGGATAATCCGGAAAGCGCAGCCCGCAGGAGGCCGTTTCCGCGCGCAGGAAACCCAAATCAAACTCGGCATTATGCGCCACCAGCACGCAGCCGTCCAGCAAAGCCAGCAGACGCGGCAGCACATCTATAAATTTCGGCGCGTCTTTGACCATGTCATTGGTAATGCCGTGTATGGCTATTACGTCGGGGTGCATAGGCATACCCGGGTTAAGCAGGGTGGAAAATTCTTCCAGCTTGCGGCCGTTTTGGCTGACGGAAACGGCAATCTCGCAAATTTTGCCGCCGCGCTCGGGCGACAGACCGGTCGTTTCCGTATCCAGGCAGGCAAATTTAATGTCACTTAACGGAATCATTGCAGGTAAAAACTCCATTTGGCCAAAAATCCCACCGCCGTCGCCCCAAACGCGCCGAAATACAGCGCAAAGCGCGAAAAATCCAGCAGGCGGTTGCGCCGTGCCACGCGGCAGGCCCACAGCCACACCAGAAACCACAGCACCCAGCGCCAGCCGGGCAAAAGCACGATGAGAAAGAAAATCAAACGCATGAGCATGGTGATAAAGCTCTCGTCTATTGTCGGATAATCCCGCCCGTACAAATCCTGTTCCACCATATAAATAAATACACTGAACATTTTGGTTACCACCAGCACCCCTACGGCGGAAATAATCCACGGTTCGGCCAGGGCATTGCCCGTTTCATACAACACATGCGTCGGCGCGCACAGCAAAATAAACAACAGGGCCAGTATATCATGCACGACAAACGTCAGCGCGTGGCGTTTCTGCTGGCCGGAACGATAGACCATCATTTTATTGTTCACCGTTTCAAACAGGGCAAACGCCGCCAGACACCACACGCAATGCACTTCCCACAGCCCCAAGAGCGGCCAGGTCAAATGCCAATACGGCCACGTCAGCGCGCCGCCGACCATAAAATAAGCAAAAAACTGCACCAAACCCGCCGCAACCGGACGCCGGTCCCGCCAGGCAAAAAACGTGAGGTTATAAAATAAAACGGCGCAAATGTAATATGCCAGCACCAAACGCCAAAAAACGCTCATGCTTCCTCCTTGGGCAGCGTCAAAATAAATGTGCTGCCCTTTCCGGCCTCGGACTGTACCGTCAAATCCCCGCCGTGCGCGCGGGCCAGCTGGCGGCTGATAAAAAGCCCCAGTCCGTAGCCTTCGGCCTTTTCGTCCACCTGACGGTATTTTTCAAAAATCTCCGCACATTGTTTTTCGTCCAGTCCCACGCCGCTGTCCTGTACGCGGACGACGGTTTGCTTCTCTTCGTCCTGCGCCGTTACTTTTACAAAACCCTCTTTGGTAAATTTAACGGCGTTGGACAGCAAATTGGTCACGATGCGCCGCAGCAGCTTCGGGTCCGCCCAGGCACAAAGCCCCGCAGGCACCTGCATTTCCAGCGCCAGCCCCTTTTCCTGCGCGGCGGGACGCAGGGTATTAAGTACGTTTTGCAGCAGCGGCTCCAGCTCCGTCTGCCGGCGCTGCGGCAGGGCCATGCCCGCCTCCACGCGCGAAACGGACAGCACATCTTCCAAAAGCGAAGACAAATTTTTGGCCGCTTCGTCCATACGCTGCAGATATTCGCCGCGCTGTTCTTCGGTAATTTTGCCGCTGGACAAAAGATAAATATATCCCTGCAGGCCCAAAAGCGGCGCACGCAAATCATGCGCCACGGAGCGGAATACCTGCTCTTTCATCTCGCTGACCTGGTTCTTCAGCTGCAAAACCTGATAATCTTTTAAATCCGCCGTCATCTTGTTAAAAGACTTTATCAGCTGTTCAAATTCCCCCCAGCCGGCCTCCTCGCTGACGCGGTGATCCAAATTCCCGCGGCTGACTTCCCGCGCACCGCGGGCCAGCGCGGCAATAGGTTCGCCCAAACTGCGCGAAAACGTCAGCGCGCCGAAATACGCCAGCGTGGCAATGGCCAGTAAAAACAAAATAATAACGATATTGGAGAAGTACAAACTGCGGAACGCCTCTTCCCGCGGCTGCAAAACCACCGCATAAGCGTCAAACACATTCACGGGCGCATAAGCCCCCACATAGGTTTCTCTTTCCCCTTTCAGTTTTTTGATAAAACCGGATTCCCCTGTAAAAAACCCGCGCAACGTTTCCGCCGATACGTCCGGCCCCCATTGGGAAGGCAGCAAATACATTTCTCCCGCCGCCGAGGCCACATACACCTGCCCCGTCCGGCCTATGCGCAGTTGCTGCAGGCGCTCCATAAAATCATACCAGCTGAACACGCCGTACAAAAAACCTTCTTCCGCCAGGGGATAAACGAACTCCGCCACCGGCAAACCGTTTATCATTTCCAGCGGGCTCAAATACAGCCGTTGGCGGGCCGCCATGGACCTCAAATCTTTTTCGGCGGATAAATCTATCGTTTCTTCCTTCCAGGCGCGGGCGTTCTGCGCCGCGCGGAAATGTTCTTTTCCCTGCGCGTCCAGCACGGCCAAAAACAGTAAATCGGGCTGGGAATCCAAGGCATTTTGCAACAGGGGAACAGGGTCCTCGCCGTCCTGCAGCAGTGCGGGCAAATGGCGGGCAAAAGACAGCCGCCCGTTTAAATCGGAAGCGGACTGCTTCATATTGTAGGAAATGATTTCCGCCAAATTGTAATGGGTTTCCAGGATATTGTCCTTCTGGCGGTTCTGGTAATAGGCAAGCAGCAGCGCCATGGGGATAAGCGGCATCAGCACCACGGTAATAAACAGTTTAAAAAGTTTAGAAAATATGGACATATCCTTATTTATTATAGCAATTACGCGCTGTAGGGGCGGGAAATGGTCGCTGGAATTCTCCCCTTGACCTGGAGCAAACTCCACGGTTTATAATTTACTATATCATACATTAACACAAGGAGCCGAATATGCAAAAAACCCTGGAACTTATTTTACCTCTCTGCCTGCTGGCACTGCAGGCCGTCCCCGCGGCGGCGGCCGATGCCGACAAAACCCGCGCCAAAAAAGCCGATGAAACCTACCAGCGGCTGTTTCGCGCCGAGAGGCAGGAGGACCCGTCAGACCCCGAACTGATGGAAATTTTGCAGAAATTTATTTTCGGGGAAGTGTTTTATATCGGTGATTTGGACGACAAAACCCGCGAACTTATTACCGTTACCTCGCTGGCCGCCATTCAGACGCTGCCCCAGCTCAAAGCCCATATAAACGCGGCTTTAAACGTCGGCAACGACCCCGCTGCGGTGCGGGAAGCCATTTATCTGTGCGCCCCATTTATCGGCTTTCCGCGCACGCTCAATGCCGTGGCCGTTTTCAATGAAGTGGCCAAAGCGCGGGGCATCAAACTGCCGCTGAAAAAACAAGGCACCGTCACGGACAAAAACCGCTATGAAAAGGGCCTGGCCGTTCAGGCCCCGTTATACGGTGACGAAGTAAAAGCCGCCATGGCCTCCCTGCCTGCGCCGTATAATGAAAAAGTGCCGCATATTTTAACTTCGTTTGGCTTTGGGGATTTTTATACCCGGGAGGGGCTGTCCCTGCAACAAAAGGAACTGCTGGTACTGGTGGTACTGGCCGCCGCCGGAGATGAAAAGCAGTTAAGCGCGCATATCGTAGGCAATTTAAAAGCAGGCAACTCCAAAGAAACCCTGCTGGCCGCCATGGTGCAGGCTATGCCTTACATTGGCATGCCGCCTGCGCTGACCGCGATTAACTTGATAAAAAGCACCGACGCGGAAAATTACCGGCCCATTTATGAAAACTAAATGCAGCGTCGTACAAAACCCCGTCCGAAAATCGGACGGGGTTTTTTATGAAAAGATACCATAGGGCCCATATTCCGGCTGGGTCCCGGCCCTCTGGTAAAACGGGTCCAAAACACACGGCAGTTTGGGTCCAAAGACTCTGGTCCGCCGCCGGAACAAAGTCTAGAATATAAGTATGAAAAACGCATGGAACCAACTGAAACAATTTTTTCGCATTCCCGCTGTACGCCCCGATTATTCCGCCGGAGACGGCTTTGCCGAAACGGCGGTGGTGGATTTAAACGCCCAGGAAAAAGATTACGTTAATCTCCAAACCCACCGCCTGCTTTTGCGCAAACGCGCGCAGGCATATCACCGCACCGGACAGAAAGACTGGACCCAGTCCCTGCCGTATGCCCTGCAGCGCGGCAGCGACTACGCGGTATACAGCGCCCGTTAAAAAGGCGGCCGTTTGGCCGCCGCACCGATTAAAATCATCACTCCTCCCCCGCACCGTACGGTGCGGGATTTTTATTTCTTACATTAATATCCGGGAAAAGGACGGGAGCATATAAAATTAACGGCGGATAAAACGGTATGTTTTATCCGCCGTGTGTAAAGCGCAACAGCTAAATAAGCCGTTCTTTATTTATTCTTGGCTTTTTTAACGGCGTCCACTACCTTGGGCAAGAGTTGGCGCGCATCCCCCACAAATCCGTATTTGCATACGTTGAAAATGGGGGCGTTGGCGTCTTTGTTCACGGCGATAATCACGTCGCTGTGTTCCATACCCACGATATGCTGCACCGCGCCGGAAATACCGCACGCCACATACAGCTTGGCCGCTACGGTAACGCCGGACTGGCCGACCTGTTTTTCTTTGGGCTTCAGCCCCAGGTCAATGGCCGCACGGGAAGCGCCCACCGCACCGCCCAGTTCGGCGGCCAGCTGCTCCAGCACGTCAAAACCGGCTTTGTCTTTCATACCGCGCCCGCCGGCGATGACCACTTCGGCCTCGTCCAGCTTGTCCTGCGCAGAGGTTTCGTCAAAGTGTTTGCTGATGATGCGCACGCGGCCCGCTTCGGCCGGCACGGCAATGGTTTCATTGACGATTTGCGCCATGCTGCCCGGGCGTGTAACCACTTTCTTAAACACATTGGGGCGCACGGTGGACATTTGCGGGCGGTAATCCGGGCATTTGATATCGGCCATAATGTTGCCGCCGAAAGCCGGACGGGTCTGTATCAAAAGTCCATCGGCAATGGACAGGCCCGTGCAGTCCGCCGTCAACCCTACAAAGAGTTCCGAAGAAATACGCGGGGACAAGTCGCGCCCGATATAGGTGGACGGATACAACACCACGCTGGGGTTATACTTTTTAATCAAGGCCACCATGGCATTGGCGTAAGCGGCGGTGTTGTAATCGCGGTACGCGGGGCCGCTGACGGCGTAAATTTTGTCCGCGCCGTAAGAGGACAGCTCCGCAAAATATTTTTCCACCCCGTCGCCGATAATCACGGCGCAGAGTTCTTCACCCAGCTGGTCGGCCAGTTCGCGGCCTTTGGACAACAGTTCAAAGCCCACGGGGCGGACCTTTTGGGTTTTGCCGTCATCGGAAATTTCAATAAAGGCCCACACGCCTTTATAGGCGGAGAGGTCTTTTTTGGCCGGCGCCGCGCCCGCGGCGGGCAGGGACAAAGCCTTGACCGGGCAGACCGACACGCACGCGCCGCACATGGTGCAGCTGCTGTTGGGCACCGCTTTGCGGTTAACCAGGGAGAGCGCCCCAAAAGGGCAGGCGGACACGCATTTGCCGCAACCTACGCAATTAGAAGCTACCTGAATCATTTGACAAAACTCTCCTTTTGTAAAATTTCAACGAACTTGGCCGCCATTTCTTCGGCCGAGCCGGTAATCATTTCGCCTTTGGCTCTGGCGGCCGGCGGGAAAATGCGCGATACGCGCGTGGGGGAGCCTTCCAGCCCCAGCTTGTGCACGTCCGCACCGATTTGGGCCGCCGTCCAGATATAAATTTGCTTGTCCTGCGCCTTGTGCGCGGCCAGGAAAGACGGATATTTGGCCACATAATCCACGGGCATGGTCATGGTTACCAGCGCAGGCAGGTCGGCTTCCATAATTTGGTGGCCGCCTTCAATCAGCTTTTTCACAACCACACGCTGCCCGTCGCTGTCCACGCTGTCGCAGAACGTCAGCTGCGGGATGCCCAGGTGGAAAGCAATACCGGGGCCGGTCTGGGCCGTGTCGCCGTCAATAGCCATCTGGCCGCAGAGGATTAAATCATACTGGCCGATTTTCTTTACCGCCGTAGCCAGCGCGTAAGAAGTGGCCCAGGTGTCCGAACCGGCAAAAGCACGGTCGGAAAGCAACACGCCTTCGTCGGCGCCCAAAGCCAAAGCCAGGCGCAGCACGGCCACGGCCTGGTTGGGGCCCATGGACAGCACGGTTACTTTCGCGCCCGTTTTGGCTTTAATAGCCAGGGCCTTTTCCAGCGCGTAATGGTCGTAGGGGTTTAAAATGCTGGGTACGCCGGCGCGGATCAGGGTGCCGGTTTTCGGATCCACCTTTACCTGGGTGGAATCGGGTACTTGTTTAATGCATACGATAATATTCATGGGGTTTCCTTATGCTTTAAAAGTTTCTCTGAGTTTGGCCGACACCAGGTCCTCATCGTTGATGAGGCCGGTCATTTTTTCTTCAATGCCGACCAGGTTCACTCCGGCGGACAGGTCCTGCGCCGAAGCCGCGCCCACGCCCAGGATGAGTTTCATGCCTTCGGTGGCGATCTTAAACGCGCTCAGGCGCGCATTGACGCGGGACATAATTTTGAGGGTGTTTAAATCAAAGCGGCTGCCTTCGGTGACGCGGCCTTCGGCGCATTCGCGCGCGAAAACGGCGGCCACTTCGGCCTCGCTGATTAAATCACCCAGCATAAAGGTAATGTACTGGTGGCGCGTAAGTTTCTGCGCGCGGCAGTCTTCCAGCACGCGGGCCAAAGCGCGGAAACCCAGGGCCACGCTGTCGGCCCCCACATCGGGGTGCTGGGCATGAATGGCCTCAAACTCCTCGGCCTGTTTGATGTAATACTGGCCGCGGGTTTTGAGGTGTTCCTGCCAGCGGCCGCGGAAGATGGTCATTTCCAGCACTTCGCTGGTGCCTTCGTAAATGCAGGTAATCTTAACGTCGCGTTTGATTTTTTCCACCGCAAATTCTTTGGTGTAGCCGAAACCGCCCATGGCCTGAATGGCGTCTTCGGCGGCTTTGTTGCCCGATTCGGTGGCGTACAGCTTGGCGATGGCGCCTTCGGTAGCCAGGCCGTGATTGTTGACTTCCAGCTGTTTGGCCGTCCAGTCAATATAGGCGCGGGCCGCTTCAAAGCGCACATAATGCGGGGTAATGAGCTTGAGCATAAAGCCCTGCTTTTCGGCCAGCGGGCCGCCAGCCTGAATGCGCTGCTGCGCGTAAACAAGCGCGGTTTCCACGGCTTCTTCGCCGCCGCCCAAACCAAAAGCGGCCACCATCAGACGCGTATAGCCGAATACGGCCTGCGCCTGCAGGAAGCCTTTGCCTTCTTCCAGCCCGATTAAATTTTCTGCCGGCACATACACTTCGTCAAAAGCCAGTCCGGCGGTGTTGGAGAGGCGGATGCCGTGTTTGTCTTCGTGCGCGTCCTGCGTAAAGCCCGGGGTGCCTCTTTCCACAATAAACCAGCTCGGGCCGCCCGGGGCCAGGGCCAGCACGGTGTAAATATCGGCCACGCCGCCGTTGGAAATCCACATTTTGCTGCCGGTGATTTTGTAACCGACGATTTTGCCGTCTTTTTCCACGCGCTCGGCGCGGGTGCGCAGGGAAACGAGGTCGGAGCCGGCGTCGGCTTCCGTCGCGCCGTAAGCTACCAGTTTGTTTTCATGCGCAATTTTCTTAAACCATTTGGCCTTCTGCTCCGGCGTACCGCCCACGTTAATCGGGTCACTGCCCAAAAACGTGGCGAAAACGCCCGTGGCGATGCCTAAATCAATGCGGGCCAGCTGTTCGCACACGCGGTAAATTTCGGTGGTCTGGCCGCCGAGGCCGCCGTATTCTTCGGGAATAAGCAAAAGATGCACGCCCAGCACGTCATGGTCGTACATCTCTTTTAAAATGTCCAGGGGAATTTCGTTCTTCGCGTCATGTTCGCGGATGAACTCATGGGAAATCCTGTTCTTGGCGTATTGCTTCAAACTGTCCAACATCAGGTTCCTGGTAGTCAGGTCATTTTTTGCCATGGGGTAATATCTCCATTACAATATATATATGTAAATGATACCAATTTTGGGGGTTTGGGAGCAAAAAACGCTCCGCAAAAATTTTCTTTCGCTTCTGTTTTTTCACCCAGTCAGCCTATATTTGCTAAAATGACAATATGCTATTACCCCGTATTTTAACCGCCGTCATCGGCATTCCCGTTGTTCTGGCCGCCATTCATTTCGGCGGCGTGGTGTTTATGGCCTTCACGGCCTGTGTCATCCTGCTGTGCTTGTATGAGTACGGCCTGGTGCTTACCGCCGGAAAAAAGCCCGTGCATATGCTTTCGCTGATGCTTTTTGGGCTGTTGATGGCCGCCGTGGCCATTTTGGGACGGGCAAACCTGCCCGCGCTGGAACTGCCGGACAACCTGTACCCTTTTGCCGTCAGTATCGTGATTTTCGGCGTTTTATTTATTGAAGTGCTGACCCCGCACCGCAGCTGGGAGCGCGTGACCAATACCTTTACGGGCGTGTTCTTTATCCCGTGGTCTTTGGCACACCTTATTAATATACGCGATATTGCCCAATACGGCGAATACCTGACGCTGTTTATGATTATTACCGTGTGGATTTGTGACACGGGCGCCTATTTTACGGGCCGCTTTTTGGGCAGGCACAAACTAAACAAAGAAGTCAGCCCCAAGAAAACCTGGGAAGGCGCCGCGGGCGGCACCGTGCTGGCCGTGGGCGGAGCGCTCTTAATGCGCCATTTGTTCCTGCCGGATTTGTTCAGCGTACAGGAAGCCGTGTGGCTGGGACTGCTGGTGGCCGTCGTGGGGCAGGTGTCCGACCTGGCCGAATCGGTCATCAAACGCAGCACGGGGGTCAAAGATTCCTCCCACCTGCTGCCCGGACACGGCGGATTTTTGGACCGTTTTGATTCTTACCTGCTGCTGGCGCCCGTTTTCTATTACGTCGTGCTGTACACATTATGAAAAACATTATCGTACTGGGTTCCACCGGCTCCATAGGCACTTCCGCGCTGGACGTCATTGCGCGGCTGGGGCCGCAATACCGCGTCATAGGCATGAGCGCCAACAAAAATACCGAGCTTTTTATCAAGCAGGTGCATACCTTTAAGCCGCGCTTTGCCGCCGTATTGGACGCAGCCAGTTACGAAATTTTAAAAACCCAAATGCCCAAGGGCACCCAGCTGCTGCCGCCGGATATGGACAGCCTGGTGTTCCTCTCTTCCCTGCCGTCTGCTAACCTGATTATCAGCGGGCTGGTGGGAGCGGTGGGCTTTCAGCCTTTGATTGCCGCCATTAAAGCGGGCAAAACCATCGCACTGGCCAACAAAGAACCCATGGTCATGGCGGGGCAAAGCATTATGCAGGAGTGCCGCCGCTGGAACGCCACGATTATCCCCGTGGACAGCGAGCCTTCGGCCATTTTCCAATGCATGGAAGAAACCGACGCCAACAATTACGACCGCGCCAATGAGTCCATCTCCCGCGTTTTTTTAACTGCTTCGGGCGGACCGTTCGCGCGGCGCAAAAAAGCCCTTTCCACCGTTACGCCGGCAGAAGCCCTAAACCACCCGCGCTGGAAAATGGGCAAAAAAATCACCGTGGACTCGGCCACGCTGATGAACAAAGGCTTTGAAGCCATAGAAATTATGAATTTGTTTTCCCTGCCGCAGGAGAAAGTGCAAATCGTCATTCATCCGCAGTCGCTGATTCACTCCGCGGTGGAATATGCCGACGGCGCGATTTTGGCCGAAATGAGCGAGCCGGACATGCGCATTCCCATTCAATACGCCGTTACTTATCCCAAACGCCTGCCCAGCCCCGTCAAACCGCTGAACTTGTTTGAAGCGCAGAAGCTGGAATTTTTTGAGCCGGATTTTGACCGCTTTCCGTGCCTGGACCTGGCCCTGGCGGCCCAGCGGCGCGGCAGCGTGTTTCCGGCCGTGTTAAGCGCGGCGGACGAAGTGGCCGTGGACGCGTTTTTAAAAGAGCGCATTAAATTTACCGATATTCCCAAACTGATTTACAGCGTGCTCAAAGAAACCTATGGCCGCACCGGACGCATTACACTCAACCAGGCCGCGGAAGCCGACGCTTGGGGCCGCGAAAAAGCCTTGGCCAACCTGGCCGAGAAAAAATACAAAAAAGTCATTTTATAAGGGGTATATATGCTGCTTTCCATTATTGCCGTCATTGTCGTATTAAGCCCGATTGTGATTATTCACGAATTCGGCCATTTTATCGCCTGCCGGTTAACGGGCATCGGCGTGAAGGAGTTTTCCTTCGGCTTCGGCAAAATTCTGTGGCACAAAAAATCGGCCAAAGGGACGGATTTCCAAATCCGCGCCATTCCCTTCGGCGGTTTTGTGGAGCCGGAAGGGCAGATGTTTTTGGAAGACGACAACAAAGAACTCCCCAAACCCAATGAATTTGCCGCCAAAAAATGGTATGCCAAATTCTTTATGGTGGTCAACGGGGCTTTGTTTAACTATGTGCTGGCGGCGGTGATTTTTGCGGGGCTGATTTACTGGCGCGGCATGCCGGAAACCGATCCGGCCAAACTGCCCGCGCAGGTGGGCAGCGTGGTGGAAAATTATCCCGCCGGAAAAATCGGCCTTCAGCCGGAAGATTTGATTACCTCTTTAAACGGTACTCCGGTGGAGAACTGGCTGGAGCTGACCCGTGCCCTACAGGAACGCAAAGGCGATCTGACCCTGACTGTGCAGCGCGGCGATGAAACCCTGCAGCTGACCGCCAAAGACGCGGACTTTTTAAAAGACAAACCCACCATGCTGGGCATTGCCGTAGCCACCCAGTTACAGCCCGTGGGGATATTTGAATCGGCCTGGCTGGGCGTGTACCAGTGCTGGTACTGGACGAAATTTTCGCTCGTATCCATTTGGCAGAGCATTTCCCATAAAAAAGCGCCGGACGTGGCGGGCCCCATCGGCATTGTGAATATCATTCACCAGGCCACGCACCGCGGGCTGATGGATTTTATTTTCTTAATCGGCATGCTGTCTTTGGCAGTAGGTATGTTTAACCTTTTCCCCATTCCCATACTGGACGGCGGTTATGCGCTGGTGTATTTATGGGAAGGGCTGACGGGCAAACTCCCCTCCACCAAAAACATCATGCGCGCGGCCAATGTGGGCTTTTATCTGTTGATGCTGCTGGTGGTGTATGCTTCGTACGCCGATATTAAACGCATTTTCTTTACGCCCAAGCCCGCCGCCGTGCAAACCCAAACGGCGGACGCGCCGGCGGAGCAGGCCCCCGCGCAGGAAGGTGAATAATGTATAAAAGCAGACTTGTGCAAGTAGGCCCCTATACCCTGGGCTCCGGCCAGCCCGTGCGCGTGCAAAGCATGTGTAACACCGACACGCGCGACGCCGCCGCCACCGCCGCCCAAATCAATATGTTGGAAAACGCCGGCTGCGAAATCAACCGCGTGGCCGTGCCGGACATGCAGGCCGCGCTGGCCCTGGGCGAAATCAAAAAACGCATACACAGCCCGCTGGTGGCCGATATTCATTTTGATTACAAACTGGCGCTGGAAGCCGTCAAACAGGGCGTAGACAAGGTGCGCATTAACCCGGGCAATATCGGCGCCATAGAAAACACCAAAGAGGTGGTCAAAGCCTGCGCCGATAAAGGCGTGGCCATACGCATCGGCGTCAATGCCGGTTCGGTCAAATACCTCAAAAGCGTGGCCGGACAGGTGGACCTGTCCGATGACAAATGGGCCGAAGTCATGGTAAACGAAGCCCTGGAACAGGCCAATATTTTGGAACAGCTGAATTTTAAAAACGTGGTGGTGTCTTTGAAGTCGGACGATTTCAACCGCACCGTCAAAGCCAATGCGCTTTTTGCCGCCCAGTCGGATATTCCGCTGCATATCGGCCTGACCGAAGCGGGCAGCTTTTTAAGCGGCACCGTCAAAAGCGCCATCGCGCTGGGGACGCTGCTGCAAAAAGGCATCGGCGCGACCATCCGCGTATCTTTGACCGAAGACCCCTCCCTGCAGGTGCGCGCCGCCTATGAAATTTTAAAGGCCCTGCATTTGCGGCAGTACGGGCCGAATTTGATTTCCTGCCCGACCTGCGGCCGCACGCAGGTAAATGTGGCCGGCACGGTGCGCGAACTGGAAAAGCGCATTTATTCCGACAGAGAACTGCTGCGCAAGGCCACGGGGCTGAAAATAGCCGTTATGGGCTGCGTAGTCAACGGCCCCGGGGAAGCGCGCGACGCCGACTTCGGCATTGCCGGCGGCAAAGGCGAAGGTCTGTACTTTGAAAAAGGCCAGACCATGTTCAAGCTGCCGCAGGAAAAATGGGTAGACTTTTTAATTGAAAAAATAAACGAGTTTGGGCAGAAATAACCCAGCCGCCACAGACGGCACCCCATTAGTCAAAAGCAGAAAATAGTCTGCTTTAATAGACTGAACAACTGAAAAAGCCCAACTGGAAATTTCGCCCCGCCGGCATGATTTTTCATTTTTGAGGCAAATGGATGCCGTCAGTTGGGGCGCGGCGTAATGGCAGTTACGTAAGCCCCAAGGCGGCGGCCAGTGGCCCAAAAATGGAAAATAGTTTGCTTTAATAGACTGAATAACTGAAAAAGCCGTTATATAAAGAGGACTAAAATGAAACTTTCTAATTACTACATCCCCACTTTAAAAGAAGCCCCCAAAGACGCCGACAACCTGTCAGCCAAACTCATGATCCGCGCCGGCCTTATCCGCAAACTGGGCAGCGGACTGTATGAATGGCTGCCGCTGGGGCTGAAAGTGCTTAAAAAGGTGGAAAACATCGTGCGCGAGGAGATGGACCGCGCCGGTGCCTGTGAGGTCTGGCTGCCCGTCGTCCAGCCCAAAGAGCTGTGGCAGGAAACGGGCCGCTGGGAACACTTCGGCGACCAGCTGCTTAAAATCAAAGACCGCAAAGGGGCCGAGTTCTGCGTGGCGCCGACTGCCGAAGAAGTCATCACCGATTTGGCCCGCAAAGATATTTCTTCTTACAAACAGCTGCCCGTGTGCCTGTATCAGTTCGGCACCAAATTCCGCGATGAAATCCGCCCCCGCTTCGGCGTGATGCGCGCGCGCGAATTTTATATGAAAGATGCCTATTCCTTCTGCGCCACCGAAGAACAAGCTTCCGACTGGTACCAACGCATGTATGACGCGTACCAGCGCATTTTCACGCGCTGTGGTTTTAAATTCAAAGCCGTAGAGGCCGACACCGGCGCCATCGGCGGCAACTTCTCCCACGAATTTATGGTACTGGCCGACAATGGCGAAGACGCCATTGCCGACTGCCCCGCCTGCGGTTACGCCGCCAATACGGAAAAAGCTGAAATCAAAGCGCCGGAATTTACCGTAAACGAAGCTGATTTCAAACCCATGGAAAAACGCCCCACGCCCAAAGCCTATACGGTGGACGACGTGGCCAACATGCTGCATGTCGGCGCGGACAAACTGATTAAACTGCTGGTATTTACCGCCGACGGCGAGCCCGTGGTGGCCCTGGTGCGCGGCGACCACGAACTTAACGAACCCAAACTGCGCGCGCTCTTAAAATGCACCGAACTGGTCAAAGCCAGCGAAGAAGTATACACGCAGGTAACGGGCTCCCCCGTAGGCTTTGCCGGACCGCAGGGGCTGAAAGAACGCAATCCGAAAGTAAAAATTTTCGCTGACAATTACGTCAAAGGCATAGTCAACGGCGTGGCCGGCGGCAATGAGGTGGACGTACACGTCATCAACGTCAATCCGTCGCGCGATATTGCCGTGGACGCTTACTGCGACCTAAAAATCGCTTCCGAAGGCGACTGCTGCGCCCGCTGCGGAGCCAAATTTAATTTTACCCGCGGCATAGAAGTGGGCCATGTATTTAAACTGGGCACCAAATATTCCGCCGCCATGAAAGCCGAATTTTTGGATGAAAAACAAAAGGCCAATCCGTTTATCATGGGCTGTTACGGCATCGGCGTCAGCCGCGTGGTGGCCGCCGCCATTGAACAAAGTCACGACGACAACGGCATTATCTGGCCCGCGCCCATCGCGCCGTTTGACGTGGCCTTAATCGCCATTGACTACGACTCCAATCCGGACGTTAAAAAAGCCGCCGATGACATGTGCTCCAGACTGGAAGCGGCCGGCCTTACCGTGCTGATGGACGAGCGCGACGAACGCCCGGGCGTTAAATTCAAAGACGCCGACCTGATCGGCCTGCCGCACCGCGTGGTCATCAGCAGCCGCACGGTCAAAGACGGTCAGTTTGAATACAAACGCCGCTCCGATAAAGACGCCGTACGCAAGGACCTGGCGCAAATGGATTCTTTTATAGAAACATTACGAAACAAACACTAAATAAAAAAAGCCTTTTGTGGCAAAAGCTTAACCATCGTAAAAACCCCGGCTTGACCGGGGTTTTTTATATAGAAATTTTTTCTACTCACAGACATAAGAATAGGAAACCAGCTATACTTCACAGTCTCCTTGACCGCACAACTTCTTACAAGTAGCACCTCCGTCATCGTCTGCACAATGAAAAACTAAATTTTTATCTTCCCAAGAAGGGCCTGATAGAGAATAAAGCCAACTTCCACTCAGACGAACCGCCCACGCACTTTCCCCATCTGTATTATACTCCCAATCTTTCGTACGAAACGCTGGAAAAGAGCTGGAACTCTCAGCCCCTGAAGTAAGCGCTTTTCCACCGGTATCCAAATAATTTTCCAATAGCCGTTCCTCACACAACGTTCCTCCTGCTTCCACAGGAGAGTTCCCCGTCTCCATCACACATAAGCGGTGTAAATCATAAATATGACGCAACATTATTTTAGCTTCAGCCGCACGGGTTTTCTCTACTGCTTTCTCATAACGAGGCAATGCCACCGCCGCCAAAATGCCGATAATCAGCACCACCACCAAAAGCTCAATAAGTGTAAAACCGCCTGTATTGCTCTTAAAACGTTTTTTCATTCAAAACCTCTTTTTTGATAAATTTTATCGTCTGATAAAATTTATCAAAAAAAAAAAACAAAGCAAGTCCCTTCCTGTTGCGGCAGGCAAAAAACAAATTCTGCTTTGCATACGGGGCAATTTGCCACAAAAAGCGGAAAGTTTTATATAATATATGTACCGATTTTTTGCTGGCAACAGAAGGTGGTGAAAAAAGTTAATGGTTTTTGTCAAAGTCAGAGACGCCGAACACCTGGAAGAAGCGCTCAAACGCTTTAAACGCGAGTGCGAGAAAAACGGCATTCTCAAGGAAATCAAACGCCGCGAGACCTACATGCCGCCCAGCGTGAAACGCAAAATCAAATCTCAGGAAGCGCAAAGACGCGCCCGCCGCACCAAACGCCGGCGCTATTAATATCAGCAGTTTTCAAGGCAATAGTCCACGGACACCCGGGGGCTATTGCCTTCTTTGGCCTATGCGAGCGGGCGTGTGCGCGCGTACGGAGCTACGACGGTAAAACAGGAACATCATGCAGGAAAATCTGGCCGAAAAAATCAAACAGCGTATAGACCTGGTGGAATTTGTGCGCCAGTATGTGCCGCATTTGAAAAAGGCCGGCAAAACCTGGAAAGCCTGCTGTCCGTTCCATAAAGAAAAAACCCCCTCTTTTACCGTCAGCAGCGAAAAAGGCCTGTATTACTGCTTCGGCTGTCAGGAAGGCGGCGATATTTTTGACTTCCTGATGAAAATGGAAAATTTGTCCTTTAACGAAGCCGTGCGCAAACTGGCCGATATCGCCGGCGTGGAATACCGCCCCCAGGGCGGCTTTTCGGCGGCGGAACAGCAGCGCATCAACGCGCGCAAAACGCTGGACTGGGCCAAAGGCTTTTATCATAAAAACCTGATGAGCGCGGGCGGGGAGTTTGCCCGCAATTACGTCAAAGGCCGCGGTCTGACCAAAGAAACCGTACAAAAATTTGAGCTGGGCTTTGCCAAAAACGACGCCGTCGGTTTGTGCAAAGCCGCGCAGGCCAACGGCTATACCGCCCAGCAGCTTAAAGACGTGGGCCTGTGCGTGCAAACCGCTTACGGCGCGCGGGACTATTTCCGCGGACGGCTGATGTTTCCCATCATCAACCAGCGCGGAGAAACGGTGGGTTTCGGCGGACGCATTTTAGCCGACGGAGAGCCTAAATATTTAAACTCTCCCGAAACCCTGCTCTTCAGCAAAAGCCATGTTCTTTTCGGCTTAAATTTTGCGGGGCCCGCCATACGCAAAGCGGGCCGCGCGGTGCTGCTGGAAGGGTATATGGACGTAATCGCCTGCCACCAGGCGGGCTTTGAAAACACGGTGGCCCCGCTGGGCACCAGTCTGACGGCCGAACACGCCAAACTGCTCAAACGCTATACGGACAACGCCGTGGTGCTCTTTGATCCGGACGCCGCCGGCATTAAAGCCGCCCTGCGCGGCGCGCTGGTGCTGATTGAACAGGGCCTGTTTGTCAAAGTGGCGTCTTTGTCCGACGGGCTGGATCCGGACGAATATATTGCCAAATACGGCAAAGAAAAATTTGAAGAAGTGCTGGACAGTGCGCAGGATTTAATCGCCTTTCACACGCGCCTGCAGCTGGATTTATATCCGCGCCCGCTGGACCCGCAGGCCAAAACGGCCGTAGTCAGCGAACTGACGGAAACCCTGCTCAAACAGCCGGACCCGATTGTACGGCGCGAATGGGCCAAATATGTGGCCGAACAAACGGGCGTGGACGAAGAACTGGTGCTGGAGCGCCTGCGCGCCAGGGAACAGGCCGCGGCGCGCTTTCAGCAGCGTTTTAACGCCTTCCGAGCGCCGTCCGCCGCGCCGCAGGCGGAACACTTCAATGCGGCGGAAGAAAATCTGGTGGGCTGGCTGCTGCGCTTTCCGCAGTATGCCCGGGGATGCGAAGAATTGGCCCCCCAGTTTGACAGCCGCGCGCTGGGAGAGCTGTTGCAGGCTTTGTGCCGCGCGGCGGCGGAAAACCCCGCGCCGGAAGGATTTGCGGACCGCGTCAGCGCTTTGGCGCCGGCGCAGCATAAACTGGCCGTACGCCTGTGCATGCAGGAGCTGCCGCGCGACTTTCAGCCCCAGCGGGATATTGCCTCCTGCAAAAAAGCCGTGGAAAGGGAAGCCCTGCAGCGGCAGCTGGCCGCCGTACGCCAGCAGATTAAAACGGCCGGAGCCGGACAGGTGCCGGCGCAGCTTTTACAGCAGATGACGCAGTTGCAGAACAAATTAAAAAATTAGCGGAAAAGAGGTACATCACACATGGCAAATTCGGGAAACAAAGTTTTGAAAGAACTGGTGGACGCGGGCAAAGAAAGCGGCATGCTGTCGCTGGACGAGATCAACCGCTCGCTGACCGCCAATTCCATGAGCGCCGAAGACATTGACGGCCTGATGGGTACATTGGAAGACATGGGCATACAGGTGGTGGACGACAAAAAAATCAAATCCGCCTCCCTGGCCGACAAAGAGGTGTACACCGACGAGTGGGCCTCCTCCAACCCCGACATTTCCAACTCTATCCGCATGTACCTGTCCGAAATGGGCAAGGTGCCCCTGCTTACGCGCGACGAAGAAATCACCCTGGCGCGCAATATCCGCGAGCGGGAAAAAGAACTGCGCAAACTGGTGCTGGAATCCCCCATCACCATGCGCGAAATCTGCAACTGGGAAGAACTGGTGGACCAGGAAGAAATGACCACCAAAGAGCTGATGCCGCGCGGCAAACGCACCACGCGCGAGCTAAACAACATGCGCAAAAAACTCAAAGAAGCGGCACAGTTTATCGGCAAGCGCGAGCAGGAAATCACCAAGCTCATGAAAGAGCTGCGCGACGGAAACCTGACCGATAAAAAACGCAACCACTACACCGAACTGTTGGAAGCCAAACAAAAAGAAGTGGTGGCGCGCATTATCAAGCTGAATTTAAACCAGAATAAAATCAAACGTCTGACCAATAAAATCAAAAACCTGGCCGACCGCTTAAACGAAACCCGCGGCGACATGGCCCGTTTTGACGAATATTTCGGTCCTTACAATGAAGTGAAAAAACTGGTCAATGCGTTCAAAAACAAAAAAATCAGCGAGAAAGAGTTTAAGAAGAAAACCAAATTTTCGCTGGAAGAACTGGAGCGTGCCCTGGCCAATATTGAATCCGTCCGCGCACGCCACGACCGCATGGTGGAAGCCCTGCCCATGACGGAAAAGGAATTTTTGGCGTTCAACGACCGCATCGTATTTTTTGAAGACATGATTTTGCAGGATAAATTGAAACTCATCAAAGCCAACCTGCGCCTGGTGGTCTCCATCGCCAAAAAACACGTCAATTCCAATTTGGAACTCTCCGACCTCATACAGGAAGGCGGCCTGGGGCTGATGAAGGCCGTGGAAAAATTTGAATACAAACGCGGATTTAAATTTTCCACCTACGCCACCTGGTGGATACGCCAGAGCATCAACCGCGCCATTGCCGACCAGGCCAACACCATACGTATTCCGGTGCACATGAAAGAGCTGGTGTCCAAACTGACCAAAGTAACCAACAAATTCCGCCAGGAACACGGGCGTGAACCGACGCTGGAAGATTATTCCAAAACGCTGCGCCTGTCGGTGGAAAAGGTCAAAAGCGTGCTGAAAATCATGCAGGATCCCATTTCCCTGTCCACCCCTATCGGCGAGGACGAGGATTCCAACCTGGAAGACTTTATTGAAGATAAAAGCGGACCGAACCCGACCACGTCGGCCGTGGATTTCCTGCGCAAACAGGAAGTGGCCGACGTACTGGCCACGCTGTCCGAACGCGAGGCCAAAATCATCAGCCTGCGCTTCGGCATAGATTCGGGTTATCCGCGCACGCTGGAAGAAGTGGGCAAGATGTTCAACGTCACGCGCGAGCGTGTGCGCCAGATTGAGGCTAAAGCCATACGCAAACTGCGTCACCCCAGCCGCACCAAAATGCTGAAAGATTACCAGGAATAGCAAAAACCCCCTGCTTGGCAGGGGGTTTTATTTTGGACAAAATTCCTGCGCGGCAAATTAAGGCCGGCTCAAATACCAGCGGGTCATTTCCTGTATTTTGGCGTCCAGCATTTGCCGGCGTGCTTTCTCTTGCAGTTGTCTGGCTAATATTTTTTCGTGCTTGTCCGCTTTCCCGGCCATTTTATGAGAAGAATAAAAAGAATGATGAGCCGGCACAGTATCAGAGGCATCCGTTGCCTGGCCGGCATACGCCGCATGTACCGTTTCCCGTCCTTTCGCATCAAAACTCAATTCAATATCAACAGAAAGCCGCTCATCCAGCACGCCCACCTTGTAAGAAATATAGCCTGCCTTGCTTTTTCCTTTGCCGCTACGTAAGCATTCCAATGTAGCCAATTTGCCTCCTTCCCCAAAATAGCGGACATTCCCCATAGCCGTTTTATTCATCCGTTTTCCGTAATAAGCGGGCACTTTTATGTCTACTCGCAAGACTTTTCCGTCTTTTACCAACAAGCGAGTGTGTTTATCATATGTATAGGAGTAATAAATTTCCTCCCCTCCGCTCCCCACGCTGCGCAGCGGCCTGCCGGATTTGTCACGCAAAAGGACCCGCTCCGAAATATCGTCAAAAACAGATATTTCCCCCTGCATATCCAGCGGAAACTCCCTGACGGCTGTTTTGCGGCCGTTTTTATATTCCGTCAGCATCCATACTGTCCCCTTTTCTTGGCCTACTACAACATAAGGGAGCTTATCTGCCGGCGCGCCGTTTATATAATATATATCGTTCTTACATAAACTGTGCCAGCCGTCCGTCCCGCCGCGGGAAACACCTTGTGTAACATCTATTAAATTAATAATACCGTCCGCATCATCACAGGTCAAGTCCCCTGCTTGATTCATAATACTCTTGCTGCTCTCGTCGGTACTGTAAACCGGATGAGAATTAAGACTGCGGGCCCGTTTATACTGGTCACTTAATCCAAGCGAATGGCCTATCTCATGCAAGCCAATACGCTTGGCGCTTAATTGACCTCTGGTAACCACCTGGCGCAGGAAATTATCCTTAGGTATCAAAATTTGCGGAATTTTCCCTTCTTTGCGACTATAACATCCGCCCGATGCCCTGCCGCAAACAGCTTGTACCTGTCCTAATGGGAGCACGGCTATATCAATATCCCTCTGCTCTGAGGAAGAAACAAAGTTCACCTTAATCCCCCTGTCCAGCAGCGGCAGAATATCGGCAAATTCATCTTCCCGCTTCGCCTTACGAATTAATTGGGCCGGACGGGCAAACCACCGGGCATAGCTGTCAGTTATTATCTTTTCATAAGACGCAGTTTTATGATCTCCATCCACAGACAAAAATATCCGCACCGGCTCTCCGCGCAGGATCTGCGGCATTAAATAATTTTGCCCGGCTATGCTGCCTCTCACAGCAGAATCTCCCTGGTCATAATCGGCCAGGATACCCCACTGGGCCGCTGCCAGGCACAAAGGCATTAAACAAATCAAAAATATAAAAATTTTTCTCATGAAAATACCCTTCTTTGTCGGGTCCGGTATCCGCCCCGTAACAAATTTATATCATTAGTATAATAAAAAATGCCAAAAAAACAAGAAAAACCCCGCCTTTGGGGCGGGGTATCACCAACAAAATCGGTTTATTTGTCTTTTTTGCTTAATTCCTGCTCAAATACGCCGCGCAGAAATTCTTCCACCAAAGGTTTGGCCCCCAAACCGACCGCTATGGCAAATGCCAAACCCAGAGAGGCCAAAATCACCACCGCCACATTACCCACCAGCTGGCTGGCAAAACCCAGGTTTTCCACGGCAATCAGCGCACAGAAAAACACCACAAACACATATACCGCGCGGGAAATGAGCATGCCGCCTTTTAAATTATTGGCTTTGGCGGAGTTTTCAATAATGTTACCCAGCAGTTTGCCCAAAAGCAGGCCGGCAAACAAAATAAGCACAGACACAAACAGCGTGGGGATAAACTCCAAAAAGCGCGTAAACAAATCGCGGATAATGGCCAGATGCAACACATCTGCCGCCAGCACGACGGCGTAGAAAATCACGGCCCAGGCCAGCACAAAAGAAATAATGTACGTGGGGGACTTGCCCAGCCCGAAGCGCACGCACAGCTCGTTAATGCCCAGTTTGGACGTTTTGTCATCAAAAGAAATTTTGTTCAGCAGCTTCTTGGCATAAGACCCCACAAAGCGGGACAAATACAGTCCGACAACCAAAATTAAAACCGCAATCAGCAAAGCTCCCAAGACGCGGGCCGAATGCTCGGCCAGCGTTAAAAAATGTTCGCTCACGCGCGATGACAAAAGTTCTATGCTCATAGCGCCTCCTTTTTTTTCATTGTAGCAAAATTTAAATTGCTAAAATAGACGTATGAGCTCCGTGCAGTATCTAAAAGGCATCGGGCCGGCTAAGGCCAAACTGTTTGAACGACTGGAAATTTTTTCCGTCGCGGACCTGTTGCATTATTATCCGCGCACCTACCAGGACCGGCGGGAAAACGCCCCCAATGCGGGGCTGAATCCGCCGTCGCTGGTGGTGTTTAAGGGCCGTGTGCTGCGCGCGCAGACAGTGCCGGCGCGCTCGGTGCTGATTTTCAAGGCGTTTCTCTGCGACGCGCAAAACAATCAAATAGAATGCACCTGGTTTAAAAGGCGGACGTTTCGCAACTTCCGTTTTGACCCGTTTGCCCAGCTTAAAAAAGATTTTAAAATGAACGCCGAAATATGGGTCATCGGCCGGCGGGAAAACCGCAACAATTTTTTTGACAATAAAATAAATGTGGAAGAGTATTATCCGGCCGCCGACCCTGCCAGCGCGTGGCAGGCGGGACGCATTACGCCCGTATACGGGCTGACAGAGGGACTAACCAACAAGCAGATGCGCCAGTATATGCATGAGGCCCTGACGGCGGCAGAAGCGGAAGGCGAGCCGGATATACTGCCTCCGTCCCTGGCCGAAAAGCGCAAGTTTCTGGGCAGTGCGCAGGCACTGCACGCGGTACACTTTCCAAGCAGCCTGGCCGAACTGGAAAACGCGCGGGCGCGGCTGGCCTATGAAGAGTTTTTGCTGCTGGCCACGGCCTGGGGCGTCAAGCGCACCCAAAAGAACATTTCCGCCAAAAATTACACCTATCAAATCAAAAAACATTTGCTGACGCCTTTTAGGAAAAACCTGGGTTTTGATTTTACAAACAGCCAGAAAAAAGTGATTAATGAAATCTTTGCCGATTTGCAGTCCCCCCGCCCCATGAACCGGCTTTTGCAGGGCGACGTGGGCTCGGGCAAAACGCTGGTAGCGCTGTCGGCCATGCTGCTGGCGGCGGAAAACGGCTATCAAAGCGCGCTCATGGCCCCGACGGAAATTTTAGCCGAGCAGCATTACCTGACTTTTCAAAAAATTCTTAAAAAGCTCAAGGTATCCGTGGCGGTGCTAACCTCCAGCACCAAAACGCCGGAGCGCAAAAAAATCCTGGCCGCGCTGGCGGACGGTTCCCTGTCCGTAGTGGTGGGCACACACGCGCTTTTGCAAGACGACGTAGAATTTAAAAATCTAAAACTGGCCGTGATTGACGAGCAGCACCGCTTCGGCGTACGCCAGCGCGGCAAACTTAAGGAAAAAACCGAAAAACTGGACTTGCTGACCATGACGGCCACGCCCATCCCGCGCACGCTGGCGCTGGCCCTGTACGGGGATTTGGCCGTATCCACGTTAACGGAGCTGCCCCCTGGCCGCCGCCCCATCGCCACGCAAATGGCCGACGAATACCGCGCCAACCATATTGTGGCCGAAGAGGTGCAAAAGGGCCGCCAGGCTTATATTGTGTATCCGCTGATTGAAGAAAGCGAAAATATTTCCGCCAAGGCGGTCAGCGAAGAATTTGAAAAGCTCAAAGCGGTTTTCCCAAAGTACAAACTGGCCATGCTGCACGGGCAGATGAGCCGTACGGAAAAAGAAAGCGTGATGAAAGACTTTGCCGCGCACAAAACGGATATTTTGGTTGCTACGCCCGTCATTGAAGTGGGTATAGACGTGCCCAACGCCACCGTAATGGTTATACAAAATGCCGAACGCTTCGGCCTGGCCAGCCTGCACCAGCTGCGCGGGCGCGTGGGCCGCGGCGAGCACGACAGCCGCTGCATTTTGGTCGCCCAGCACCAGGGCTCCGTGGCGCGCGAACGGCTGAAAATTATTTGCGACACCTGCGACGGCTTTAAAATAGGAGAGCGGGACATGCAGCTGCGCGGCCCGGGGGAAATTTTGGGCACGCGTCAAAGCGGAGAGCTGGAATTTAAGGCCGGGGATTTATTTAAAGACCGCAACATTTTGCAGTGGGCCATAGAAGACCGCGACGAACTGCTGGCCGCCGACCCCCTGCTTCAAAAGCCCGAACACGCCGCCTTTAAAAAACGCCTGCTGGAGCTGTACCAAAAAAACTGGCACCTGATTGATTTAAGCTAACCTGTATCCGCCATACAAAAACCCCGCCTTTCGGCGGGGTTTTAGATTTTATTTTTTATCTTCTTCCAAGCGCGGGAAAAGCGGCGGGTATTTTTGTATGGGGCCCGGGGCCAGGCGGCGCTGCATTTCCGCGGCCACCGTGGGCATAAACGGCTCTATCCATTTGGCAATAAAACGCAGGCCGCACACCAGCTCCAGCAGCACCGCGGCCGCGGCGACTTTATCGGTTTTGGCCAGTTCCCAGGGTTTTTTCTCATCCACCAGTTTATTCAAATCCCCGGCAAAAGCGTAAATGCTTTCCAGCACTTTGTCAAAAGCCAGTTCTTTATAAAAACCGTCTATGGCTTTTTCGGTTTCCTGCGCGCGAGCAAGCGTTTGGGTGCCTTCTCCTGCTTTTTCCGGCAGATCGCCCACGTTTTTGGCGGCCATGTTCAGCGTGCGCGAAAGCAAATTGCCAATGTTATTGGCCAGGTCGGAATTGTAGCGGTTTTTAAAGCTGGTCATGGAAAAGTCCCCGTCCTGCCCGAAAGGCACTTCGCGGAACAGGAACGCGCGCACGGGATCCGTGCCGTATTGATGGGCCAGCTCCACAGGGTTAACCACATTGCCCAGAGATTTGGACATCTTTTCCCCTTCCACCGTCCACCAGCCGTGCGCAAACACTTTTTTGGGCAGCGGCAGGCCCAGCGCCATCAGCATGGCGGGCCAAATGACCGCATGGAAACGGAAAATTTCTTTGCCGACCAAATGCAAATCCGCTGGCCAGAAATCCTCAAATTTTTCCGCGCCGAGCTTCTTTAAATGTTCTTCATGCTCTTTTTTATCTTCGCACAAAACCGTGCCCGCGCCGGTGGCGGAAATATAGTTAATCAGTGCGTCAAACCACACATACACCGTATGTGCGGGGTCGGAGGGCACCGTAACGCCCCATTTGACCTTCGTGCGCGAAACGGACAAATCCCGCAGGCCGCCTTTGACAAAGTTGATAATTTCGTTGGCGCGGAATTTGGGGCTTAAAAAGTCCGAATTGTCGGCATAAAATTTCAACAGTGCGTCCTGGTATTTGGAGAGCTTAAAGAAATAGGTTTCCTCGTGCACTTCGGTCAGCGGGCGTTTGTGCACGGGGCAGAGGCCGCCCTCCAGCATTTCGCTCTCGTCATAATACTGCTCGCAGGAGAGGCAGTACTTGCCGGAATAGGAACCTTTATAAATATCGCCCTGTTTTAGCAGTTTTTCAAACACGGCCTGCACCACATGTTCGTGTTTGGGGTCGGTGGTGCGGATGAAATCGTCATAAGAAATATTCAGCTCTTTCCACATCGCACGGTACTGGGCGGACACGTCGTCGGTCCATTCTTTGGGGCTGACGCCCTTGGCCGCGGCGGATTTTTCAATATTGGCGCCGTGTTCGTCCGTACCCGTCAAAAAATGCACGTCCACGCCCTGCTGGCGTTTATAGCGCGCCAGAATGTCCAGCGCGATGGTGGTGTACGCGTGGCCGATATGCGGCACCGAGTTCACGTAATAAATAGGGGTGGTGATAAAAAATTTCTTGCTCATATTCTCTCCGTTAAATTTGCACGCGCCA
>DWVB01000037.1 GCA_019120455.1 Candidatus Avelusimicrobium excrementipullorum
CCACTTAATAAATCTCAACGCCGTGTCTTTATCCGTGCCGGCGGCGTTAATCATCAGATTCATGCCGGACAGATACGCCTGCGGCGCTTCCCCCGTGCGGGGCACGGGCAGGGTTTTGATGCGCACGCCCATTTTGCCCTCAAAGCTGGCCACGCCCTGTTTGCGGGAAATAAGCATGCTGGCCTTGCCGGAAAGCATGGTGCCCAGGCTGCCGCGCTCGCGCAGAATGGGCATATAGTTTTGTAAAGCCAGCGTGATATAATCTTTGACGCCTTCTTTAAACTGCGGCGTGCCGATCAGCGTGCCGCGCAAATCCCCCGTAAACAAAGCCGCGCCGCGGCCCCAAATTTCCATAAAAGCGCTGCGCGTGGAAAGAGAGCCGCGCCAATCGCTGTTCTGCATGGGGTAGTAGCCTTCCACGTCTTTAAACTGTTCCCGCAGGCGCCGGCACACGTCCAGCAGGCCGTCCCACTGCGCCAGGTCTTTTTCGGGGTCGGAAGAAACCAGCTTCAGGTGGTCGGCGCGCACATGCAGCGCGCTCATGTCAAACCACCACGGATAGGAATACAAATCTTTGGTGCCCGGCTTATAACAATGCGGCCGAAGCGGGAAAAGACAGGAAGAAAGCGAGAGCCCCGGGTCCATTTTGGACAGATTTTCCGCCACGCCGGCGCGCGTCAAAAGCGCGGTCCAGTAATGCGGGATTTGCACCAAATCCGGCACTTCCTCCCCTTCGGCCGGATTTTTCAGCGTAAAAATTTTCTTCCACAAAATATTGCGCGTAAACACCTGCACGGTAATATCGGCGGAGGGGTATTCCTGCTTAAAGCGTTTGACCAGCTGGTTGTAATCGGATTTGGTCCGTGCGCCGGAATCCGGCATGACCCATAAAATCATTTATTTCCCCCAGTTCTTCACTTTCAGGTTCGGGTTAATGTTAATATTCCACTTCTTTTGCAGGGCGCCTTCGCCCGCGTGCTGCAGGATCTTATAGGCCGCCAGCGCAATCATGGCCGCATTGTCCGAGGACATTTTGCGCGGCACAAAGCGCACCTCTATGCCCAGCTTTTGCCCCTCGGCGCTCATCATTTCGCGCAGCAGGCTGTTGGCCGCCACGCCGCCGCCTACGGCCACATGTTTTACCTTATATTTCTGTGCGGCCAGCAGGGTCTTTTTGACCAATGTTTCACAGATTGCCTGTTCAAAGCTGGCGCATACGTCGGGCACGCTGACGTCTTTGTGATCACGCAAATAATAACTCACGGCCGTTTTGATACCGCTGAACGAAAAATCCCATGTGCCCGGCAAAAGCGGACGGGGGAAATCCACCGCGTCGCGCCGGCCTTTTAACGCCTGCGCCGACACCTGCGGCCCGCCCGGATACGCCAGGCCGAGCAGTTTGGCCACTTTGTCAAAAGCCTCGCCGGCCGCGTCGTCGCGCGTGCGGCCCAGCACCTTATACTGCCCGTAGTTTTTGACGTACCACAGTTCCGTATGTCCGCCGGAAACAACAAGCGCCACCAGCGGGAAAGACAAAGGATTTTTTACTTCCCCGTCCTCAAACTCACACGCGAACAGATGGCCCTCCAGGTGGTTAATACCTAGTATAGGGACTTTTTTAAAATTTGCAAGGGTCTGCGCCGCCACGCGCCCCACCATCAGCCCGCCCGGCAGCCCGGGCCCGCGCGCAAAAGCCACGCAGTCAATGTCACGCCCGTTTAAGGCTTCGTCAATGACCGCGGCGATTTTGGCCGCGTGTGCGCGGCTGGCCAGCTCCGGCACGACGCCGTGGTATTTTTTATGTTCTTCTATTTGGGAATAAATCACGTTGCTGACCAGCTTTTTGCCGTCCACCAGCAAAGCGGCGGAGGTTTCGTCGCACGTGCTTTCTATACCCAGTATGGCAAAATCTTTTTTCATATTATTTCGTTTACTTCTCGTTCGCGGCGGATTTTTGCTGCGGCGTTTCGGAGCCGGCCTCCTGTTCGGCCTGTTCCTGCTGCGCCTTGGCCGTATCCGCCTTTTTGGCAATAATTTTTTCCGGGCCTTCTTTTAAAATTTCCACGGCTTTGTCCAGCACGGGGTCTTTTTCCGTAAAGTGGGCCTCCGGTTCGCTCTTGCCCGGCGTATAGACGATGTTGTTATACTGCATAAAAATTTTTACTTCGTCTTCCGGCTTCATTTTCACTTCCACATCGGGGAAAATGCCTCCTTCGTTTGCTTTGCTCTTGTCGCGGTAATCGCGCTGAATCATGCGGCCTTTGGGCGTATAATAACGGGCGATGGTCAGGCGCAAACCGGCGCCGTCTGAAAGCGGAAGCACCTGCTGTACGCTGGCTTTGCCGAAGCTGCGCTGGCCCACCACCACCGCACGGTCATTGTCCTGCAGCGCGCCGGACACGATTTCGCTGGCGCTGGCGGAAGCCTGGTTAATCAGCACCACCAAAGGAATATCCGGATACGGCGCCGTTTTGCCCGTTTTGAACTCCTGGTAAAACTCCGGCTTGCGGCCTTGCGTATATACAATCATCTGGTTGTCACCCATAAACAGCTTGGCCACGTCCGCCGCGCCGGTCAGCAGACCGCCGGGGTTGAAACGCAAATCCAGCACCAAGCCTTTCATGCCCTTTTTGGTCAAATCTTCCAGCGCTTTTTTCATTTCCTCGGTGCTGTGGCCGGAAAAATCCACCAGGTAAATATAGCCGATGTGATCCGGCAGCATGCGGTAATACACCACTTCGGGCACAATTTTCTCGCGTTTAAAGGTATATTCGGGTAATTCTTCGTATTTGCCGGTTTTTTCATTTTTTCGGCTCATGACGATTTTCACTTTGCTTCCGGCAGGACCGCGCATCAGCTCCACGGCGGCGTCCAAATCCATGGAAGTTACGTCCTGGCCGTCCACCCGCAAAATGCGGTCCCCGGGCATCACGCCGGCTTCAAAAGCGGGCGTGCCCGGCATGGGGCTCATTACCGTGACGAAACCTTCCACCTTGGACAGGCGAATACCCAAGCCGCCGAAGTCCCCGCGCGTATCGTCTTTCAGCGTGTCATAATCTTTAGGCTCCAAATACTGCGAAAAATCGTCCAACTCCCCCACCATGCCTCGTATGGCACCGGTGACCAGCGTGTCCGTGCTGGTAGGCTCCACATAGTTTTCTTTAATATATTCCAGTACATTGACAAATGTGCGCAGCTGCTTCAGCCCCCCGTCCACCGCGCCGTAAGCATACGGGAACAGGGTGCCTATAAAAAAGACAACTGCGGCCCAGGTAACAAATTTCGTCGTTTTTCTTCCTTTCATATCATCCTCCGCGCCCTGCGGCGGGCGCGCAAAAAGTTAAAGCGGTTTGAGCCAGTCGGTCGGGTCTACGGCCGTGGCGCCCTGGCGCGTTTCAAAATACACGGCGTAACGGCCGGTGCCGGAACTTTGCTGCGTGTCCCGCCCCGCCGTGCCGATAATACCTCCGCGCGGCAGTTTCTCCCCCACCACGGCTTCTATGGTCTGCAAAAAGCCGTAAATGGTAAAAAATCCTTTGCCGTGGTCCACAATGACCACATTGCCGTAAGAGCGGAACGGACCGGCGTAAATTACATCTCCCGCGTCCACCGAGCGCACAGGCTCTGCGGCTTTGGCGGCGATTTTAATGCCGTCGCGGAAAATCCAGGTATTTAAATCGCGGCGGTATTCTTTGCCGAAATTGCTGATAATCTGCCCTTCCACCGGCCACGGCAGGGAATGGCGCGGCACGTCAATCTTGGCGATGGAAGACTGCTTTTTGGCCGTCGTACCGGCCTTTTTAGCGGCGGCATCGTCTTTGGCCTGCTGTTTGGCCGCGGCCTCTTTGCGCTGGCGTTCAAACTTGGCCAGCAAGTCGTCCAAAGCGCGGGCGGATTTATTGAGTTCGTTGAGTTCCTCGCGGATTTGGGCGGTTTTCTTTTTGGTTAAATTCAAATCCTGTTGTTTCTTTAAGAAATTGGTGGTAATGACCTGCTGTCTCTTTTCAATCTGCGAACTCTGCGCCAGCAATTTTTTGTTGCGCGCTTCAAAATCGTAAATTTTTTGTTTGGCCGCTTTGTTTTCCTCCTGCAGCGCGACGGAAAATTCCGCCTTGTGCGTCAGCACGCGGTCTATAAACAGGTCTTCCTCCGGCGTAAAATCCCCCGGGCACCAGGCGCAGTGCGGCGTCAGATAATAATTCATAATTTCGTCCGCCACCACCCCGCGCCACATGGGCATGCTGCGCTCCAGCGCGGCGCGTTTGTCCTCGGTGGACAGCAGGGTTTGCTCCACATAATTGATATCCGATTCCAGCTTGTTTTTCTCCCGCTGTGCGGCGGCCTTGCGGCTTTCCAGGGCGGAAATTTCCTTGGAAATGGCGGCCTCCCGTTCGCGGTATTTTTTGAGTTCTTCCTGCTTTTGCGCGGCCTGTTTTTTGAGCTGTTCCAGTTTCTGTTTTTGCGCGGCCTCGTCCCCTCCGGCCGCATATGCCGCCGGAAATAAAAAAAGACAGGCCCCCAAAAGAACTAAAACTTTTGCCATTTGCTTAACGTCCACCCGAAAAGTCCGCAGAATACCAAAATGCCCAGCTGGCGTTCAACGGACGTAAAATGCTGCAAAGCCGGCACCAACAGCCCCGTCGGATACGCCAAAAGCATAAAAAGCCCCAGCGACAGCACCCCCGCCAGCAGCGCCGACAGCACGCCGCCGCCCACATGCGCCTTGCCGCGCACGGGATAGGCCTCCACCATAAACATAAACGCAAAAAACAGCACCAGCGCCAATACGGCTGCCAGATTCAGCGTACGCAGACACAAGCCGCTGTAAAAAGCCAGCTGCGCCTGTTGGGGAGAATACTTCAGCAAAAGCTGCGGATATTCCGACTGTAAATTCTGCGCAAAGGGACGGATATTATTTATTGCGCGGCTGGACAGTTTCAATTCAAAATACGCCGGCATTTGCTCATAGCCCAGCGCCACCACGGCCTGCGTCAGGCGTTCGTTTTTGGCTTTCAGCGCGGCCAACGCGTCCTGCGGGGAAAAGAGCTTGACCGACAGCACGTCTTCTTTATTGCTTAAACTGTCCCCCAGTTCCGTCAGGGCGGCATTGTCGGTGTTTTGTGTCACGGCCAACACCAGTTTAAAATCATCCGCCAGCGCATGGTGGTATTTGGACAGCTGCATTTGTAAGAAACTCACGCACTGCCACAACACCGCCACGGCAAACACCAGCGCAAACAGCCGCCGGTACCCGCGGAACACCACGGCCGAACCTTTATTTTTTTTAGGTTTATCCTGCAAAAAATCGTCCATACGCCTCCCCCTGCGGCTTAAAAGCCCAGGGCCCGCTCAAATTTTCCCTTCAAATCCGTATTATGATAGACGCCGGCAAACTCCTGCGCGCCCGGCCCGTAGGCCACGCCCAGCATCATGCCGGAAGAGTGATTGCCCGTAGCCCACACCAGGCCCAGCTCGTCATTGACGCGTTCAATCAAATCTTCATAATCGGGTACGTCGCCGTCTAAATGCAAATCTATATGTCCGCCCAGGGCCTGGTCCGTCATGTCCTGTAACTTTTCGGCGGTCTGCTGTTCCTGCGGCAGCTTTTTAAATTCGGGGTACACATAATACAGCAAATGCTTATGGGCAAATACTTTTTGGTAATACGGATAATTGACATAGTCCGTATTTCCGCCGTACAGCATTTCCCCCTGGGAAGATTTATGATTTACGGTGTCTTCGTCCAGGTGGCGATAGTGAAACACGGGCACGCCGGTTTCATGGTCGGCGTTTACATAGACCAGCGTATCGCCGCTTTGGCGGGCAAAATCCCACAGATAGCCCAGGGTTTCGTCCAAGTTTATCATTTCCCACATGGTCGGGCCGGCTTCATTGTCATGCAGGGCCCAGTCTATTTTGCCGGCTTCCACCATCAGCACAAATCCGTTTTTGTTTTGGCTTAACAGTTCCACGGCTTTTTGCGTCATTTCTTTCAGCGTAGGCACCTGCGGGTAACGCTCCATGTCGCCGTAAAACGGCATGGCTTCCTCCGCAAACAGCCCCAACACGCGGCCTTTTTTCACTTTGGCCAGTTCTTTGGCGTTTTGCACCACAGTCCAGCCCTGTTTTTTGGCTTCTTTTAAGAGCTTTTTATTCTCTTTCTGGGTAAAATATTTCAGCCCCCCGCCCAAAATGACCTGCGCGCCGCTGTTAACCAGCTGGCGGGCGATGTCATATTTTTCACCGCGGCTTTTGGCATGCGCCAGAAAGCCGGCCGGCGTGGCGTCCGTTACATAAGCGTCACTGATAATTCCGACGCTCTTTCCCTCTTTCAGCGCCTTTTCCAGCAAAGTTTCCAGCCGTTTTCCGTTGAAATCCAGTCCGATGACATCCGGCCTGGAATAAGCTCCGCCCGCCATCTGCGTGGCCGCACCGGCCGAATCGGTGACGATAGTATCATGGGTGTTGTTAAAATAGACGCCCGATACGGAAGCGTTGATAAATTGTTCCAGGACGGACTGTTTGTCCGGATACTGTGCCAAATCCGTCAGGCGTACGCCCTGCATAAACATGCCCATGGCCCCGGGCCCCATACCGTCTCCGATGAGCCAGACGGCATTTTTGGCTTTCGGCTCCGCCGGACGTTCCTCCTGCGCGCGGACGGCTCCGGCCGCCAGCAGACCGACAAAAACAAATACAAATATTTTTTTCAGCATAGCGTATCCTTTTTAATATGAAATGGTTTTCTGGTACAAAGCCATATAGTCGCGGGCCGATTTATCCCAGGAATGGTCCTGCAGCATGGCATTTTTAACCAGCTTATTCCACATCTTTTTATCTTCAAACACATTTAACGCCTTGTCTAATGCATTATAAATGCCGTTTTCACTAAACGTATTGATAAAAAAGCCCGTGGCGGCGTCATTGTCCGCCCCTTCTTTATATCCCGTAACGGTATCCACCAAACCGCCCACCTTGCTGACTACGGGCAGGGTGCCGTATTTCATGGAAATCATCTGCGAAAGACCGCACGGTTCAAAGCGCGACGGCATAAGGAATATATCCGCACCGGCGTAAATTTGATGCGCCAGCTCCTCGTCCAGTTTGCCTTCGTAGGCGATATCTGCCGGATATTTTTTGGCCAAGTCACGGTATTGTTTTTCCAGCATCGGGTCGCCGCAGCCCAGCACCACAAACTGCGCCCGTTCATGCAGGCGCTCCATCACCGAAGCGGCAATATCCAGCCCCTTCTGATAGTCCAGGCGCGACACCACGCCCACCAGCGGTTTCTGGGGGTTTTCCTCCAAATCCAGCTGCTGCTGCAAGTACTGTTTGGACACGGGCTTGTTTTTAGAGAAAGAAGATACGTCATAGCCGATGGGAAGCAGGGTGTCTATTTCCGGATCCCAGATTTCCGTGTCAATGCCGTTGACGATACCGTAGAAATTTTTACTGCGGAACTTCAGCAGTCCTTCCAGCCCAAAGCCCATGGACGGATCCGTTTGAACCTCTTTGGCATAGTTGGGGCTGACGGTGCTGACATTGTCGGCAAACACGATGCCGCTTTTTAAGAAACTGATGCCGCCGTAATATTCAAATTTGTCCGACGTAAAGTCAGCCGGATGGAAGCCCGCTTTTTCAAACGTGGAATACGGAAAATGCCCCTGATAAGCGATATTATGAATGGTCAGCAGGCTGCGCGTACGGGTAAAAAAAGCGTCCAGTTTATATACGGTTTTCAGATATGCCGGCAGCAGCGCGGTCTGCCAGTCGTGGCAGTGGATAATATCGGGGCGGAAACCCACAAACTTGCACCCTTCCAGCACGGCGCGGCAGAACAGGATAAAACGTTCGTCATTGTCCAGGTAATCGCCCAGTTTGGTGCGGTACAAATCGGGACGGTCAAAATATTTGCGGTTGCCCACAAAGAACACCAGCACATTGCCCCAGTTGATATAAGACAAAGACACCTGCTCAATTTTATCCCCCACGGGGATTAAATACACGCCCGGGACCACCTTTAAAGAAGATACGCGCCGTATGTTGCGGTAATGCGGCAAAAACAAAAGGACCTTATTGGGTTTGCGTCCGGCCAGCTGCTGGCTCAGCGCGCCGACCACGTCGGCCAGTCCGCCCGTTTTGCAAAACGGGAACGCCTCACTGGCGGCTAAAACGATATTCATGCGTTTTCCTCCTGTTTTTCTGTTTCTTCGCTGACGGCTTCTTCAGGCTGCGGCGTCTGCTCCGCGGGCTCGGCGCCGGCAGGCTGTGTTTCTTCTTCCGGCTCAAACATATTCTTGGGCCGCTTAAAGAAAGCGTCCGCCGCGTCGCCGGTTTCTTCTTCCAGGGCCAAAATGGCCGGCTCGCCCAGCGGCGGCAGTTTTTCTTCAAAAGGCAAATCTTCCTGCTTTTCCTGCACCTGTTTGGCGGCAAACACCTGCAGGTCCGGCAGTTCCGAAATCTTGTTCAGGCCGAACAGACGCAAAAATTCGTCCGTCGTGCCGTACACCATGGGCCGGCCGATGGTGTCGCGCTTGCCCAGCACGCGCACCAGTCCGCGCTCCAAAAGCCGCTCCAGCGGGGCGGCCACATCCACGCCGCGTATCATTTCCATTTCCGCGCGCGTAACGGGCTGTTTGTACGCGATAATGGCCAGCGTTTCCAGCGCCGCATTGGACAGGCGCGTGGTCATCTTTTCATTATATAATTTGCGCACCCAGCGGCCGTATTCCGGCTTGGTGCACATTTGGTATCCGCCGCCTATTTCCAAAATACGCACTGCGCGGCCGGTGTCCTCATACTCTTTGGCCAGTTCCTGAATAATTTCCAGGACGCGCTTGGAGCTGATATGTTCCACCACTTCGGCAATGCGCGAAGGTTTTAACGGGCGGTCGGTAATAAACAGCAAATTTTCAATGATTTGTTTGGCTTCCCCGCTTTCCAACAGTTCGTTTTGTCCTTCTTCCGGCGCGGCGGAAGCCTGCACGGGGGCGGCGTCTGAATCGGCGGCGGGCTGCGCGGAAAGGGTTTCTTCCCGGGCGGCTTCATGCTCCGCCGAATCCTGCGCCGTTTCCGCGGCGGCGTTTTGCGCCTGTTCCGGCGCCTGCGCGGCCGCTTCGGGCGTTTGGTTTTGCGTGTCCGCGGCGGAAGCCGCGTCTAAAGTTTCTTCCATAAAATCTCCGTTATCCGGCCGCCTCGCCGTGCATAAGCTGGCGGAAGTCCGTATCTTTGTTGTCGGGGTTTAAATAAATGCGTATCTGCCCGTCCTGCTCGTCCTGGCGGGCCAAAAGTTTTTTGATTTTGATCAGCTCCAGCACGGCCATAAAACACGTAATGATGCCGCGTTTTTTGGTTTCCCCCACAAAAATATCGTCCAGCAGCACCCACTGGCGGCGCGAGAGCATATCCACCACTTTTTCCATTTTGACCTCTATGGGGAACTCCTCCACCTTCAGCAGTTCCACGCGCTTGCGCTCGTCCAGCCGGTCAAAAGCGCGTTTGACGGCGGAAAGCAGGTCAAAAAGCTGCAAATTAAGCACCTTTTCGCCGTTGTCAAAAATAGGAGCCGATTTATAAAAATTGTCTTTGTTTTCTTCCAGCTTTTCTTCCAGAAATTTGCCGGCCTCTTTATACTTCTGGTATTCCAGCAGTTTGGCAATCAGTTCCTTGGCCGGATCAGGCCCCTCGTTTTCACTGGTGGGCACCTGGGAAGGCAGCAGGCTTTTGGCCTTAATCTGCATCAGCGTGCTGGCCATAACCAAAAACTCGCCCGCGATTTCCAGGTTTAATTCCTTCATCACGTTTAAGTATTCCAAATACTGCTTCGTGATTTCGGAAACGTTTACGTCCGTTACGTCCAAATTGTCTTTTTTGATAAGGTGAAGCAGAAGGTCCATGGGGCCTTCAAACACGTTAATGTGGACGTTAATCGGCGCGGTGTTTATCATTTGATTACTTTCATGGCCCGCTTGGCCTGCTCCAGCGTAACGGCGGCCGAGGCGCGCGCGGCTTCTTTGCCGCCGTGCAAAATGGCCTGCAGCTGGGCTTTGTCATTTTCAAAAATTTTGCGTTTGTCCAAAAAGCCCTTCAACTCCGGCTCCATCAGCGCAAACAGCTCTTTTTTGCACGCCACGCAGCCCAAAGCGCCGGCTTTGCATTCTTCACAGCGTTTCTGCCAGTTCGGGTTATAAATTTTGTGAAAAGCAAACACCACGCAGCCCTCCGGATCGGCGGGGTCAGAGGCTTTTTTCTTGTTGGGGTCGGTGTACATGGACATGACTTTTTTGCGCACGCTGTCCAAATCCTCTCCCAAATCAATGGTGTTGTGGTAAGACTTGGACATCTTGTGTCCGTCCAGCCCGGGCACCTTGGTTTCCTTGGTATAAAGCGGCTTGGGCTCTACGAAAACGTCTTCCACTCCGTAAATTTCATTAAAACGGCGCACCAAATCCCGCGCAATTTCCACATGCGCGGTCTGGTCCTCCCCCACGGGCACCAAGGAAGCCTTGTGTATCAAAATATCCGTGGCCATCAGCACCGGATAGCCCAGAAAACCGTAAACGGAAATATCTTCGTCGGCCAGACCTTTGACGCGCTCGGCCAGCGGGGTGTTTTCATCGCCTTTAAGCTGTCCGGCGTATTTACGCGCCAACAATTCGTTGATTTGGTCTTTATAGGTGGGGTTGCGCAACAGCCAGCCCACGGGGGTAATCATACCCAGCAATGTGTTAAGTTCGCTGACTTCGGGTACGTCGGACTGGATAAAAATGGTGCATTTTTTCGGGTCCAGCCCCGCGCACAGCCAATCCACCAGCATTTGCTCGCTGTTGGCGGCCAGATCCTCGGTGTGTTTATAAGACGTAGTCAGCGCGTGCAAATCCGCCACGAAGAAAAAACATTTGTATTTTTCCTGCAAAGCCACGAAATTTTTCAGCGCGCCGTGATAATTGCCCAAATGCAGTTTGCCCGTCGGGCGCATGCCGGATACGATAATGTCTGTACTCATAAATCCTCTTTAAATGCCGAATATTTTGCCCAACAGACTGACGACCAAATACATCGGCGGATATAAAATATAACGGAAAAGCCCCGTAATAATCAGCCCCAGCACTACATACATGCCCCAGCGGCCGAAAAAACGCCCGTAAGCCACGGCGGCGTTAAGCGGCAGTAATGCCTCCACAATGTGCCCACCGTCCAGCGGCGGAATGGGCATCAAATTAAACACGGCCAGCAATACGTTAATCTGCAGTCCGTACACCAAAAATTTGACCGTCTGCGCCGTCCCCTGCGGGGAAAGCAGTCCGCTGACCAGCACCAGCTTAATAAAAAAAGCGCATAATACCGCCAGCAACAAATTGGCCGACGGCCCCGCCAGGCCCACCAACCCCATGCTTTTGCGCGGGCGCGGCAAACGCATGGCATTGACCGGCACGGGCTTGGCCCAGCCGAACATCGGCAACCCCGACACATAACACAAAGCCGGCACGGCCACCGTGCCGATGATATCCACGTGTTTAAGCGGATTAAGCGTCAAACGGCCCATCAAATAAGCCGTATCGTCCCCCATGCGGTACGCCGTATACCCGTGCGCAAATTCATGCAGTACGATGGAAAAAAACAAAATCGGCACTACGATAAACAAATCCATAATGGTATTCTACTAAAATATCACGCGTTCGGGCAGGACTTTGTCGGAAAAACCCCCGCATCCAGAAACGAATGCGGGGGTTTAAATCAGAATACAAAAATGCTACTTCACTACCAGCACAGACCGGCCGTCATCTTCTTCCGCATACGGATCCAGGGTCTGTTTGCCGTCCACAATATACAGGAACTTATATGTGCCCGGGGCTATACCCAGCGTCACTTCCCAATGGTCGCCTCTTTTCTTTAAGGCGCGGGGTTTGGCCATGGTAAAGCCGCTGACCACCGACACGCTGTCCGCATCACCGAAATAGCGGAACGTCACCTGGCGGTATCTGCTTTTACCGTTGGTTTTGACTACAATGCTTTCTTTCTTTTCCGCGGGCTGTGCCTGTGGCTGCGGCTCGGGCTCCGCCGGCTTCACTTCGGGCTCGGCAGGTTTTGGCTCGGGCTGAGGCTGTACAGCAGGCTCGGCAGGAGTAACGGCCACCACTTCTTCCGCCACGGCAATTTCTTCTTCCGGTGCGGGAGCAGCTTCCTGCACGGCGGCCGGCGCGGGCTGTTTTTCGTCCTCGGAAGAGAGCAGACGCGCGGACAGATTTTTATAAAGGAAAAATCCGAACACGCACAAAAACACCACATCTACAATAATCAGAAACAGCCACAAGTCTTTATTGCCGGTCTGGGCGGGCATTTTGGCTTCAAATTCCGCCACGTCGGGAGTATTTTTGTTTTCGTCTGCCATAGCGTACCTTAAAAAGAGCGGGCGAAGGGAATCGAACCCTCGTCTAGAGCTTGGGAAGCTCCCATTCTACCATTGAACCACGCCCGCATAAATTTTCACTGCGTATATTATAGCAATTGTGCGGCGTTTTTGCACCGCCGCCGCGCAACGCTATTTATGCGCCTGCCGCCCGCCGTAGCGGCGGCGGATAAACTCCAGCGCGCTTTGCCGGTCGCTCACCTCTCCTTCCACCTGCGCCAGCGCGACGGCTTCCAAAATTTCCCCCACCAGCGGCGAAGGCGCCAAAGACAGGGCCTGCATGACCTCCCGCCCGTCCAGCAGGCGGGTGGGTTTGATTTTTTTGGGGGAGTCAAAATATTTTTTCAACAACAAAGACAGCACCTGCATATGACGCAGGGTTTTGCCCACATTGGCTGTTTTTTTGGCTTTCTCAATACTCATCAGCTTATCGCCGCTTTTGGGCAAAATGCGTTTTAACTGCGCATCGGAAATATAACTGGTATAGTCGGCCCAGCACAAAAGCAGCATGGGCAGGGCCGCGTCCCCCAAATCCCGAAAGAACTTATAAGCCCCGCGGTCGGTAATGACATCGTTGCTGGCCAGGTTGCTCGGGCGCAGGTGTTCGCCTATCATGGCGCAGATTAAACGGCTGTCCGCCTTACTGTAATGCAGACGCTCCAAAATCGCCCGGGCCATGCGCGCGCCCTTTTGCTCATGATAAAAGAAACGCAGACGGTCCCCCACCACATTGGCCGTGGCGGGCTTGGCCACGTCATGCAAAAGTACGGCCATTTTAAACAAGGCCTTGTCCGCGGCTATGGGAGCCAGCTTTTTATAGTATTTGGGAAAAGCTTTTGGCAGATTTTCCAGCAGCCATTCTTCCCGTTTAAAACAGTCCAGCGTATGCTTGAGCACCCCGCCTTTGCCGTAATAACATTCGGCGCAGGTGCGCTGGGCTTCCAGCTCGGGGAATACGGCCGTCAACAAGCCGGTTTTATCCATCAAAAGCACATTTTCATACGCGCGCGGAGTATGAAACAGGCGTTTGAGTTCTTCCTGCACGCGCTCGCCGGCGGACTGTGCAATCAGCGGGGCGTCTTTTTTCATCTGCCTCAATACGGCGGGAGTGACGGCAAATTTCAGCTCCGCGGCGTGGCGAAATACACGCAGCATGCGCAGGGGGTCATCGGCAAACACGCGGGGATTGTTCAGGCGGATTTGGCGCGCGTCCAGGTCTTTCACGCCGCCTTTTAAATCTATTAAAAACTTTTTTTGCAGGTTTTTAAAACGGATTTGCGCCTTTTGCCCTTTGGCCGTTTTTACTTCCAGTGTCAGCGGCGCGGGAACGGGATAGGCCAAAGAGTTAAACGTAAAATCACGGCGCAGCAAATCTTCTTTTAAATTTTTTCCCTGGAAAGCGGTTAAATCAATTTGCAGGTTTTCTTTGCGCGTCACCAGCCGCCACACGCCAAACTGCGCGTCCATTTCAAACGCGGCGGCTTTTAATGCTTTAGCCAAAGCCAGCGCAGCGGGTTTGACACGGTCTTTGGGCAGGGCCAAATCTATATCGCCGGAAGACTTTTTCAGCAAAGCGTCACGCACCGCACCGCCCACATAATACGCGTCGGGCACGGTGCTGCGCAAAATATCCGCCAGTCCAGCCATCAGGCTTGTGCCTCCGCATGCTCCGCATCGGTGCGCTGTTTCATTTTTTCCACGGCGTCCTCGCGCAATTTGCGTTTTAACACTTTGTTTAAGCTGTTTTTGGGCAGACTCTCCACAAATTCAAAATCACGCGGGCGTTTGTAATTGTCCAAATTTTGTTTCAAAAACTTGCGGAACTGGTCGTCGGTCAGGTCGGCGCCTTCTTTTTTCACGGCGTAGCATTTGACAAATTCCCCGCCTTTGCCGTCCGGCACGCCGATAATGGCGCATTCTTCTATCCCCGGGCAGGACGCAATGACCGCCTCCACCTGGGCGGAAAACACTTTCAGCCCCTTAATAATGATCATGTCTTTCTTGCGGTCTTTGATAAAGATAAAGCCGTCGTCGTCCACGGATACGATGTCGCCGGTTTTGAACCAGCCGTCTTTGGTAAACGCGTCGCGCGTGGCCTGCGGATTGCCGAAGTACCCGCGGAACACATTGGGGCCTTTGACGCACAGTTCGCCTTCGTGGTTGCGCGGCACCTCATTGCCCTCGTCGTCCAGCACAATGGTGCTGACGGAAGGAATGGCCGGCCCGACGGATTTTATTTTCTGCAGTTCCTCCGTGTTTACGCTGACGACGGGGCTGGTTTCGGTCAGGCCGTAGCCTTCCAAAATCTTTACGCCGATTTTCTTTTCAAACCGGTCTTTGATTTCCTGCGTCAGCGGCGCCGCGCCGGACACGGCAAAGCGCACGTTTTTAAACGGCCAGAACTGCAAATACAGCCGTTTAAAGCCTTTGGCCTCTTTGGACAAAACGGCCAAAATTTGCGGCACGGCCAAAATCAGCGTGACATTTTCACTGCCCATGGCGGAAAGCCAGGTTTTGGCCGGCATAATATTGGCCACGATAACCACCTTTAAATTTAAATACAGCGGGATGACCACGCAGGTCGTCCACGCAAAAGAATGGAACATCGGCAGCAGACACAAAAAGCAGTCCTCATCGGTAATTTTGAAAATCTGCGCACAGGAAATCACGTTGCTGGCCAGGTTGCCGTGCGTCAGAATGGCTCCCTTGGGCTGGCCCGTGGTGCCGGAAGTGTACAAAATAAAAGCGTCGTCTTCCGTGCGGGCGCAGGGACCGGCGGTTTCATCGTGGTAGGTGGATTTTTCTATCTGTTCCCAAAATTTCTGCACAAAAGGTTTGTCCTGCGCGGACTCGGGAATGGTGTCGGTGGAAAAAATATATTTTAAATCGGGCAAAGACGGCTGGGCCTTTAAATAATGGCGGATAAATTCCGCCTGCGTCACCACGGCTTTGGCGCCGGAATTGTTTAAAATAAACAGCAGTTCTTCCTGCTTGGTGACCATAAAATTCATCGGAATGGCCACCGCGCCGATTTTATACAGGCCGTAATTGGCCACCACCACGTCTATGGCGTTGCGGTGGGCGATGGCCACGCGGTCGCCTTTGCGTATGCCGTGCTCCCAAAACATATCGGCCGCGCGGTCCACCTGCATCAACAAATCCAAATACGTTACCTTTTTGCCGGTGGCGGCTTCCACCAAAGCGATTTTCTGCGGGAAGCGGTACGCACTGTCACTTAAAGACGTATACAAATCTTTTCTGCGAATCATAAAGACCTCTCGGGGGGTAAACAGTCTTTTTCTTTATTGTAACTTAAATCAGCCCTGGCGCGGGTCCAAAATATCCCTAAATCCGTCGCCCAGCAGGTTCCAGCCCAGCACAAACAAAAAGATTACGCCGCCCGGCACCGCCACGGTGTACCAGTAGGCAAAAGTATTGCCGCTGGTGCCCAGCACCCAGTTGCGCGCCATGGCAATGAGCTGGCCCCAGTCCGCCGTACCCGGCTGCGCCCCCAGTCCCAAAAAGGACAAGGACGCCGCCGTCAGCACGATATAGCCGATGTCCAGGCTGGCCACCACGACGGAAGGATAAATGGAGTTGGGCAAAATGTGTTTGAGCAGCAGGCGCGGGCCGCGCGCGCCCAGCGCGCGCGAAGCGGTGACAAAGTCGCGGTTTTTCACCGACAGCACGTCCCCGCGCACCAAACGCGCATACGAGGGCCAGGCCACCGCCGTCAGCGCAATCATCATATTCTTTATATCCGGCCCCAGCATGGCGGCGATTACCATAGCCAGCACCAGCGAAGGCACGGCAAACACGATATCGGTAAAACGCATGATGATTTCGTCCACCGCCCCGCCGAAATACGCCGCCGCAGAGCCCAAAAAGAGCCCGATGAGAAACGCAAAGAACGTTACCGTAATGCCTATTTTAAACGCCAGGCGCGTGCCCCACACCACACCGTAATATAAATCATACTGCTGCTCCGTGGTGCCAAATATATGCTGCGCCGAAGGCGGCTGCGGGGTTACTTCATAACTGCTTTGCGGCATTTGGTACGGATTATGGGGATTATGCACGGGGGCCAAAAGCGGCGCAAACAAGGCCACCAGCGCAAAAAACACTACCAGGATAAAACCGGCCAGAGAGGCTTTGTTTTGTAAAATTCGTTTTATGATACGGTTATTCATGCAGTTTAATCCTCGGGTCCACCGCCGTATACAGTATGTCTGAGAGCAAATTGCCCAGCACAAACAGCACCGCCACCATCAGCGAAAACCCCATAATGCCGGCAATGTCCAGCTGCTGCGCCGCCGTTACGCCAAAGCGGCCTATGCCCGGGTAATCAAAAATCGTTTCCACAATGACCGTCCCGCCCAGCAGGCGAATAAACTGTATACCCGCCAGCGTGATTACGGGGATAATGGCGTTTTTGCCCGCGTGGCGGTACACCACGGCGCTTTCCGGCAGGCCTTTGGCGCGCGCGGTGCGCACATAATCTTTGCCCAATTCCTCCAGCATGGAAGAACGCATGACACGCACCATCAGCGCAAACGAACCAATGCACAGCGTCACCGCCGGCAGCACCAAATGACGCGCCACGTCCCAAAACACGCCGATATCGCCGTTTAGCAGGGAATCAATCAGCAAAAAGCCCGTATACGTGTGAAAAGACGGCGAGTGAATAATTACGTCCGTCGTAACGGAATATCCGCCCGGGGGAAACCAGCCCAGCTTGCCGTAAAACAGCATCAGCAGCAAAAGCCCCAGCACAAAAATAGGCAGCGAAAACCCGCCCACCGACAGCAGCCTGGCGCAGACGTCCTGCCATTTGTCTTTTTTCACGGCAGACACCGTACCGAACCACACGCCGAAAAACACCACCAGCACAATCGTCACCACCGCCAGCTGCACCGTGGCGGGCAGGTATTCTTTAATAGCGCGCGCCACGGGCATATTGGCGCTGTGGCTGTAGCCCAAATCGCCTTGCAGTGCGCCGGAAAGCCAGCGGCCGTACTGCTTAAACACATTATCGCGCAAGCCGTATTTTTGAATAACCTCTTCCAACGCGCCCATTTGGCGCGGGTCTTTGATATACAAAGACGCGCGCATTTCGGGGCTGAGGCGCTGGGTCAGCAGAAACAGCAAAAACGTAACCCCCAGCACCACCAGCGGCAAAAGAAGAAGCCTTCGCAAAATATAACGCAGCATGGTTTATTTACCGTAAGCCAGCACCGTGTCCAGCGTAATGGCCGCGGCCTGGTAAAACTCCTTTAAATCCAAATATTCCTGCGTGGTATGGCACTTTTGACAGCCCACCCCCAGGTTGGGCATCAGCAGGCCGTGCTGGCACATCACATTGGCGTCACAGCCGCCGCCGGATGCGCCGGCTATCAGTTTTACGCCGTGTTTTTTGGCCGCGGCCAGCACCAGTTTGACCGCCGGCGCGGTTTTAGGCACGGATAACGCGCCGTAGCGTTGCGGGGTTTCTATGGTGATAACCGGCTTAATCGTTTTCCCGTCCACGCGTTTGGTAAAGGCTTTGGCCGCTTTGGCAAAGCAGTCTTTCATATGTTTTATCTGCTTTTGCAGTTTCTGGGAATATAAACTGCGCACCTCGCCTTTCAGCGTCAGCAGCGGCATGACCACATTGGTTACTTCCCCGCCGTTGACCACGCCGAAATTGCAAACGGTGTCTTTATCTATGCGGCCCAGCTTCATCATAGACAAAGCCTTAGCCGCCACTTCCAGGGCGGAAATACCTTTCTCAGGGCAAACGCCCGCATGCGCGGCCACGCCCTGTATGGTAACTTTAAAATCACATACTTCCGGTCCCTGTATCAACAGTTCGCTGACGCTTTCATTGTCCAAAATCAGTCCGTCGCAACCTTTTACCTTGGAATAGTCCATATTTTTGGCGCCGCCCATGCCGTTTTCTTCATTGAGCGTAAACAGCGCCTGCACGGGGCCGCAGTCCGGCTTTTGTTCTTTGAGCGTACGCAGGATTTCCAGCACAACGGCCACGCCGGCTTTGTCGTCCGCGCCCAAAATGGTGGTGCCGCCGCTGGTAACGCGGCCGCCTTTTACCTGCGGCTTAATGCCTTTGCCGGGTTTAACCGTATCCATATGTACAGAGAGCAAAAACGGTTTGCCCGTACGGGTGCCTTTCAGCGAAGCGATGATATTGCCCGGCGCGTCGGAGCCGATTTTTTTGCCGGCTTTGTCCACAAATACCGCACAGCCGATTTTTTTAAGCTCCGCCAGCAAATGCTTATGCACGGTGCCTTCATGATAAGATTCGCTGTCAATGGTTACCAATTTTAAAAACGTATCCAAAAGTCTTTTTTCATTGATTTTTACGTTCATGTTTCCTCCTGAGTTATACGGCGTAAGGGCTCTTGGTTTCTTTAAACGGCAGTACGGCGCAGGCGCAAAAATGGCCCTCTTGCGTTTGTTTCAGTTCCTGCGGCGCGTTGCACCGCTCCGCCCGGTAATAGCGGCAGCGCGCCGCATACGGACACGGACAGGCCCCGCGGTCTCTTTCCGTTTTTACTTCCACCGCTTCCCGCTTCTTCTGCAGCTGCGGGTCCGGCACCGGCACGGCCGAAAGCAATGCCTCCGTATACGGGTGCTGCGGGTTATGCAGCAGCTCTTCCGCCGCGGCCGTTTCCAGCACGCGCCCGCGGTACATTACGGCAATGCGGTCGCACAAAAACCGCGCCACGGCGAAATCATGCGAAATAAACAGCATGCTTAACGCGCGGCGGCGGCTGATGTCTTTGAGCAAATTCAAAATCTGCGCCTGCACCGACACGTCCAGCGCAGACACCGGCTCATCGGCCACCAGCAGTTTGGGCTCCAGCGCCAAAGCGCGCGCAATGGCAATGCGCTGGCGCTGTCCGCCGGAAAATTCATGCGGGTAGCGGTTCAAATGCGCTTCGTCCAGCCCCACGGCGCGCACCAGCTCCCGCAGGACGTTTTCCCGTTGGGACCGGCCGGCATACAGGCCGTGTATATCCCACGGCTCACATAAAATCTGCCGCACGGTTTGG
>DWVB01000038.1 GCA_019120455.1 Candidatus Avelusimicrobium excrementipullorum
AAATCCGGCTCCGCCGGTAATCAGCCAGGTGTATTTTTCTGTCGGCATGTGTTTTTCCATGAAAAGGGTTTCTTTTTTATTTTACCTCATACAAAGGCGCGGGGTAAACGGGCGGAAAGTCTTTATATGTAGCCGCGGGGCGGACAGGAGGGACGCATATAACAAAAAAATCCATGTTTTACATGGATTTTTGCTTAAATGGTGGGCAGTACAGGATTTGCCTTCCGGTCATTTTCCTGACGGAAAATGCCTGCAGGCCGGGCTCGCGGTTTTTGCCTTTCGTCCTTTTGTCCTCAAACAAAAACATCGCTGCGCCTTTCAAATCCTGCCGCGCGCAAAGCAGTTTGCGCGCTTACTGCCGTGCATAAACAAAAAAATCCATGTTTTACATGGATTTTTGCTTAAATGGTGGGCAGTACAGGATTTGAACCTGTGACCTTCCGCGTGTGAGGCGGACGCGCTACCGCTGCGCCAACTGCCCGTAAATCGGACCTTTTTATTATAACAATTTTTACGTCCCCGCTCAAATCTTTTTCCGCACTGCTCCGCCCGTACCGCGCTGACCAGAGCCTATCCAGCATTATCCCGTATATTTGGTATACTAAATATACAAGAATTATTTTCTGTTTTTTTGGGAGAAAAACAACGGAATATGGAATGGAGTCTGCTGATTAACGCGTTTATCGGTATCGTGGCCATTTTAAACCCTATCGGCAATGTGCCTATTTTTTTGGAACATGTGGAGAATGATACGCCCAAAGTGCAGCGTGCGGTGGCGATTTTGATGGCCTTGTCCATCTTTATTATGCTGACTTTGTTTTTTATGTTCGGCACGCATATTTTAAGCGTGTTCGGCATTACGCTGCCGGCGTTTCGGCTGGCGGGGTCCGTGATTATTTTGATTGTAGGCTTGCGCATGTTGCAGGGTAAAAGTAAGTTTGACCCGGGCGGCATTGAAACCGCTTCTGCACAAGGGGGCACGTTCTCCCAGGCGCGCAACCGCCTGAGCCACATTTTGGTGCCGGTGGCCATGCCGCTTTTTATCGGTCCGGGCTCCATTACCACCGTCGTGTTGTATGCTGAAAAAGTGACCACGTTCCCGATGTATGTAATGATGATTTTGGTTATTTTCCTGGCGACGGCTGCGGTGGGCGTTTGTCTGGTGGTGTCGCGCAGTATTTTTAATTTGCTGGGCACCAACGGTACGCAGATTGTGATCCGTTTTATGGGTATGATTTTGTGCGCCATTGCCATGCAGTTTATGATAGACGGCGTGGCGCAGCTGCTGCCTGGGGTGCTTAACGCCAACTTTATACACGGTGCGGTTTAATCCTTATTGTGTTTAATGTGTTTATATACGCGGGATAAAACACGGTTTTATCCCGCGTTGCTTTTCCCGCTTGTAAATTGGAGTACAATATATACATGGATCATTTCAAACTCGTGTCCGAATTTAAGCCGTCCGGCGACCAGCCCAAAGCCATCGCCGCGCTGACGCGCGGCGTGCTGGAGGGGCAGAAGCGGCAAACCCTGCTGGGCGTGACGGGGTCGGGCAAAACCTTTACCATTGCCAACGTTATTGCCAACTTAAACCGCCCAACGCTGATTTTATCCCCCAACAAAGTACTGGCCGCCCAGCTGTATGCCGAGTTTAAACACTTTTTTCCCGAAAATGCGGTGGAATATTTTATTTCTTATTATGATTATTACCAGCCCGAAGCGTATATCCCGCAGACGGACACCTATATTGAAAAAGATTCCGCCGTCAATGACCATATAGACAAACTGCGTCTGAAAGCCACGACCTCTCTGCTTACGCGCAATGACGTGATTGTGGTGGCCTCCGTGTCCTGCATTTACAACCTGGGCTCACCGGACAGTTACAGCGAACTGTGCGTGTACCTTAAAAAAGGCGTGGAAATGACACGCGCGCAGCTGGGCGGACTGCTGATTAAAATCCAGTATAACCGCAATGAAATGGAATTTATTGCCGGCAATTTCCGTATGCGCGGGCCGTATGTGGACATTTTTCCCCCGTACGGGCTTAACGCCGTGCGCGTGGAGATAAAAGGAAAGACGATTGCCGGCGTTTACGAAATACACCCCATTACGGGGGATATTGTGCGCGAGCTGGACGAAGCCTGGATATATCCGGCCAAGCATTTCGTCGTGCAGGACGAAGACCGTGCCCGCGCACTGGACCAAATCCGCGCCGACCTGGAAAAACGCCACGCCGAGCTGCAAGCCCAGGGCAAAGAGCTGGAAGCCTACCGCTTAAAACAGCGCACGGAGTATGATCTGGAAATGCTGCAGCAGGCCGGTTTTTGCCCGGGTATAGAAAACTATTCGCGTTATATGGACGGGCGCAAGCCCGGGCAGCGGCCTTTTTGCCTGATAGATTATCTGCGCAAACACGGGGATTTTTTAATGGTGGTGGACGAATCCCACGTATCCCTGCCGCAGGTGCGCGGCATGTTTAACGGGGACCGTTCGCGCAAGCAAATGCTGGTGGATTTTGGCTTCCGCCTGCCTTCGGCGCTGGACAACCGTCCGCTGAAATTTGACGAATTTGAAAGTTTGCTCCCGTCCACGATTTTTGTTTCCGCCACGCCCGGGCCCTATGAGCTGCAGGCCAGCGGCGGGGAAGTGGTGGAGCAGGTCATCCGCCCCACGGGGCTGGTGGACCCGAAAGTCACCGTGCATCCCAGCGCGGGCCAGATAGACCATTTGTTGCAAAAAATCCAAGAGCATATCGCCAAAAAAGAACGCACGCTGGTGCTGTCCATGACCAAAAAAACGGCGGAAGATTTAAGCGCGTTTCTGATTGAAAAGGGCGTCAAAACGCGTTATCTGCATTCGGATATTGACGCGCTGGAGCGCGTGGAAATTTTAAAGCAGTTCCGCCAGGGCGTATTTGACGTGCTGGTGGGCATTAATCTGCTGCGCGAAGGGATAGATATTCCGCAGGTGGGGCTGGTGGCCATTTTGGGAGCGGATAACGAAGGCTTCCTGCGCAACGCCACCACGCTGATACAGATTTCGGGCCGCGCCGCGCGCAACGTCGGCGGAGAGGTGGTGCTGTATGCCGACCGGGAAACCGAAAGCATGAAATACGCGCTGGGCGAAATGAACCGCCGCCGCGCCATACAGGAAGCCTATAACAAAGAACATCACATTACGCCGCGCACCATTCAGAAAGCCGAAGTGGAACTGAAAGAATTTGAAGATACGGCCAAGAACGAAGGACTGGGCATTTTGCACTCCGCCCTGCCGGAACCGACGGCCAAAAATATCGGCAAAATTACGGCCGAGCTGGAACGGCAGATGCGCGAAGCGGCGGATAATTTGAACTTTGAACTGGCGGCGGATTTGCGTGACAGACTTTTTGAACTAAAGCAAATGAAACTTAAATAACCCGTTCCGGCTTGGCCCAAAGGCCGGACAAAAGAAACACGGACGAAATCCCCGCTGGAAGCCGTACGGACGCTTGTCAGGCCGTCGGCGGACAAGGACATTTTGTTCCGAATGCGTTAATTGGTAAAATATATTTATGGAAGAAACAACCCTTTCTTTGCCTTCTGTAAGCCGTATGGTCAGTGTGGACGTATTGGATAATACGCACGCCCTGGCCCGCGACCTGGCGACGCAACAGTGTGAACACGGCACGCTGGTGCTGGCGTATGAACAGACCGCAGCCCGAGGCCAAAACGGACGCGGCTGGCATGCCGGACGCGGCGGCGTATATTTTACGCTGTTGTTGCAGCCTGAAAAAGAAGTGCGCGTTACGGACGGTTTGTGCCGTCGGGCCGCCGAAGCGGCGGCGCAGGCGCTGCAAAATCTTTTTCATGTCAAGGCCAAAGCCAAACGCGGCGGCGACATACAGGCATGGGACGGAAAAAATAAAAGCTGGAAAAAAATCGGCGTTGCACGGGTTGAAGTTTTTACGTCGGAAGACCGAAAAATATGGATAGAGGTCGGTATGGATGTAAACGTAAACAACCGGCCGGAAACCGCAGCCGACACCAGCGTAAAAAAATTGCTGGGCCGCGAAATAGATCCCGAATGGGTGCTGCAGGAAACGCTGGAAGAATTTTTGATGCGTTACGCGCAGTGGCGTCTGTCTGCCGAGGACTGATTTGTATCACGCAAAAAACCCCGCTCTTTTGAGCGGGGTTTTTTATGCGGGAAAATCGTTACGCGTCGCCCAGGCATTGTTTTACTTTTATCACCAAGTCTTTGAGCACAAAGGGTTTGGCGCAAAAAGCCTTTACCTGCGGAAACTGCTGAAACAGATGTTCCGACTCCACCAGCGCCGAGGTAATGATAACCGGAATGCCGTTAAGTTCATCATCCTGCTCCATAATGGAGGCTACGGCGCGGCCGTCAATGCCGGGAAGCATGACGTCCAGCAATACCAAATGCGGGCGCACTTCTTTCATGCGTGCGATGGCGTCGCGCCCGGTCTGGCAGGTGTGCACTTCGTACCCCTCTTTGGCCAGCACCATGGTCAGCAACTGTAAAATGGTGACTTCGTCTTCTACAATTAAAATCCGTTTCTTCATTTTGTAAACCCTTTTGTTATTTTATTATACTTTTTTTATATGAGCAACAGAACTTTTGGCGCAAAAACCTGGAAGAACCTGCTGACTTTTGCCGAGCCGCTGTTTAAGCGGGGGCAGACGGTGCTGGTCGGTTTTTCCGGCGGGCCGGATTCGGTGTGTTTGCTGCACTTTTTATGCCATTTGGCAAGAAAGAAACATTTTGAACTGGCCGCCGTGCATGTGCACCACGGTCTGCGCGGCGCGGCGGCGGACGCGGACGCGCGTTTCTGCCGGACCATGTGCAAGAATATGGACATTGCTTTTTTGTTATATAAAAAAAATGTGCGCGCTCTGGCCAAAAAGCTGGATTTAAGCGTGGAACACGCCGCGCGCAAAGCCCGTTATGAAGCGTTTGCCGCGGCTGCCAAAAAAACGGGCGCCGCCAAAATTGCGCTGGGGCACCATTTGGACGACCAGGCCGAAACCGTGCTGCTTAATTTGCTGCGCGGCACGCGCGCCGAAGGGCTGTGCGGCATTCCCGTCCGGCGGCCTTTAAATAAAAAAGTGGAAATCGTACGCCCGCTTTTGTGCATTACGCGCGCGGAAGTGGAAGAATATTTGAAAGAAAATAATCTGCCCTGCGTAACGGATCAAACCAATTTTGACGATATGTATACCCGCAACTGGATACGCCACGAACTGCTGCCCCTGCTGGAAACCAAACAGCCGCAAATCCGCCGGCACCTGGCCGGCATGGCCGCGCAGCTGGCGGAAAAATTGAAATAAAATTATCGGGAGGTATGCAGCAAAGCGCGCAGCGCGCGGAAAAAGGGTGCGCGCGCATATTTTTCTGCCCACGGCGTGTGCCCGCAGCGCGGCAAAAGAATTTCGGTAAAAGAAATATGCAGGCGCGTCAGCGGCGCAGTAATTCCCTGCGGGGGATGGGGGTCGTTTCCCCCGTGTATCACGGTAACGGGACAGGCCAGCATTTGTGCGGCTTTGAGTAATGTCCCCCGGGCGCGCAGCGCCGCGGCCTGCGGCCAGACGGCGGCAAAAGCCTTTTCGTCCGGCGCGGGGATATCCGTGTCGTCTTCCAGCGGCTCCGTGGCATCTGCCCGGCAGGCCAGCGCGTCCAGCGTTTTCAGCGCCTGCGCTTTTTGTTCTTCCGGTCCTTTTTCCAAAATTTCCAGGGCCTTTGCAAATTGTTTGGCTTCTTGCACTGTTAAATTCTGCATGCGCCTTGCATTAATCAGCGGCGCGTAGCTTTCGTCCAGCGGCGGACAGCCTATCCATACCAGCTGTGAAACGGTTTGCGGGTGCGTCGCCGCATATAACAAAGACAGCCACGCCCCCCACGAATGCCCGATCAGCGTTACCGGCGCTGTGGCAAAATCACGGATTTGCCCGTCCAGTTCTTCCGTCAGTTCGGCTACGGAATATTTGCTTTGCCACGGCTCCAGCACGCCGCAGATTTTGCCCAGTTCCAAACAGGCCCCTCCTACGGAGCCGGCCGCACCCGGTCCGCCGTGCAGGAAAAGCACGCGGTAAGGCGCGGGGCCGTAGCGGCGTATCATGCTCGTCTCCGGCGGGAAGAAAATTTTTTACCCGCACTTTTGCCCGTCAAGGTTTTTTCGTCCATATCCGGCCGTATGCCAAAGCGCGTAATGCAGAAATCGTATTTGACGGGGTCTTCCGGGCAGAATTTGGCCAGGCTGCGGGTAATGTCCAGCGCGGTTTTCATATCGGCCGCGTTTCGTTGGGTCAGCCCCAGCGCGCGGGCGCAGCGGTGCATATGCACGTCCAGCGGCACGATGAGCAGCCGCGGCGCAACCCGCCAGCCGCCCGGGTCCACTTCGTCTTGGCGTACCATCCAGCGCAGAAATAAATTTAACCGTTTCATGGCGCTGCCTTTATCCGGATCCGGCACCAGGGTGCCCACTTCTCCCTGCGCGCGCAGGCAGCGGGCAAAATGCGCCAGCGCGCGGCAGACATTCTCATCGTTTTTGTCCAGCCCGCTTTTAAAACATTTTTCCAAAGAACCGTATTTTTTAAGTATGTCCCGTACAGACAGCAGGAAGCGGCAAAGTTCGTCCTGCGTGGTAAAACGGTATTTAAACCCCGCAAAATCTTTTTTCAGCCGCGCGGGCGTAGAGGCCAGCACATAGGCGTGCGGGGAAGGCATGCGGGAAAAAAGCAGATTTAAGTTTTTAATGATGGCTTTTACGTTGCCGTAGGCAAAACACGCGCCCAGCAGTGCGGCGATTTCGCGGTCGGCGGTGTTGTTCCAGCGGTGCAGAAATTCCAGCGGGTCGGGGCTGACCAGGCCGCGGCGGTTGTATTTGCGGTATAAATTTTCAAAAAAAGTTTTGTTTTTTGGCATACGCCTATTGTAGCAATTTGATAATATATACATATGTTTTCGCGCGTGCTTGATTTTGCCGCATCCCGCGGGCTGACCCTGACGGGACTGACCTATAATTCCGCCGAAGTACGGGCGGGATACGCTTTTTTTGCGCTGAAAGGCGTGCACCATGACGGCAACGCGTTTATACCGGATGCGGTAAAAAAGGGGGCGGTGCTGATTGTGTCGGCCTGTCCTGCTCCGGCGGACTGCGGCGCGGCGTATTTCCGGTCTGATGACATGGACAAAGACATGGCGGACGCAGCGTATGCATTTTACGGCCGCCCTTCAGACAGTTTAAACATCACGGGCGTAACGGGTACAAAAGGCAAAACGAGCATTGCGTACTTGGCTGAGGCCGCCCTGGCCCACACCGGCAAAAAAGTGTCCGTACTGGGCACGGTCAATTACCGCATTAACGGCCGCGTGGTGCAGGACGCACCCAATACCACGCCGCTGGCCCTGCCGCTGTTTAAGCTGTTAAAACAAATGAAGGACGCGCAAACCGATGCGCTGGTGATGGAAGTGTCTTCACATTCGCTGGAGCAGCAGCGCGTGCGGCATATTCATTTTGACACGGCGGTGTTTACCAATTTGCAACGGGACCATTTGGATTTTCACCACACCTTTGAAAATTATTTTGCGGCCAAGAAAAAATTGTTTGAAGAACTGCTGTCCCCGCAGAACACCAAGCCGCACAAAACCGCCGTTATCAATGCAGACGACCCCTACGGGCGGCAGCTGATAGACATGCTCAAAGGCAAAGTGCGCCTGCTGACGTACGGGCTGGAAACGCAGGCGGATTATAGGGCCTCGGATATTGAAGAAAGCCTGCACGGCACAAAATTTACCGTGAACGGCCTGCCGGGGCAAATCCGTTTGCTCGGGCGGCACAATGTGTATAATGCACTGGCCGCGCTGTGCATTGCCAAAGCCAACGGCGTACAGGAAAAAGACGCCCTGGCGGGGCTGGCGGAACTGGCGGGCGTGCCCGGGCGCATGGAGCGCATAGACGGGGGGCAGGACTTTTTTGTCTTTGTGGATTTTGCCTATACGGACGAATCCCTGCAGCGCGCGTATCAAACCGTAAAACATTTTCAGAAAGGGCGCATTATTACGGTGTTCGGCTGCGGCGGCGACCGCGACCGCACCAAACGCCCGCTGATGGGCCGTACGGCGTGCCAAAACAGCGATTTGGTGTTTCTGACAAACGACAACCCGCGCACCGAAGACCCGAAACAGATTTTTGCCGACATTCAAAAAGGCATGGACGGATTTTCTAATTACGAAGTGGAGCCGGACCGCCGCGCGGCCATTTTCAAAGCCATAAACGCCGCGCGCAAAGACGATATCGTGATTGTTGCGGGCAAAGGCCATGAACAAACCCAGAAAATAGGCCACGAAGTGCTGCCTTTTTCGGACCAGCAGACGGCACGGGAAGCCGTCAGGGGGAAACATGTTTAAGCCGGAAAAATTTACGGGCAAAAAAGCCTGCGTGCTGGGCCTGGGGCGCAGCGGCCGGCAGGCCGCGGCGTTGCTCATACGCCGCGGGTTTGACGTGCTGGTCAGCGAGGAACACCTCCTGCCCGACGTGCCCGCTTTGGGCCTGCCGCCGCAGGCGGAAGTGGAAACCGGCGGCCACAGCGAAAAAGTGTTTGCCTGCGGATTTATCGTCAAAAGCCCGGGCATTTTGCCCAACAGCCCCGTGCTGAAAGAAGCGCGCCGGCGCAAAATCCCCGTATTTTCGGAGCTGGAAGTGGCGTTAGCTTTTGCGCCCAAAGGCGTTACCGTGCTGGCCGTCAGCGGCACCAACGGAAAAACGACCACCACGGCCCTGTTGGGAGAAATTTTAAAAGAATACTGCGCGCGTTTGGCCCCGCGCAAACGGGTTTTTGTGGCGGGCAACATCGGTGCGCCGGTGTCCGCCTGCGCCGATGAACTGAAAAAAGGCGATTTTTTGGCGTTGGAAGTATCCAGCTATCAGCTGGAGGACAGCACCTTCTTCCGCCCCAAAGTGGCGTGTCTGCTCAATATTACGCCGGACCATTTGGAACACCACGGCGGCATGGACGGATATATCAAAGCTAAGGCCCGTTTGTTCAAAAACCAGCGCAGCAATGATTTTGCCGTTTTAAACGGCGGCGATGAACACTGCGCCGCGCTGGCCGGCGGTCTGAAAGCGTCTTTAAGCGCCTTTTCCGCCAAACCCAGCCATACGCTGAAAACGGATGTGTTTTTTGACGGAGATGAAATCATTTTCAGCGCGGGCTATCATTTAAAGCCGCCTAAACTCAAGGGCATACATAATGTAGAAAACGCCATGGCCGCGGCCCTGTGCGCGCTGGCCGTAGACGTGCCCGCTCCGATTATCCAAACGGTGTTTGACCGTTTTGAAGCCATGGAACACCGCATAGAGCCTTTTGCCTATCACCGCGGGGTGGTGTACGTCAATGATTCCAAGGCCACAAATTTAGATTCCACGGTTATTGCGCTGAAGTCTTTTGACAAAACGCCGCATATTTGGCTGATTTTGGGCGGACGGGATAAAGGCGCGTCTTATGAAATATTGCTTCCGTATCTGAAAGCCTATTGCAAAGAAGTATTCAGCGTCGGCGAATGTATGGATAAAATAGAGCGCGAGCTGAAAGGGGAGTTCCCCGTTACGCGCTGCGGCACCCTGGAACGTGCCGTGGAAGAAGCGTTCGCCAAGGCCAAAAAGGGCGATATCGTACTTCTTTCTCCGGCGTGTGCGTCTTTTGACCAGTTTAAAGACTTTGAAGAGCGCGGCCGCGTGTTTAAGAAGCTGGTCACCGACCGCGTGAAAAAGGAACGCACGGGCGGCTAACTGCTTTGTCTGTATATGAAAAAACCGCCTTTGCAGGCGGTTTTTTTACGGAAATTATTCCAGCCCGTATAAACCCAGCGCGTTTTGGGTGGTTATTTCGGCCAGTTTTTCCACGGGCATATTTAAGTAGTCCGCCACCCACTGCGCAATCAGCGGGATATTGGAGGGGTCGTTGCGCGTGCCGCGTTTGCCCTGCGGGGAAAGGTAAGGGCAGTCCGTTTCCAGCACCAGTTTGTCCGCGCCGGCTTTTTTGACGGCTTCGCGGATATATTCGTTCTTTTTATAGGTAAAACAGCCGTTTATCCCCAGCAGCAGGCCGTGGTCCAGCGCCTGTTTGGCTTCTTCGTAGCGGGCGGAAAAACAGTGCAGTACGCCCGGATATTTAACGGGCGCCGGCCGCCAGGCGTGTTTAAGCAAAGAAAAGGTTTGTTCGTACGGCTCATAATCTTCCGCTTCGCGCCGCACATGCAGCACAATGGGCTTTTGCAGCTCGCCGGCCAGCGCCAGCATTTCTTCAAAGACGCGCAGCTGCACCTCTTTGGGGCAGGCGTGCAGATAGGCATAGTCCAAGCCGATTTCCCCCACCGCCGCCGCGTGCGGATTTTTAAAAAGTTTTTGCAGTTTCTCCCGCGCGGATGCGTCATACGTCTGCGCCACCTGCGGGTGTACGCCCAGCACGGCGGCGGTCTGCGCGGGGTATTGGGCGCACAGGGCCAGGGCCGGCTCCCATTCCTCTTTTTCACAGGCTATTTCTATAAATTTATATACGCCGCTTTCAAAAACGCGCGCGATAACTTCCTGGCGGTCTGCGTCAAAAGCCTCGTCATTGATGTGTGCGTGCGAGTCAATAAATTTCATATATATATTTTATCTTTTTTAGACGGTTGTTTTAAAAGGCCTTGTATTGCTTTTTTTTTTGATAAATTTTGCTTATGGGCAAAATTTATCAAAAAATGTATCTAGAAAATAAAAGCCGCTCTAAAAGCGTTTTGGGCGGTTTTACGCTAATAGAACTTTTGGTGGTTGTTCTCATTATAGGTATTTTGGCGTCAATGGCGCTGCCGTCATATCGGGCAGCGGTGGCTAAGGCCCGTTACGCGCAGGCCATTACGCTGGCCCGGGCCATTTATGATGCACAGCAGCGGTGTATGATGGCCCGAAATGCTTATTGCGCCCATTTTTCTGGTTTGGACATACAGTTGCCAGACGGCTCGGCAAAAGATTATGAATCTGAAAACGGATATATTGGCGAAACCTTTGAATCGGACCAATATTCCTGTACGATGAGTTATTTAACATCCGCTGCTTCGGCCCAAGTTACATGCCGATACAGACAGGGAGATTATTTTGTAAACCCCACCTATTCTATCCGTTTAGGTACGGGCGAACGCTCATGCACTGCCTGGAATGACAATTTTACCCACCAGATCTGCCTGTCTTTGGGAGGGGTGGAAACCAATTCTGGCTGGAATACCAGCGCCCAAACTTCACGCTATACCAGATATCGCCTGCCTTAATTCTAATCTAAAAACTTTCTTGTCCTTTGTTGTCCCTCTTTCTATACTGGCTGTAGAGAAGGGTTTTTGACGGGGGAATGCGGCGCGGCCCACGTTCAAAATTAGCAATCTAAAAAAGGGGTTGACAAAAATAAAATAATTGTTTACAATATTAGCAGGTAAAAAGAAAGAGTGCTAAAATAAAACCGGAAGTTTAGACGGAAGCGGACGGAAAATATGAGAATATTAAAACCGGAAGTGGCCAAAGAAAGAAAAGAGAAAATCCTGCGCTGGGTGGTGCAGCAGTTTGTGGAAAACCGCCGTCCCGTGGGCTCTCAGCTCATTGCGTCCAGCGCGCTGAAAGATATTTCCAGCGCCACCATCCGCAACATTATGAAAGATTTGGAAGAGGAAGGGTACCTCTACCAGCCGCACACTTCCGGCGGCCGCATTCCGACCGATAAAGCCTACCGCTATTATGTGGACTATTTAACCGGCGTGCAGCGCATGGCCGCCCAGGAGCGCGAGCGTATTGAAAAACAATATGACGAACGCGTCGGTGAGCTGGATAATGTGATGCTGCAAACTTCGCGCCTGCTGGCGCGGCTGTCGGGCGCGGCGGGCTTTGTATATGCGGGAAACACCGACGACCAGGTGGTGCGCCGGCTGGACTTTTTGCCCGTAGGGCCCGGGCTTATTTTGGCCGTGCTGGTCACCGAATCGGGCACCGTGCGCCACTGGCCCGTGCGTCTGGGGTATGATTTGGCCCCCGCCAAGCTGCGCCTTTTAAGCAACCTGATTAATCAGGAAATAGAAGGCCTGACGCTGAAAGAAGCGCAAAAATTTTTGTGGCAGTACATAGAATCCGGCCACCGCGAAATAGCCGACGTGGCGGATTTGGCCGTGCAGGTGCTTAAAGATATGCAGAAGCCGCAGACCTCCGAGGACGAACTCTATGTGGCCGGTATCGGGCACATGTTGGAAAACACCGAAGAGGCCGATTATGAGGACCTCAAACAAATGCTGCGCGTGGTGGAGGAGCGGCAGCGGCTGTCGGGTCTGCTGGCCGAAAAAATGGAAGATTTGCGCCGCAGCGGCAAACAGGTGGCCGTCAGCATCGGCAGCGAGAACGAAATGAAAGAGTTGCAAAACGTCAGCATCGTTTCGTCGGCCTACCGCGTGGGGGACAAAACGGTGGGCATGCTGGGCATTATCGGCCCCAAACATATGCAGTACACCAAAATAATGTCTTTGGTTAAATTTATGGGGGATCTGCTGGAAGGCAGCATCAGCGCGTGGAACGCACTGCCGGAAAAGGAAGACGACTATGAGTAAGAAACATCACAAACACGAAGACGGTTTGACCGAACAGGAAGAGCAGGACTTGCCGGCCGATTATGAGTCGGAAACAGAAGCCGGCGCCGCTGAAGCGGCCGGAGAAGAACCGGCCCCGCAGCCGCAAACGCCCGATTATTATGAAAAGTATGTGCGTTTAAGCGCGGATTTTGAAAACTTCCGCAAACGCACCGAGCGTGAAAAAGCCGCCCTGCTGGCTTACGGCAAAAAAGATTTTGTGGAAAAACTGCTGCCCGCCTATGAAGTGCTTTTGCGCCAGCAAAGCAAAATGCAAAAAGAAACGGCGGACAAAAAACTGTCGGGGGAAATGAAAAGCCTTTTGGACGGCCTGAATATGGTGCTGGGGGAGATGGACAAAGCCTTTAAGGCCGAAGGCATACAACGCCTGGACTGCGTGGGCAAACCTTATGATGCGCAGACGGCGGAAGCCATAGCGGTCATTCCGGCCAGGCCGGAGCAGGACGGCGTGGTGCTGGAAGAAGTGCAAATGGGATTTATGATGGACGGAAAAATATTGCGTCCGGCCCGGGTAGTGGTCGGAAAAGCGGAGGAAGAAGCAAAAAAAGAAGAAAAAAGCAGTAAATAGAAGTATCAAATTTAATTCATTTTTACGGTAAGGAGAAATAACATATGGCTAAAATTATTGGTATTGACTTGGGTACGTCCAACACCGCCGCGGCGGTGATGGAAGGCGGACGCGGCACGATTATCCCGTCTGCCGAAGGCAGCTCCATCGGCGGCAAAGCCTTCCCGTCTTATGTGGCTTTCACCAAAGACGGCCAGCGCCTGGTTGGGGAACCGGCGCGCCGGCAGGCCATCGCCAACCCGGAAGGTACGGTCACCGCGTTTAAACGCAAAATGGGGGAAAATTACAAATATAATCTGCGCGGGCAGGAATTTACGCCCCAGCAGCTGTCGGCTTTCGTCTTGCAGAAAGTGAAAAAAGACGCGGAAGCCTTCCTGGGCGAACCGGTGGAAAAGGCCGTTATCACCGTGCCTGCTTACTTTAACGACAACCAGCGCCAGGCCACCAAAGACGCAGGCCGCATCGCGGGGCTGGAAGTGGTGCGCCTCGTGAACGAGCCGACCGCGGCTGCTTTGGCCTTCGGTATTGATAAAGCCGGCAAAGAACAGAAAATTCTGGTCTTTGACTTGGGCGGCGGTACGCTGGATGTAACCATTATGGAAATGGGCAAAGAAGGCACCTTTGACGTGCTTTCCACCTCCGGCGATACGCAGCTGGGCGGCACGGATATGGACAATGCCATCATCGCGTGGATGGTGGACGAATTTAAAAAGAGCACGGGCATTGACCTCTCGCAGGACAAACAGGCCCAGCAGCGTCTGAAAGAAGCGGCCGAAAAAGCCAAGATTGAACTGTCCACCACCATGGAAACGGACATCAACCTGCCCTTTATCAGCGCAGACAGCACCGGCCCCAAACACCTGGAGCTTAAACTTTCCCGCGCCAAACTGGAAAGCCTGGTGGACAGCATTGTCAAACGCTGCGGCAAATCCATTGACCAGGCCATTTCCGACGCGAAACTTTCCGCCTCGCAGATTGACCGCATTATTCTGGTCGGCGGCCCGACCCGCATGCCGATTGTGCAGAAATATGTGGAAGACCATGTGGGCAAGAAAATTGAACGCGGCATTGACCCGATGGAATGCGTGGCTATCGGCGCGTCCGTACAGGCCGGCATTTTGACCGGTGAAGTCAAAGACGTGCTGCTCTTGGACGTGACCCCGCTGTCTTTGGGTCTGGAAACCCTGGGCGGCGTGTGCACGCGCCTGATTGAGCGCAACACCACCATTCCGGTGCGCAAAACGCAGATCTTCTCCACCGCGTCGGACAATCAGCCGGCGGTGACGATCAACGTGCTGCAGGGCGAACGCCCCATGGCCAAAGACAATGTGCCCCTGGGCAAATTTGACCTGGACGGCATCCCGCCCGCTCCGCGCGGCGTACCGCAGATTGAAGTGACGTTTGATATTGACGCCAACGGTATTTTGAACGTGTCCGCCAAGGACCTCGGCACCAACAAAGAACAGCATATCACCATCAGCTCGCCGAACAAACTCAGCGACGCCGAAGTGGAAAAGTTTGTCAAAGACGCCGAGAAATTCGCCGAAGAAGACAAAAAGCATAAAGAGTTCGTGGAAGCCAAAAACGAAGGCGACAGCGTGCTCTATCAGACCGAAAAGGCCCTGAAAGACTACGGCGACAAAGTGTCCCAGGACGACCGCCTGGCCATTGACCGGGCTTTGAACGACCTGCGCGATGCGTTAAAGACCGATGACGCGGCCAAAATCCGCTCCGCCAAGGACGCGGCCCTGCAGGCCAGCCAGAAGCTGGGTGAAGCTATGTACAAATCCCAGCAGCAGGCCCAGGCCGGTGCGGCGGGCGCCCAGGCGGGTGCCGCCGGAGCCCAGCCGGGCCCGGATGCGGCCCAGCAGGCGGCCGGAGCCGGTAACGGCGGCAAAGACGACGTCGTGGAAGCCGAAGTGGTGGATAAATAACGGCTGACACAGGCAGTTTTACGCAGGCGGGACTTTACGGTCCCGCCTGTTTTTGCGTAAAACAGGGCGCGGCGCAGGACATATGCGTTTTTATTCATTAATTACTTTGCGCTGTGACGGCGGGAAAAGACTTAACAAACATCAAAGAAAAAACAGACTGTTCGGTAGCACTGTGCGCGAAGGGCTGCTAAATTTAATAAAATATATATATAAAGATTATTTAGAACAAAAAATTTATGCCTACCGCTATGAAAGAAGATTATTATGAGATTTTGGGCATTGCCCGCACGGCAAGCGAAACGGAAATTAAATCCGCCTTTCGCCGCCAGGCCATGAAGTATCACCCCGACCGCAACCCCGGGGACAAACAGGCCGAGGAACAATTTAAAAAAATCAACGAAGCCTTTTCCGTTCTTTCCGACCCGCAGAAAAAACAAATGTATGACCAGTACGGCCATGACGGCGTAAACGCCGGTGCGGGCGGTTTCAACGGATTTAACGCTTCCGGTTTTGCCGACGTGGGCGATATTTTCGGCTCCGTATTCGGAGATATTTTCGGTGCGGGTTTCGGCGGTTCGGCCCGCGGGGGCAAACCCCGCGCCCAGCGCGGCGAAGATTTAAAGGTAGACGCGGACTTGACCTTGGAACAGGCTTACAGCGGGCTGGAAAAAGAAGTGTCTTATACGCGCGTGGACCGCTGCTCCGTTTGCGGCGGCACGGGTGCGGAAGAAGGCAGCTCCGTTAAAACCTGCCGCTCCTGCAACGGCAGCGGCAGCGTGGTGTACCGCCAGGGGTTTTTCAGCATGCGCCAAACCTGCCCCGACTGCGGCGGCAAAGGCACCGTGGTGGAAAGACCGTGTAAAAAATGCCGCGGCAGCGGCGTGGAACGCGTGCGCGAAAACATTACCGTCAAAATCCCTTCCGGCGTGCGCACCGGCGTCACCCTGCGCGTGAACAACGGCGGGGACATCGGCACCAACGGCGGCGGTTACGGGGATTTATATGTGGAAGTACACGTCAAAGACCATAAAATTTTTAAACGTGACGGGGACAATTTGGTTATTGACGCGCAGATTACTTATCCGCAGGCCGTGCTGGGCGGCAGCATCAAAGTGCCCACTATTGAAGGCAAAGAAGTGGAAGTCAACATTCCCAAAGGCACGCAGTTTGGCGAAGTGCTTAAAATGCAGGGCTGCGGCATGCCCCGGCTGGGCAAAAAGGGCTTTGGTGATTTGCTGGTTAATGTAAAAATTGAAGTGCCCAAACGCCCCACCGCGCGCCAAAAGGAACTGCTGGAAGAACTGGCCAAAGAAACGGGCGGCAAAAAAAGTTTCTTTGAAAAACTGTTTGATTAAGCGAAATGCAAATGGAAAAAAACGGAGCAAAACAATTGTTTTGCTCCGTTTTGGTATATAAATACGTTTTTATTTCTTATATGCCATGCAGCAGTTGCCCAGCATGCATTCTTGGCAGCTGGATTTGCTTTGCTGTTCATGGCGTACGGCGGAAAGGAGCTTTTTGGCAAAGTCCGTCAGTGTCGGGTCGCGCGCGCCCAGCACCAGCAAAATGTCCCCGGGCTGTGCGGCGGCGGCCATGTCGGCCAGGATTTGTTCGCGGCAGGGGTTAAAGTCGGCATTGACGCCGTTGCGTTTAAGCCCTTCATAAATGTTTCTGCTGCTTACCCCTTCGGGCACTGTGCCGCCCGGATAATAGACTTCCGTCAGCCAAATGTGGTCGTCTTTACCAATGCACTGGCTTAGATTTTCCACAAATTCCGGCGTCAGCATTTTAACCGACGTAAAGGCATGCGGCTGGTAAAACGCCAGCACCCGTTTGCCGCGCAAATGCGCCGCGTCTATGGTGGCGTGCAGTTTGTGCGGGTTGTGGGCAAAGTCGTCTATAACTTCTATATTGTTATAGCTGCCGATGGACGCAAAACGCCGCGCAATGCCGGAAAATTTCTCCAGCGCTTCGGAAGCGGTTTTTAAATCTACGCCGCATTCCAGCGCGGCGGCTACGGCCGCCGTGGCATTGGCCACATTGTGCAGGCCCGGGATACTAAGGCGGAATTTCTGCCCGTTAATGACAAAGTCAGACCCAAAGCCGTCTGCGCGTATATCTTCGGGGTGAATGTCCCCGTGATGCAGGCCGAAGGTTTTGGCGTGCGCGGCCACGGCTTTTAAATTGTCTTCTTCCACATTGACAATGGCTTTTTGGCAGTTTTTGACAAACTGCGTAAAGAAGCCCTGTAATACGTCAATTTCCTTGTGATCTTTGCGCAGGTTGAGGCACAGGCCCAGATACGGGCGGTATTTGACGATGGAGCCGTCGCTCTCGTCGGCTTCTATAACCAACAGGTCGGACGCCCCTTTATAGACATTGCCGAATACACCCTGCTCTTTTTGTAAAGACAGTATGGCCGCCCCCGTAATGACGGAGGGACTTTTGCCCGCGTAGGCCAAAATCTCGTATACCATGGCGGTGGTGGTGCTTTTGCCGCTGGTGCCCGATACGGCAATCGTGCGGTGCTCGGCCACATGTTTGGCCAGCAGTTCGGAGCGGTGCATGACGGGAATGTCCAGCTCTTTGGCCTTTTGCAGTTCGGGGTTGTCTTCTTCAATGGCGGAAGACAAAATGACCAGGTTGGTGTCTTTGTCCAGCCCGCTGCCGTCCTGCGGGAAAAGAGCGATGTTTAATTTTTTTAAATAGTCCCACAAGGCCAAATCCGTATAGCCTTTGCTGATGAGGCGGTCGGAACCGGTCACGGTGTCCCCGCCCATGGCGTGCAGCTGCGCCAGCGCGCTCATGCCCACGCCGCCAATGCCGATAAAGTGAATTTTCATACAGTAGGGTCCTTTTTCTTGGAAGATTTTAAAGCAAATGCCGCATAGTCCTGCATGGTGTAAAATCCGGCCGGCCGGCCGACCAGCCAGGCCGCTATTTCCGCCGCGGACGCGGCGAACAAATCGCGGTTTAACGCCTCGTGTTTGAGGATAATTTTATCGTACGGCCCCGACAGGGTCAAAATGTGCGTACCGGGCACTTCGCCTATACGCTCGTAGGAAATATTTTCCTGCGGCAGACCGATGATTTCGGCCAGGCGTTTGGCGGTGCCGGAGGGGGCGTCTTTTTTATGCGTGTGGTGTATTTCGTGCAGGCCCATATTGTATCCGGCGTAAAGCTGGGCGGCTTTTTTAAGCAGCTGGCCGAAAAAATAAACGCTTAAACTGACGTTGGGAGCGTAAAAGAGCGGGATTTTATGTTCTTCCTGCATTTGGAACAAAAACCGCTCCGGCAAATTCGTGGTGCCTATCAGGCACGCGGCCTTTTGTTCTTTGGCCAGGTCAAAGGCTTCCATGGCTCCCTGCGGAGTGGAGAAGTCTATAATCACGTCGGCTTTTTCGGCGGTTTTGTCGCCTGCTTCGCGCAGGGCGGCCACTTCCAGCCCCAGCTGCGGGGACGCTTTGATAATGCGCGCAATGGCTTTGCCCATTTTGCCGTTGGCGCCGTTGATGATTACTTTTTTCACAGGTATTTCTCCAGTAAAAGCTGCACAATCTGCCGCGCGTTCATGGCCGCGCCTTTTAAGAGATTGTCAAACGTAATAAAGTAGTGGATAATGTTCGGCTCTTCCAAATCCCTGCGCAGGCGGCAGGCGTATGTGGTTTCCTGCCCGCTGGTCTGTTTGGGGGTAATGATTTCCTCGCTGTATTGCAGATTCGGAAAAGCGTTCCACCGTTTTTTTACTTCCGCCAAATCAAAGGATTCCTCCGCCTTGAGCGTAACGCCCAGGCTGTGGGCGTTTTCCACCGCCACGCGCACCGTGTGCGGATAGACTTTGACGCGGGGCAGGCCCAAAATTTTGCGCGTTTCGTAAATGCCTTTGAGTTCCTCGGAAGTATAGCCGCTGTCCTGTACGGAACCGATCAGCGGCACGCAGTTGTTTTCATATAAAGAGCCCGGCGTGTGAAATTCTTCCAGCAGTTTTTTGCCGCCGCCGCTGATGGCCTGATAGGAACAGAAAAACACTTCCGTCAAATGGTAGGCCTTCATCAGAGGGGCCATGGTCATTACCAGGCCCGTGGTGGTGCAGTTGGGGCTGGCAATCAGGCGCGTATCTTTGGTAATGGTCTGCGGATTGATTTCCGGTATGACCAGCGGTACGGAGGGGTCCTGGCGGAAATAGGCCGACATGTCCACAATATAGCCGATGCGGTCTTTGAGCTGTTCGTACAGCCGCGCGCTGTCTGCATTGTCCGTGCACAACACGGCCGCGTCCAGCGCGGGAATTTCGTCATTGCGTCCGAACAGTTTGGTTTCAAAAGGAACCGTGATTTTTTTAAATTCTTCCTGCAGCGTGCGGCCCACTACGCCGTTGGCGCCGATAATACCTACGGTTTTCATATACGCTCCTAAATCAGCAAAGATTTTTCCGTTTGTTCCAAAATTTCGTCCAGTTTGGCCTTGTTGGCGTCGGACACCGAGCCCAGCGGCAGGCGCACCGTTTCCCCGCCCACACCCAGCCGCGAAAGCAGGTATTTGACGCAGGTGGGGTTGGTTTCCAAATAGCAGGCTTTTATCAGCGGGTAGGCTTTGGAGAAAATTTTAAACGCTTTTTGCGTGTCACCTTTTTGCCAGGCTTTGTAAATTTTCACAAAAGCCGGCGCCAGCACATTGGCCGCCGCGCTGATGATGCCGGAGGCGTTGATGGCCAGGTACTGCGGGAATAAATCGTCGTTGCCGCACAGAATGTCTGTGTGTCCGGCAAATTCCACGGCGGTATCGGTCACGCGGGCCATGTCATAGTCGGCTTCTTTGACCGCTTTGATTTCCGGCACGCCCTGCAGTAAATCCCGCATGACGCCGGCAGAGAGTTTCAGCCCCGTGCGGCCGGGGATATGGTATAAAATAATGGGAGCGCCAAACTCCGCCGCGCGGCGGAAATGCTCCAATAGGCCGGAAGGGTTGGGCTTGTTATAATACGGGGTGACGATCAGCACACCGTCCGGATTGTGTTTTAGGGCAGCTTCGGTGTTTTGCATCATGGTGCGGGTGCAGTTGGTGCCCGTGCCGATGACGATTTTGACGCGTTTGTTGATTTGCCTGACGGCGGCGCAGAGCAGTTCGTCTTTTTCCACCTCGTCCATGGCGGCCGCTTCGGCGGTGGTGCCCAGCAGGACAATCCCGTCCACTCCGGCGGCAATTTGTTTTTCCAACAATGTTTCCAAGGCTTTAAAATCGGTTTTCCCCGCGGCCGTAAAAGGCGTGGCCAGCGCGGTGTATACTCCGTTAAACATAAACCCTCCCCTGCCGCACCTGGCGGCGGACTTTCTTTCATTTATTCTAGCATTAATTGCTATAATGAAGGGAGATTTTACCAAGGGGAATGTATATGGCAGAAAACACGGACGATTTGAAAGAAATATTCGGCGCCGATGCCGCCGGACTCCCGCAAAAAGACTGGGAAAAAAGACTGAAAGAAAACGAAAAGACCGCTACCTCTTTTCCCGTGTCGGACGCGCCGGCTCCGGCTCCGATTGCGCAGGAACAGGCGAATAAGCCCAAAACGCCTAAAAACCGCGGAGGTTTTTGGTTTTTTGTTTTGATGCTAGCCTTCTGCGTATCCGCCGTGTGCGGTGTGTACCTGACGGTTAAACCGGGTATGAGCTGCCCCGACGAAATCGTGACGGACAAGCCCGTTCTTTCTTTAAATTCTTCGACCAAGGATAACAGCGGTGCGGGCATTGCCTGGATTAAAATCCGCGGCGTTATTGCCGAGTCGGACAATCAAAGCCCGTGGGCGCGGCCTTCTTCGGCTTCCTATATCTCCAAATCCGTGCGCGAAGCGGCCAAAGACAAAAACGTTAAAGCCATTGTGCTGGATATCAATTCCCCGGGCGGGACGGTGGCTTCCGTGCAGGATATTTATTCCGAAATTTTAAGCGCCAAAGAACAAGGTAAAAAAGTGGTGGCTTTGTTCCGTGACGTGGCCGCCAGCGGCGCGTTTTATATTGCCATGGCCGCCGATAAAATCGTGGCCGAACCGGGCACGATTACCGGCTCCGTAGGCGTGATTATGCAGGCGGGCAATGTGGTCGGTTTGTTTGATAAGCTTGGCATACAGGTAACGCCCATTACCTCCGGCAAATACAAAGACATGGGCTCTGCCTACCGTCCGATGACCGAGGCCGAAAAGGCTCTTTTGCAGGATATGGTCAATGATACCTATTCTCAGTTTTTTGCCGTCGTCAAAGCCGGCCGCCCCAATGTTACGCCGGAAGATTTGGAGGAGTACACTGACGGGCGCGTATTCACGGGCCAGCGCGCTTTCAATTTGGGATTTATTGACAAACTCGGCGGCGAAGAAACCGCCCGCCTGCTGGCCGGCGAGCTGGCCGGACTAAAAGACCCTAAAATTTTAACGCGCAAAAAAGAAGGACTGCGCGAGCTGATTTTCTCGTTTGGGTCCGGTATGGAAAGCAAAAATCTCTCCAAACAGCTGCAAAGCGTCAGCACGCCGCGCGTGTCTTATTTGTGGGCGTATTAAAGGAGTGCGGGTATGAGGACGCTTTGGAACGCGTATTTTTCCTATGACAAAGACCCCGTGCAAACCGTGCGCGGTCTGGTGGAAAACCGCCGCTTCGGCGCCGCCGCGGCCGGATACGCCGCTGCGGCTTTGTGCTGGCTGGTGTTTTTCTGGACGGGAGCGGAACTGACGGCCTGGGGGGTGTTGTGGCGTTTCGCCTTCTTTTGGCTGCTGGAAATGACGCTGGGGTATTTATGGGCGGCCCTGTCCGGCCTGTTTTTAAACTTTTTTTCCGGCGGCAACGGCCCTTCGGCGCTGTTTGTGGTGATGGGTCTGTCCGGCTTTGTGCAGGGGCTTTTGCTGTGCTTTGCGCTGATTGCCGCCGCCGTCCCCTGGCTTAAACCGTTGGCCGTGCTGGTTTTGCTGTTCACGCTGGTTTTGCGCCTGGTGTTTGTGGTGCGTAATGCCGCGCGTGCGGCGCAGGTCGGTGCGGGAAAGGCCTTCGGGGCGCTGTGCTTTGCCCTGGTGCCGGTGGCGGCGGGCGTGTTTTTGTGCGCCGGCGCGGCGGGGCTTTTCATCGCTTTTCTGTTCTAAAGACATCCGGCTGCAATAAAATGCTTCTTTTCCGTGTTGAAACAATGTGCGGAAACGGAGGTTTGGCGCACCGGAATTTGTTATACTAATAAAATACTTACCGGTAGGTAGAGCTTTATGATAAGCCAAACAAAAAAGAACCGCAAAGAGGACCGTATGACGCATGAACAACAAATGCGCGCACGCATCAAAGACGCGGCTTTTAAGCTGATGGCCGAGCAGGGCATAGAAAGTATGTCCATGCGCCAGATAGCCGAAAAAGTACACGTTACCAAACCTGTTCTGTATTATTACTTTAAAGATAAAGAAGATTTGTGTGTTTCCATTATAGAGGAACGCGTACGGCAGTTTAACAGCTTTTTGGACAGCGCCCTGGCCAAAGGACCGGATATCACGGAATTATTGTCGTTGATATTTGAAAGACATTTGGAATTTTTTCAGGACGATCCGCGCAACTCCAAATTTATCGCCCGCACGATTTCCTATGCGCTGAGCAATAAAGCCACGGGATTTATTAAAGACGGCAGCGAGAAAATGGACCGCCTGCACGATGTCTTTGAACGTGCGGTAAAAAAAGGCGAAATTCCGGAAAAGGGCCTGGCGGATTTTGAACGGCTGGTGCGCGCCGTGGTATTGCAAATTATGCTCAGCGCATATGTGCAAATGCATGTGCCTTACGCCGCACCGGCGGGGCGGGAACATTTTTACGATAAAGCTACCGTGAAGCGCTTGGCGCAGGTAATTGTATCGGGAATCAAAGAGTATTACAAGGGGAATAAAAAATAGATGAAAAGGGTGTTTGTTTTGCTGTGCTTGTGTCTTTTTGGCGCGGCGGGCTGGTCAGCTCCGCCCGTGGCTACGGATCCGGCTTCGGATTTGTTTAAAGAACGGCCTGAAGTGGAAGGGGAGAAAATCACCATTCAGCAGGCTATAACTATGGCTCTTAAGGACAGCTATTCTGTTGTCAACGCCACCAAAAACCTGCAAATTTATGAACAGCAGATGAAAGAGGCCAATGCTTCGTTTTATCCTACCGTCAGCATTACCGGCAGTTATGACCGCGCGCTGAAAAAAGGCCGCATCGCCATGAACGACCAGCTGATAGAAATGGGGCAAAACAATACCTTCACCGCTTCGGCGGGGCTGGATTATGTGCTGTGGTCCGGCGGACAGATACGCAATAACGCCAAGCTGGCCAAAGTAAATGCCGAATCGGGCCTGTACCAGCTTAAAGAAGCGCAAAATCTGGTGGTGCAGCAGGTGGTTAAATTCTGCTATGACATTATTTACGCCTCCGCGCTGATCCGCGTGCAGGAAGAATATTTGGATATTGCCAAACAGCATTTGGCCGAAGCCCAGGCCCGCTACAAAGAGGGCTTGTCCAGCAATTTGGACGTGTTAAACCAACAGGTGCAAGTGGACAATATTGAGCCGCAGGTGCTGCAGGCCAAAAAAAACTTTGAACTGGGCAATCTGTATCTGCGCCAAATTTTAAACCGGGACCCGGAAGATCCCATTTATTTGACCTGGACCGATGAGGATTTGCGCGTGCCGGTGACCCCGCCGCTGGATGATTTGTACGCGCTGGCCGTAAAATACCGGCCGGAGTTGATCCGCTCCAAACTGGCCGTGGACGCGGCGCACTATAATATTAAAATCGCCAAAGCGGGACATATGCCTTCGCTGTCCTTAAACGCCGATTACAGCTATAACGCGTATACCGAAAACGGTTTCCCGCGTCACAGCAACCAGTATTACTGGGCCAGCAATGCCGGTATAACGCTGAGCATTCCGCTGTTTGAAGGGTTTAAAGTCACTTCTCAGGTTACCCAGCGCGAGCTGGCTTATGAGCAGGCTGTCATTTCCTATCAAAATGAACTGAAAAATGTGCGCATAGAGGTAAAAGAAGCCTGGCTGGATTTGGAAGAAGCCAAGAGCCGCATTGAGGCCACACGCGGCGTGGTCAAACAGGCGCGCGAAAACTTAAATGCCCAAATGCTGCGCTACCGCAACGGGCTGTCCAGCCGCCTGGAGCTTAACGACGCCATTAACAATTTAAACGATTCTGATTTGCAGTATGTGCAAGCCGTGTATGACGCGGTGATTGCTTTGTCTGATTTGAAGTATGCCGTAGGGGCGGAGGTTTATTTGTATGAAAAAGAAAACAATTAAGACTTTAAACTATGCGCTGGTTGCGCTGGTAATTATTATTTTGGCGGCGGCGTTTTTGCGCCGCGATCCTTCCCAGAAGATACTGGGCGATGTGCCGATGGACGTGTTTATCGTGCAGAGCGAAAAAGTGCAAAACCGTGATTTGACCCAGCAGCTGCTGATGTCGGGCAGCATTAAAGCGCAGGAAGAAGCTACCTTGTATCCGCGCGTGGAAGGCAAATTGCTGCGCAATTTGCTGCACGAAGGCGACCCCGTCAAAAGAAACCAAACCGTTTCTTTAATTGAGCGCGACGAAGTGGGCGCGGTGTATGAGCCGGTGGTGGTGCCTTCCACCATTACGGGGCTGGTGGGCCGCGTGTATTTGGACCCCGGTGAAAACGTAACCACCAGCACGCCGGTGGCCCTGGTGGTCAACCAAAGCACCGTACGCATTGAAGTGGATATTCCGGAGCGTTACATCGGCAGTTTGTATAAAGGCCAGCCCGCCGTGCTGAATGTGGACGCCCTGCCCGGGCAGGATTTTGAAGCCACGCTGAATATTTTAAGCCCCGTGGTGGATTCCGTCAGCCGCGCCGTGGAAGTGGAATTTAAAGCCGATAATCCCAAAGGACTGCTCAAATCGGGTATGTTCGCCAAGGTAAATATTTTGCTGGATGAAAAAGCGGACGCGCCGTCCGTATCCAAGAAAAGTGTGTATACCGATGAAGAAGGCCAGACCTATGTGTTTGTCCCTTCGGCCGACGGCAAAACCGCCAAACGCCAGAACGTGACCACGGGCTTTGAAAACAACGATTACGTGGAAATCACCGAAGGGCTGGCCGCCGGAGAAGAAATTCTCTCTTTTGCTTACGGGGTAAAAGACGGCAGCAAAATAGAAATTAAATAAGGGTTTGTATGCAAGGAAAAGAAAATAAAGAAGCTGTCCGCGAGGCGGTCAGAAAAGGCGGCTTTACCGCCGTTTTTATCCGCCGGCCGGTGCTGACGATTATGTGTTCGCTGTCGGTGGTTATTTTGGGTTTTATGGCCTACAGCGGCATGGGCGTGGGTCTGTTCCCCAATATGGAAGTGCCCTATGTGCTGGTGCAGACCACGCTGGCCGGCGCCAGCGCGGAAGAAATTGAAACTTCCGTCACCAAAATCATTGAAGAATCCGTCAACCAAATTGAAGGCATTGACGAGCTGACCAGTACCAGCTCCGAAGGTACGTCGCTGGTCGTGGTGAAGTTTGACATGGATAAAGACCGCGATGTGGCCGCGCAGGAAGTGCGCGACAAAGTGGACTTGGTAACCAACGATTTGCCCGACGGCACCGACGCCCCCGTGATTATGAAGCTGGATGCGGACGCCATTTCCGTGCTTAACATCGTGGTGTCCGGCGATCGGGATATTATTGAGCTGACCGAAATTGCCAAAAAGCAGGTGAAGGAAAATATTGAAAACACCCGCGGAGTGGGCTCTGTTACCATTGTGGGCGGACGCGAGCGCGAGGTGCACGTCATTGTCAATCCGTTTAAACTTTATTCGCTGGGGTTGTCCATCAATGCGGTGAAAAACGCCCTGATTGACCAGAACGTAGAGGTCCCGGGCGGGCGCGTGGAGCAGCAGCACCAGGAATATACCCTGCGCGTATTGGGCCGCGTGGACACCGTGCCCGGGTTTAATGACATCTTTATTGCGCGCAAAAACGGCACGTCCATTAAAGTGTCCGATGTGGGATATGCCGAAGATTCCGGCGAATATGACCGCGAGTCCACGTATTTAAACGGCCGCCGCGCCGTCACGCTGGAAGTCACCAAACAGTCCGGCACCAACACGCTGGCGGTCATTCAGGGCGTCAAAGATAAATTGGAGCTGATTGCCCCCACCCTGCCCAAAGACATCAATATTTCTTTGATGATGGACCAGTCCGGCAGTATCCGCGCTTCGGTCAACACCGTGCTGGAACACCTGATTTTGGGCGGTATTTTGGCCGGTATCATGGTGCTGGTGTTTATGGGGTCTTTGCGCTCTACGTTTATCGCTTTCCTGGCTATGCCCATTTCCGTCATTGGGGCGTTCATTTTTATGAACATGAAAGGCTTTACCATTGACTCCATGACGCTGTTGGGGCTGACGGTGGCCGTGGGTATCGTGATTGACGACGCCATCGTGATGCTGGAAAATATTTACCGCCATATGGAAAAATACGACAAGTCCCCCATGGTGGCGGCGCTGGACGGCTCGCGCGAAATTACGTCCACCGTGGTGGCCACGACGCTTTCCATTCTGGTTATTTTCCTGCCGCTGGCATATATGAGCGGCATTATCGGCCGCGTGGTCAGCAGCTACGGGCTGACGGTGGTGTTTGCCATTGCTTTGTCCGGTTTGGTGGCGTTGACGCTGACCCCCATGCTGTGCGCCAAAATGCTGAAAAAGCAGACAGGTCGTAACCGTTTAAATGAAATCGTAGACCATATCAACGAAAGTCTGGTGAATTTGTATTTGCCCATGCTGAAATGGTCCATTCACCACCGCAAAACCATGGTGATTATTTCCGTGCTGTGTATTTTGTCCATGTTCCCCATGCTGGGCATTGTGGGCGGGGAATTCTTCCCGCAGGAAGACAGCGGCAAAATACAAATTAACGTGGAAGCCCCCGTGGGCACCAGCTACCAGGACACCCAAAAAATTCTGACGCAGATAGAAGCCGACGTGCGCCGTATGCCGTATGTCAAAGACGTGCTTCTTTCCGCCGGCGTGGGGGACAACAGCTTTTCCGACTCCCAGCCCAGCAACCGCGGCAACGTGCGTTTTGAGCTGGAAGACCGCGAGGTGCGCCACGGCATTACCACCACCAAATACCTGGATTTGACCCGCGAAATGATGAAAAAATACGAAGGACTGAAAACCAGCTCCTACATCGTTTCCGACGGGCCCGGCGGACGCAAAGACGTGGAATTTTTAATCTCCGGCCCGGATATTGACAAGCTGACCGAATACGGACACGCCATTTTGGCCAAACTGGGCCAGGACCCGCGCTTTATTGACCTGGACCTGTCCGTGGACTTGTCCAAGCCCGAATACCGCGTGATTATCAACCGCGAAAAAGCCCATGATATGGGCGTCAACGTAACAGACATTGCCTCTGCGCTGCGCACCATGGTCGGCGGCGAGGACGACGTAACCAAGTACAAAGAAGGCGATGAATTGTACGAGGTGCGTATCCGCGTGGGTGAGGAATACCGCGACAGTAAGGAAGCCGTCAGCGCACTGATGGTGCCGGCTACCGTTAACGGACAGGAGACCATCGTCCGCCTGGACAGCGTGGCCGACATTGAAGAAGGCCTGGGCCCCAACCAGATTGACCGCTTCAACCGCCAGCGCCAGATTACGGTGGAGGCCAACTTAAACGGGCTGGATACCCGCACCGCGCTGGGCATTATCCAGCAGGCCTATGATTCGCTGGACGCCTCCAACGAATACAGCGGCGGCACCAGCGGCAGCGCCAAAGAAATGGGCCGTATGTTCCAGTCGTTCATCATGGCCTTCATTCTGGCGTTCCTGTTCAAATACATGATTTTGGCCGCCCAGTTTGAAAACTATTCGCACCCCGTGGCTATTATCGTGTCTTTGCCGCTGACGATTCCGTTTGCCATTCTGTCGCTGCTGATTACGGGGCAGACGCTGAATATTTACAGTCTGCTGGGGCTGTTTATGTTAATCGGCGTAG
>DWVB01000039.1 GCA_019120455.1 Candidatus Avelusimicrobium excrementipullorum
CAGGATGTTTGCGCGGCCTTCCTGACCGCCGAAGCCAAAGCCAAATTCCCGGCCACGCCGCTGATCATCGGCGGACGCTACGGCATCGGCTCCAAAGATTTTACGCCGTCCGACGTCAAAGCCGTATTTGACAATTTGGACCTCAAAGAGCCCAAAAAGAATTTCACCGTGGGCATCAATGACGACCTGACCCATACCTCCCTGCCTGCCACCAAGCTGGAGAACAAAGCCGGCAACGACATTTTCGCCGCCATGTTCTACGGCCTGGGCTCCGACGGCACCGTGGGCGCCAATAAGAACACCATGAAAATCATCAGCGCCAACGGTTTCTTCGCGCAGGGCTACTTCGTCTATGACTCCAAGAAATCGGGCTCTATGACGACCTCGCACATCCGCTTCGGCAAAAACTATATCCGCGCGCCGTACCTGATCCAGTCGGCCGATTTCATCGGCGTACATATGTTTGACTTCCTGGATAAATACGACGTGCTGGGCAAAGCCAAACAGGGTGCCACCGTGTTAATCAACTCCCCTTATGCGGCCGATAAAGTGTGGGACCACCTGACCGCCGAAGTACAGAAGCAGATTATTGACAAAAAACTGAAAGTCTACGTCATTGACGCTTCCGACATCGCCCTGGCCACCGGCATGGGCAGCCGCACCAATACGATTATGCAGACGGCTTTCTTCGGTATTGCGGGCGTCATTCCTACGGAAAAAGCCATCGCCGACATTAAAGAAGCCATCAAGAAAACCTATTCCAAGAAAGGCGAAGAAATCGTACAGAAAAACTACAAAGCCGTGGACGCGGCCCTGGCCGGCCTGCACGAAGTGAAATATCCGGCCGAAGTATCTTCCAAGCTGCACACCAAGGCCCCCGTGCCGCAATCCGCCCCCGCGTTTGTCAAAGACGTGCTGGGCGAAATGATTGCCGGACGCGGCGACGAACTGCCGACCTCGGCCATGCCCGAAGGCGGCGTGTATCCGACCGGCACCACGCAGTATGAAAAACGCAACATCGCCATTCAGGTGCCGCAGTGGGATCCCAACACCTGCATTCAGTGCGGTTTCTGCTCTTTGGTCTGCCCGCATGCGGCCATACGCATTAAAGCCTATGACGGCTCGGCCCTAAAAGACGCTCCGAAAACCTTTAAATCCGCCGACGGCAAAGCCGACCTGGCCGGCCTGAAATTCACCGTTCAGGTGGCCGTGGAAGACTGCACCGGCTGCGGCGCGTGCATTTACAACTGCCCCGCCAAAAACAAAGAAAATCCGGAAAAGAAAGCCATCAACTTTGTGCACCAGCTGGACGTGCGCGAAGATGAAATTGACAACTTCTCTTTCTTCCTGGGCCTCAAACAGGCCGAGGTAAAAACCAAGAAAGAAAGCGTCAAAGGCTCCCAGCTGCGCAAGCCGCTGTTTGAGTTCTCCGGCGCGTGCGCAGGCTGCGGCGAAACGCCGTATGTGAAACTCTTGACCCAGCTGTTCGGCGACCGCCTGGCCGTGGCCAATGCAACAGGCTGCTCCTCCATTTACGGCGGTAACCTGCCCACCACGCCTTACTGCCAGCGCGAAGACGGCAAAGGTCCCGCCTGGTCCAACTCGCTCTTTGAAGACAATGCCGAGTTCGGTATGGGTATCCGCGTGGCGTACGACCAGTTAAACAGCGACGCCAAAGCCCTGCTGAAAGAATGCAAAGAAGGCTGCCTTAAAGACCATGCCGCTTTGGTGGACGCGCTGTTAAACAATGCGCAGAAAACCGATGCGGAAGTGGAAGAACAGCGCAAGAACGTGGCCGAACTCAAAGCCGTGCTGGAAAAAACGGACTGTGAGAAAGGCAAACGCCTGCTGAGCTTTGCCGATTACCTGGTGCGCAAATCCGTCTGGATCTTGGGCGGTGACGGCTGGGCTTATGACATCGGCTACGGCGGCTTGGACCATGTGCTGGCCAGCGGCAAAAACATCAAAATCCTGGTGCTGGATACGGAAGTATACTCCAACACCGGCGGCCAGATGTCCAAAGCCACTCCGCTGGGCGCCAAAGCCCTGTTCGCCGCGGGCGGCAAAAGCATGCCTAAAAAAGACCTGGGCATGATTGCCATGACCTACGGCAATATCTATGTGGCGCAGGTAGCCATGGGTGCGAACATGAACCAGACCATCCAGGCCCTGGCGGAAGCCGACGCTTATGACGGCCCGGCTTTGGTAATTGCGTACTCGCACTGCATTGCGCACGGCATTGACATGTCCAAAGGCATGGGCGAAGCCAAACGCGCCGTACAGGCCGGACGCTGGATCCTCTACCGCTTCAACCCCGAAGCGCGCTATGAAGGCAAAAACCCGCTGCACGTGGACAGCCCGCTGACGGACCCCACGCTGCCGCTGGCCGACTATATGAGCGGCGAAAACCGCTTCAAAGGCCTCATGCGCGACAATCCGGAATTGGCCAAAGAGCTGCTCAAACGCGCCGAATCCGAATACGCCTGGAGACGCGACCTGTACAAACAGCTGGCCGCTATCCAGCCTGCGGTAAAGGTAGAAAAATAGTTTGTAAACAAACGTTGAAAGCCCCCGGCAAGCGTAAGCGAACCGGGGGTTTTCTTATACCCGCAGAGACATCCTGTACAAACAACTGGCCGCCATCCAGCCCGCGGTGAAGGTAGAAAAATAGTTTGTAAACAAACGTTGAAAGCCCCCGGCAAGCGCAAGCAAGCCGGGGGTTTTATGTTAGCAGAATCTTATGTCACTATTTGACAGATCTAAAAATTTAAAAAGTGAAGGCAAACACCTCCTCTGCATATCCTATCTATGCATCTGCTCTTCCCGACCATCTCTTGGCGGGTTCTTAATCTCTTACGACCGAACAAGCAATCTCTTTTTATATGGGTCCTTTGTCCCCTTTCTTTTAGGTCCAAATACCCTTGTTTGAACACTTTAACAAACGCATAATATTAACAGAGGTAAACAATTTCTTTTAACCACAACTCAAGGAGGGTTTATATGAAAAAATTTTTTATTCTGCCGGCCCTGTTGCTTGGGATATGTTTTCCGGCCGGAGCGCAGCAGCTGACGCCTTCCAATCAGGCCCTGCTAAAAAACATGAAGCAGCATATCCGCCAGCAACTCCCGTCCGTTTGCATTAACGGACACTGCTATTCTACCCGCTCCGAAGCGCTGGCTTATTGCGCCGGCGTGGCGGAAGCGGTGCTACAGGCGCAAAATCTTCCCGCCGGAACAGAAAAAACGCTGCAGGATACCTTAAATACCTGCCAGGCCCTGCTACAAGAGCCCCCGCAGGAATGCGCGGCCCCCAAAGCGCTGGCCGCCGCCAAAGAAGCCGGAAAAATTTCCTTTTGGCAGTCCCTGATTACCACCAATCAGGCCGTGGCCGACAGTTATGCCCAGGTAGATTATGTGGACGGCTATCGCCAGCTCGGGCAAGAAATTAAAAAAGGAGCCCAGAAAGTCGCCCGCATTTACAAGCAGGGCTATCAAAACATGGCCAATGGTTACGCCAAGGTCAGCTACACCGACGGCTACCGCCAAATCGCCGAAGGGCTGGCCGATACCTATAAAGACGGTTATCAAAATATGGCCGAAGGATACACCAAGGTCAGCTATACTGACGGTTACCGCCAAATTGCCAAAGGACTGGCCGACACGTATAAAGACGGCTACCAGAATATGGGCAAAGGTTACACCAAGGTCAGCTATACCGACGGTTACCGCCAGCTTTGGCAAGCCATTAAAAATTTTGTAAAAAAAGCCTGCCACACCCAGGTAAAAGCCGATATGCTGATGTGGAAAGAGTTTCAAAAGGCCCATCAATAAAAATTTACTCCGCCGTTTTTACGGTGAAATTTCCAGAAAAAAACTCCGGCATAAACCGGAGTTTTTTTGAGCTATACCAATTATCAGGCTTCTTTGGCCGGAGCGGACGGCTGTGGGCGATCTGACCGTTTCCTAGGGGCAGGGAGCAGCAGCCACAGCCAGGCCGTTTTCAGCAGTTCCAGCGTCAGCGCGGCAGACATAAACACATATTTATACACTTCCATATCCTCCAGCGTAAAACCGCCCATCGCCGCATGCACGGTATACCCCAGCACACGCAGTACCGGCACAAACGTAAAATCCGCACTGGTCAGAAAAGCCAGCACCGCCTGCAACAGCGAAAGCACAAACACCATGCGTTCGCGCAGCATAATAAATACTACCTGCCCCGCATACAGCACCCAAAAGCCGGCGTGCAGACGCAGCAAAACGCCGCCGTACTGTACATCCCGGCACAAAAACAGGGTGTTTAAAAACAAACCGAACAGGCAAAAAAGAAGTACCAGTTTCAGGCGGAAATCCAGCCACAAAAACCGCTTCCATATACTTTTTATCATCCTGCACGCTCCATAGCCAGCGTGGCCCGGCGGCGGTGCACCTGCAGAGCCAAAGAAATCAGTTCGTCCAGCACCTGCGGATACGGCACGCCGGAGGCTTCAAACAACTGCGGGTACAGGCTGGTTTCCGACAGGCCGGGAATGGTGTTAATTTCCGAAAACCAGACTTTTCCGTCCTGCCCCGCCAAAAAGTCCGCCCGCGCCAATCCGCTGCCGCGCAGGGCTTTAAAAATCCGTTCGCTGCAGCGGCGGATTTCCTGCTGCGTCTGCGGCGGCAAATCGGCCGGCACGCTGGTTTCACAGCCGCCCTGGGTAATGTATTTGGCCTGGTAATCAAAAAAACCGCCGGACGGGTTTTTCAGCTCTCCGCACAGGGACGAACGAAGATTTTCCCCCTCCCCCAGCAGACCGCAAAATACTTCCCGCGGGTTTTCCACGCCTTTTTCCACCAAGGCGTCCGTATCAAAACGCAGGGCAAACGCCACCGCCTGATGCAATGTTTCGGCGGAAAGCACTTTTGTCACACCGACCGACGAGCCCAGACGCACGGGCTTTACGAACACGGGATATCCTGTCTGCGCGGCCCAGGCCTCCAGTGCGGCTTTGTCATATGCGGCCCCGCGGGATATTTTTTGATACGGCAGAACGGGAACTCCTTCTTCCCGCGCGGCGGCTTTGGCGGCTTCTTTGTCCATCGCCCAGGCGGAAGCCAGCACGCCGCAGCCCACATAAGCCGCGTCCAATGTTTCCAGCAGTCCCTGTATGGTGCCGTCCTCGCCGTTTGAACCGTGCAAAACCGGAAAATACACCTGCGGACGCAAAAATACATTTTCCTGCGGCAGAAACAAACTGCCCTCGGGGGAAATAACCGGCGTTACGGGCCGGTCGTCCGGCGCGGCAAAGCCGCATTGGGTTTGCAAAAACCAAAATCCCTGTTTATTAATAAACACCGGAAGTACGTCATATTTTCCGCTCTGCCGCAGCAGCCGGCATACGGTCTGCGCGCTGTGCACGGAAACTTCATGCTCGGTGGATTTGCCGCCGTATAAAACGGCTACGCTTATTTTTTCTGTCATGTTTGGTCCTGTGAAAAAGCCTGACTTTCATCAGGCTTGAGAAATGAATGAAAGATTATTTGTCTTCCCTGAAAAGCGACCACTTCATACGCCCGATAAAACTGTCCGTTTTTTCCAAAAAATCTTCCCCGTTATACGTTTCTTCCTGCGGCACGGGATCGGCCACGCGAATTTCGGGCAGGTCCGCCTCCGTCAGTACCGGTGCGCGTTTGGTGTTTTGCATTTCCACGGGGGCAGTCTGCGGCTCGGGCAAAGACGCATGGGCCGCTTTGCTCCCGGGGCGGGCCGGTGCCGAAGGCTTGGGCTGGTGCGGGCGGACGGCCACGGGCTGTTTGGGCGCGGAAGCCTGCGAAGAAGCGGCCTGGGCAGAAGGTTTGTTCTGGCGCAGTTCTTTATTTTCGCGGCTCAATACCTCAATTTTCTGTTTCAGCTCTTTAATAACATCGTCGTTTTCCGCAATTTTGCCCAACAAAATTTTAAAGTTGTCTTCCAGCGTTTTCTTTTCCGCATGCACGGACTGCAACGCTTCCTGCGCCTGCACCAACTGGCGGGAAAGGTCTTCATGCTCCTGCTGCAGCTTTTGCATACGGTGCGTAAAAGCGGCCAGGCGGGCCTGGTTGTCATTGTCGCCGCGCAGCTGCTCCACGGAAGCGCGCAGTTCTTCCAGTTCGCGCGTTTTGGCTTCATATAAGGCGGCCAGCTGTTCGCGTTCCTCGGCCACTTTATGCAGCTTGAGATTTTCAGCCTTGAGCGATTCAATCTCTTCCACCTGCTTCATACAGGTGTTGGAAATTTCCTGCAGCTGGTTTTCCAGCGTGGTGACTTTGTGCTGGTAATGGCGTTTAATGGAAATGATACGCCCTTCAAAATCAAATGTTTTAAAGCGTTCTTCGGCCGCCGTCAGCGCGTCGCGCAAAGAAAGGATTTCTTTGGCCTGCTCGGCCGATTTGCGCAAAGCGTCCATTCTTTCCTGCTGGGCGCGTTTTATTTCGCGGTCCAGAGCCACATTGACGGCTTTAAGCTGGGAGGCTTTCTGCTGCAGGCTGGAAATAATGCGGGCCTTTTCCTCCCGCTCTTCCTGCAGCTGCGACACGGCGCGGTCTTTTTCGCCGCGGGCGGCGGCCAGCTCCGCCTGGGTTTGGTCTTTGCCGCTGCGCAGGGTGTTCAGCTCCTGCTGGGCTTGCTCCTTTTCCGTACGCAGATGCTGTAAATCCAACAGGGCCTTAGCCTGGCCGGCACGGGCCGTTTCCAACTCTTCCAAAGCGCGTTCTTTTTCCGCACGCGCCTGACGCAAATCTGATTGTATTCTGGCTTTTTCCCCGCGGGCCGTATCCAAATCAAACAATGCCTGTTCCTTTTCCGTACGCGCGGCGCGCAGCTCGGACTGGGCCGTGTTTTTCTCATCGCGGGCCGACTGCAAATCCGCCAGCGCGCGCTGTTTTTCTTCCCGCTCGGCACGCAGTTCTTCCAACGCTTTTTCTTTTTCCACACGTTCGGCGTGCAGTTTGGCCTGCTGCGCCACGCGGTAATTCTCCGGCCGGTAATGCGCCATGGCCAAATATTCTTCCGCGGACGTCTGCGCGGCGGGTGCGGCGTCAAACGCGCGTCCGGCGGCGGGCGCGGGGTCATATATACGCGCGGTGCGCTGAGCGCGGGAAAGATTTTCCACGCTTTCTTTTAAATTGGCAATTGTTTGGGTGATATTGGCCATAAAAGCGTCTTTGCTTTTCTGGCTTTCGGCGGCGGAAGCGCGGTTGCGCGCCAGCTCGCGCATAATGGCTTCGCTCACCACTGCGGAGGCTTCAAATTTATCTTCCAGCTCGCGGATTTTTTCTTCCAGTTTTTCAAAAGACTGCTGGTATTTTTCCTGCTTGGAAACGGAAGAAGAAGGGGTGTTTTTGCGCGGCTCCGGACGGGAAAAAGAGAAGTCGGCGGAAGCCACGTCTTGGTTAAACTTTTCCAAAAAACGCGTAATATCGGTTTGTCCTTCACCCAGGTTGTTTTCCGCCGTCATGAATACTCCGCCGTAAAATGGATATATTTAATTTAATCACAATCGGAAGGCGCTGTCAATCCCTTACGCGCGCGAAGATATGCCGCCAGGTAAAAAGAGCCCGTTACCGCCGCCGTGCGGCGCGCCCGCGCCGCGGCGCGTAATGCACGGGCGGGAGAAGAAAAGAAAAACGCTTTCACTCCCCGTGGCAAAACGCCGCGCACGTCCTGCAGGTCCGCCGCCCGCGCAGACGGCGGACGCGTCACATACAGAGCCGAAAAATGCGGGACCAGCACGCGCAGCATGTTCCTATAATCTTTATCGCGCATAAAACCGCAGACCAGCGCGGCGTTTTTACTCCACGGGCTGCGCGCAAAAAAATCCGCAAACGCCCGCACCGCCTGCGGGTTATGCGCCCCGTCAAAAATAAATCGGTTTTGGTCGCGGCGCAGCACTTCAAAGCGGCACGGGACGTATACGCACGCAAAGGCTTTTTTCAGCGCACAGTCCGGCACGCCCAAAAAACGGCATGCCTGATAGACCAGGCAGGCGTTTTGCACCTGCTTTTCCCCCAATAAATGCAAAGGCCAGAGGGTTTTTCCTTTACGCAAACGCATATATCCTTTGGACCAGTTTGTATTTTCCGGTGTAAAGGGCTCCCCCTCCCGCACAATCTCAAGCGGCGCGGAAACGGCCCGGGCCGCACGGCGGATTTCCGCCATGGGCACACGCGGCAGGGGCGGACAAAAAACCGGCACGCCGCATTTAATGATACCGGCCTTTTCGCGCGCAATTTGCGCCAAGGTATGGCCTAATAAAGCGCAGTGGTCCAACCCGATAGATGTAATCAAGCAGGCCGCGGGCAGACAGGCATTGGTGGGGTCCCTGCGCCCGCCCAGCCCCGTTTCCAACACGGCGTATTGTACTTGCTGTTGGGAAAAATACAGAAAAGCGGCGGCGGTCAGTATTTCAAAAAAGTTCAGTTTTTCTTTTTCCTGCGCCAGGACGTCCTGGCAGAGTTTGGCAAATGCGGGTTTGCCAATCAGCCGCCCGTTTATGCGTATACGCTCCGCAGGCGTAAACAAATGAGGCGACACAAACAGTCCCGTTTTATATCCGGCGGCCTGCAACGCTTCGGCGCACAAATGGCACACGCTGCCTTTGCCGTTGGTACCGGCCACATGTATCACGCGGTAATTTAGGTGGGGATTGCCCAGCCGTTTAAGCAGGCGTTTAAACCCCGCCGGTCCCGCGCCGCAGTCCGTGCCGGCGCGCCCGAGCAGGGTTTGGTAAACGGCGTCAAAAGTCATCTTTATCGGGGTTATAGCGCGTGACGTTGGCCCCCAGGGCGTTTAATTTGCCTTCGGGGTCCTCATAACCGCGGTCTATATGGTACACGCGTTCAATTTCGGTCGTGCCTTTGGCGCACAGTCCGGCAATCAGCAGGGCAAAGCCGCCGCGCAAATCCGACGCCATGACATGCGCGCCGGACAGCTCCTTTACGCCGTTAATGCGTGCCAACGTCTTTTCGGTCACGATATCCGCGCCCATGCGCACCAGCTCCGGCGCGGCCATAAAACGGTTTTCAAAAATGGTTTCGTCTATCTCTGCCGCTCCGTCGGCCAAAGACATCAGCGCCATCCACTGCGGCTGCAAATCCGTGGCAAACCCCGGGTAAGGGGCCGTTTTAATGCGCGTGGGTTTAAGCGGGCCGTCATACGGTTTTACATGCACATAATTCGGGCCGATTTCCAGCGGCACGCCCGCCTCCTGCAAACACTCCAGCAAGATGGAATTATGCTCCGGCACGCAGTCCTCCACCCGCACGTCGCCGCGCGCCGCGGCGGCGGCAATCATATAACTGCCGCTTTCTATACGGTCGGCCACCACGGTATGTTCGGCGCCGCGCAATGTTTTCTGGCCGCGTATAACCAGGCGGCCTTTATCGTCTGCGAAAATTTCCGCGCCCATTTTGTTCAGCACGGCGGTTACGTCGTCAATTTCCGGCTCTTTGGCCACGTTTTCCAGCACGGTTTCGCCTTCAATCAACGCCGCACACATCATCAGGTTCTGCGTAGCTCCCACGCTGGGGAAACGCAGCGTAATTTTGGCCGGCTCCAGCTTTTCGGCCGACAAAATCACATTACCGCGTTCCGTCTGGCAGGAAGCGCCGAGGCGCTCAAATCCTTTTAAATGGATATCCACGGGCCGCGCACCCAAAGCACAGCCCCCGGGCAGCGGAATAACCGCTTCTTTAAACCGCGCCAGCAGCGGCCCCGCCACCCAAAAGCTGGCACGCATTTGCTTGACCAGCTCATAAGGCAGGGTGTTTTTTAACGCTCCGTCTGCGGTAATAGTCACGGTGCCGTTCTGAAACGTTACTTTCTTGCCCAGCGCGGTCAAAATTTTCAGCGTGGTGCGCACGTCGCGCAGATTCGGCACGCGGTGCAAAATAAACGGCTCATCGGTCAGCAGGGACGCCACCAAAATAGGCAGACACGCGTTTTTGGAGCCTCCGGCCTTTACCGTGCCCTTCAGTTTCCGTCCGCCTTCCACTAAAAATCTGTCCATAATTGCTCCTTGTTATTTCAGGCGCGCAAACACAAAACGCCGCACGCCCGCGAAATCTTTTTTTACGCCGCCTTCCCAGCGAGCGGCGTCAAACAGCGCGCAAACGGCGTCCGCCTGTCCCGCGCCGATTTCCAAAGCCAGCGTGCCCTGCGGATTTAAATAATCCGCCGCCACGGCGGCTATGCGCCGGATAATATCCAGCCCGTCCGCTCCGCCGTCCAGCGCCAGGCGGGGCTCGCTTTGCACTTCCGGCGACAGGGCCGGCAGTTCCCCCGCCGCAATATACGGCGGATTGGACACGATTAAATCAAACGTGCCGGACACGTTTTCAAATAAATCGCTTTGCAGAAATTGCACGCGCTCCTGCAATTTGGTCAGCCGTGCGTTTTCGCTGGCCAGACATAAGGCTTCCGGCGAAATATCCGCCGCCGTAATATATCCGCGCGGAAATTTGGCCGCCAGCGCCAGCGCAATACAGCCGCTGCCCGTGCATAAGTCCAGTATGTTGGGATCCGCACCGCGCTCAAACAAGTTGGCGCAGTATTGGGCCAGCTCCTCGGTTTCCGGCCGCGGGGCCAGCGCGCGGGCGTCACAGCGCAGCGTCAGGCCGCAAAAATCGGTTTCCCCCGTAATATAGGCCACAGGCAGGCCGCGCTCTTTCTGGGCAATAAAAGACCAAAATTTTTTTTCGTCTTCTTCGCTGACCGGCTCACTAGAAAAAGCCAGCATGCGCGTGCGCGTCAGCCCCAGCGCGGCCGCCAGCAGAAATTCGGCTTCCGCGCGCGGCTGCTGCGTGGGAATACAGCTTAATTTATCCTCTGCGCGGGAAAGCAAGGCGGCGCGGGAAGAGAGGTTCATACTGTTTTCTTAAAACCGGCCACGATGGATTCCAGCTTCCACCAGTCAAACACATTGACATCGGCTCTGTCCGTTTCCAGCACCTGCGCTTTGGGATTGTCCGGCGCGTTGTAAGCAGACAATGTGTTGTAAAACACCAGAGAAGGTTTTTCAAATCCGGCGGCAATATGCACTACGGCCGTGTCCGGCGTAACCACCAGCGCGGAGCGGCGCACCCATTCAAACAGTTCAAAAATATCGGCGGTTTGTTTGACAAAAATGCCCTGGGCGTCTTTAAAAGCCTGCTGCAATTCTTTCACATTAGACGGCATGGCCGGAATAACCACGGGCATATCCAGCGATTTAAGCACGGCGCAGATTTCTTTAAGCACATCGGTTTTAAAACGCCGCGGCGCCACCGAACCGGTGGGATTAAACAAAATGTATTTATGCAGGCGGTGTTCGTCCAGCCATTGGGCCACGGCGGCGCGGGCCGTGGGCAGAATAGGCAGGTCATAACTTTTGTCCGGCTGGGAAATGCCCAGCTGGCGCAAAATGGCGGCTTCATGTTTGCTGCCGTGTTCTTCATGGGAACCGAAAGGCTGCACGGGCGCGGTAAAGCAGTCCAGCACGCGGTCCCCGCCCACAATCCACTTAAACATACGCCAGTTAAAAAAATCTTTGTCGGAACTGTCCAGCACCAAATCAAAATTTTTCCGGCGCAGTTTCAGTGCGGCAATAAACAGGCTCAGCCACCGCTGATTGGGGCGGATAATGCGCCGCACCGGCAGTTTAAACACTTCGTCCACATAGGGATTATGTCTGAAAAAATCATAGGCGGAACCAAAACAGGCCACTGTAATTTTTGCGTCCGGATTGGCTTTTTTGATTTCCCGGTAACAGCAGGAAGAAATAATCGCGTCTCCCAGGGAGCCTTCCCCCCGGCAGACCAAAATGTTGTGCAGATCACGAATGTCAGGGATTTTTTCCATACCCACATTGTACCTTACAACTGCAGATTTTTCAATTTTTCTTCCAGGCGCAGTTTGCGCAGGTCTTCCAGGATTTCGCCGATGTTGCCTTCCATAATTTCCGCCAGGTTATGGTAGCTTTTGTCCGTGCGGTGGTCGGTCACGCGGCTCTGCGGGAAGTTATAGGTGCGGATTTTTTCGCTGCGGTCTCCGGTGCCCACCTGGCTTTTGCGCGCGTCGTAAATTTCTTTGTTGCGTTTTTCCTCTTCTATCTGGTAAAGTTTGGCTTTGAGCATGGCCATGGCTTTTTCGCGGTTTTTGCCCTGGCTGCGTTCCTCGCGGCAGGACACCACCACACCGGTGGGTTTGTGGATAATGCGCACGGCGGTTTCCACTTTGTTGACGTTCTGGCCGCCCGCGCCGCCGCTGCGGCAGGTTTCCAGTTCCAAATCTTCGGGTTTGATTTCAATGTCTATGTCTTCGGCTTCGGGCATAATGGCCACGGTAACGGTGGAGGTGTGCACGCGGCCCGAGGTTTCCGTGTCCGGCACGCGCTGCACGCGGTGCGTACCCGCTTCGTCACGCAGCCAGGAGTAGGCGCCGTCTCCTTTAATAAACATGCTGACGTATTTGCAGCCTTTCAGGCCCGTGGGCGTATATTCCAACAATTCGGTTTTCCAGCCGCGCGCATCGGCAAAATGCTGGTACACGCGCAGCAGTTCGGCGGCAAACAGGGCCGATTCTTCCCCGCCAGCACCTGGGCGTATTTCCAGGTAAATGCTTTTGGAATCATTCGGATCCGGCGGAATAACCAGCACCCGCAGCTGCTGCTGCAAAGCGGGCAGTTTGGCCTCCAGCTCCGCCAGTTCTTCGGCGGCCAGCGCCGCCATTTCTTTGTCGGAGCCGTCTTTAATAATGGCTTTGTCGCCTTCTATGCTTTTCAAAACGGCGTTGATTTCGTTTTCTTTTTCAATAATGGGTTTTAAAAAAGCGTGGCGCTTGGATTTCTCCATCAGTTCATGGGCGGACAAAGAGCCGCTCATCAGTTCTTCTTCCAGCTTTTTATATTCTTCAATATATTTGGCGGTATCCATAGGCTTTCCTTGCCCGCGCGGGGCGGATAACAAAAAACAGACCCCCGTTGGCGAGAGTCTGTTTGTTTAAAAAGAACGGCTATTTCGCTTCGGCTTTGGCTTCGGTCTTGGCAGCTTTCTTGGCCGGAGCGGCAGCTTTGGGGGCCTTTTTGGCGGAAGCGGCTTTTTTCAGCACGGCTTTCTTGGCCAGTTTGGCCTTGGCTTTGACTTCGGTTTTGGGTTTGCGCGCCACGGTTTTGCCGGCCGTGGAAGCAAAGCGTTTGTTGAATTTTTCCACTCTGCCTTCCGTGTCCAGCAGTTTCTGTTTGCCGGTAAAGAACGGGTGGCAGGCCGCGCAGATGTCCAGCTTTAAGGTTTTGGCCGTGGAGCGGGTAAGAAATTTGTTGCCGCAAGCGCAGACCGCTTCCACAAATTCATATTTCGGGTGTATTTTCTCTTTCATTTTGTTTTCCTCTGAAAATGGTTCGGGGCAAAAAACGCCTTCTTGTTTATTTTACCATAAAATACAAAGGGAAGGAAAGCAAGCGCCTTCCTTCCCGTCTGACAGCGCTAAAAAGCGTTGACTTCCATTTGTTTCAAAAAGTCCTTGTTGGACTTGGTGGAAGAAAGCTTGTCCAAAAGCAGCGTCATGGCGTCCACGCTGCTTAACGGAGCCAGCACTTTGCGGATAATCCACATTTTGTTCAGCTCGTCTTCGGTCAGCAGCAGGTTTTCTTTGCGGGTGGAGCTGCGGTTGATGTCCACCGCGGGGAAAATGCGCCGCTCGGACAGTTTGCGGTCCAGGCAGATTTCGCTGTTGCCGGTGCCTTTGAACTCTTCAAAAATCACTTCGTCCATGCGGCTGCCCGTTTCCACCAGCGCGCTGGCGATGATGGTTAAAGAGCCGCCCTCTTCCAAGTTGCGCGCCGCGCCCAAAAAGCGTTTGGGCTTTTGCAGGGAGGTGGCTTCCAGACCGCCGGTCAGCACGCGGCCGGACGAAGGGGCCACTGTGTTGTAAGCGCGGGCCAGGCGGGTAATGGAATCCAGCAAAATGACTACGTCTTTGCCCATTTCCGCCAAGCGTTTGGCCTTTTCTATGACCATTTCCGCCACCTGCACATGGCGTTCGGCGGGCTCGTCAAACGTAGAAGAAATAACCTCGCCTTTGACGCTGCGCGCCATATCCGTCACTTCTTCGGGACGCTCGTCAATCAGCAGCACCATCAGCACCACGTCTTTATGGTTTTCGGCCAAAGAATGGGCAATAGCCTGCATCATCATGGTTTTACCCGTTTTCGGCGGGGCCACGATCAGCGCGCGCTGGCCCTTGCCGATGGGCGACATCAAGTCAATGACGCGCTGGGTCAGGGAATTTTTGTCAATTTCCAGCGTAAAACGCTCGTTGGGGTGCAGCGGAGTCAGGTTTTCAAACAACGGGCGGTTATATACGTTGGCCGACTCTATACCGTTTACTTTTTGCACCTGCAGCATGGCAAAAAAGCGTTCGCCTTCTTTGGGCGGGCGGATCAGCCCTTCAATGGTGTCGCCTTTGCGCAGGCCGAAGCGTTTAATCTGGGACGGGGACACATAAATATCTTCGGGTCCGGCCAAATAATTGTTTTCTTCCGAGCGCAAAAAACCAAAGCCGTCCGGCAAAATTTCCAGCACGCCGCCGCCATAAACGGAACCGTTCTGTTTGGCCTGTATGGCCACGATTTTGCCGATTAAGGCCGATTTGCGCAGGCCGGAAATATCTTCAATATTATAATTGACGGCCAGTTTGGTCAGTTCGGCAATGCTGAGTTTGTTCAGCTCGCGCGCGTCCATGGGTTTGGCCCCGTTGGGATGCCGCTGGGCCGGCTGCGGGGCATAGGGGGCGGAAGCGTTGCCCGTCTTTTGCATCACGCGCCGCGAGGCGGCGCCGTTTTTGGCCGCGGGCGCGGCTTTGGAAGCGTCCGGCGTTTTGCTTTCCGCTTCGGTTTTGGCCTTGGCCTCGGTTTTTGCGGCGGAGGCTTTGGCCGTTTTTTCCTGCGTATCTGGCATACTGACTCCTTATTTAACGGTATAAATTTTCATAAATGCGCGGTACAGGCTTTGCACTTTGCGCTCCAGCGCGTCCGCAGACGCACCGTTAAGCAGGCAAATATCGGCGCGGGCGGCTTTGGCCCGCGGCGGCAGCTGGGCCGCACATCTTTTTAAAAAATCGGTCTTTTTCATGCCGCGCGCTTTAAGCCGCGCGGGCAGGGTTTTATCCGGCGCACAGACGCATACGGTCATGTCAAAAGCGTCCTGCCACCCCGCTTCAAACAAAAGCGGCACTTCCGCCACGCGCACGGGGCTTTTGTCTTTTTTCAGCCGCCGCGCCAGCTCCCGGGCCGCCAGCGGATGAAGCAGATTTTCCAACTTGCGCCGCGCGGAGGCGGAAGCAAAAACTTTCCGCGCCAGCTCCCCTTTTTCCGCCGTACCGAACAAAGCGGCTATCTTTTTTTGCACCGCGGGACGGGCCGAAATTTCCCGCACCAGCTCATCACACGAAAGCGTATACG
>DWVB01000040.1 GCA_019120455.1 Candidatus Avelusimicrobium excrementipullorum
AGCTCAAAACGTTTATTGACCGCTGCGTGCCCAGATATACGGAGATGAAAGACAAAGACTTTTATTTCATTCTCACGGCGGCGGATACGGAGCATAAAAATATGCGCCGCACGCTGGAAACCCTGCGCGGATTTACCGAAGACTGCCTGGAAGGCGCACGCGAAAAGGGCGTCATTTACGGCACGGGCGCGTGGCAGGCAGGGGAAGTAAAAGACCTGCCCGTTTACCAAGAGGCCTATGAAGCGGGCAAAAACTGTTAAATGCTTATGAAAAAATTGGCTGTCTTGTTTTGTTTGGGCCTGCTGGCCGGAGCCGTGTGGGCCGCGGCGGAGCAAAAGAAACCTATGAAAATAAAAATGACTTTTAACGGCAGGGAAGCCGTGCTGGTTATGCAGGAGAACGCCGCCGTGGCCCAGCTGGCGGAGTTGCTGCCGGCGGAGTTTACGTTCCGTGATTTTGCCGGCGAAGAGAAAATCACCGATTTTCCCCGCCCGCTGGATTTGTCCGCCGCGCCTCGCGGCATGGTGGCCGCGGCGGGGCGCGTGTTTATTTACGCGCCGTGGGGCAATATGGGCATTTTCTATAAAGAGCACGGGAGCAAAATGGACAAAAGCCTGATCTGGCTGGGCGACGTGCAGAGCGGGCTGGAAGATTTGGCCGCGCAGAAGCGGGATTTCCGCGCGCGGCTGGAAATTATGAAGTAAAAATGCGTTTTGGAAAAATCACAGCCGTACTGGCCTTGTTGCTGCTGTGCAGCGGGGTGGTCTATTGCAAATTAAACAAAGAGGAAAAGAAAACCATGAGAAAAGCACCTATTGAAACCGTATTTGAACAGGGTGAGCCCAATCCGTACGGGCAGTTCTTCACGGGGCAGACGTATTTGAATATGCTCAACCCCAAAGAGGACGTGTGGAACCTCCCCATCGGCAACGTTACTTTTGAGCCGGGCGCACGCACGAACTGGCACAAACACGACGGCGGGCAAATCCTGCTGGTGTTAAACGGCGAAGGCCGCTACCAGGAAAGAGGCAAAGAAATCCAAGTCCTGCACAAAGGCGATATCGTGCGCATTCCGCCCAAGGTGGAGCATTGGCACGGGGCCGCGCCGGACTGCTGGTTTGTGCATGTGTCTTTGGAACCCAATGCGCATTTGAACGGGAAAACCGAATGGCTGGAACCCGTAACGGACAAAGAATACAAATAAGGAGCAGTTATGAGAAAAATATGGGGTTTGACTTTTGCGGGCTTTTTGGCGCTGGGCGGCATAGCCTGCGCCAAAACGGCCGACCCGCAGACGGAAACGGGCGCCGCGGCCCCTGTGCAGACGCAGGCCGCCGCCCCCGCGGGAGAAGAGAGTATGCCTAAAAAAGTATTAGTGGCTTATTATTCCTATTCGGGCAATACCGCCGCCGTGGCGCGCCAGATAGCGGCCAAAACGGGCGGGGATTTGTACGAAATCAAAACCGACCATGTCTATCCGGAGGCTTACCGCCCGATGACCCAGCAGGCCAAAAAAGAAATAGAGGCCGGATTCCGCCCCGAACTGACGGGCGCCATGCCGGACATCAGCCAATATGACGTGGTGTTTATCGGCACGCCGAACTGGTGGGGTACGCTGGCGCCGGCGGTGTCGTCTTTCCTGGAGAAAAACGACTTTACGGGCAAAACCGTGGTGCCTTTTAACACGCACGGCGGCGGCGGAATGCAAAACTGCGAAAAGGACATGCGCGCCGCCCTGCCCAATGCCACCGTGCTGGAAGGGGCCGCTTTTGCGGGCCGTTCTTCCGGAGCGTCCGAAAGCGCGTTAAACAACTGGCTGGGCCGGCTGGGGTTTTAAGTTGAGCCGTTGCCTGCGCCGCATGACGGACGCCGCCCTGCTTTTGTTGTTTTTGGCGGCTTCGGCCGGTATATTTTGGCTGTTTGCCGCAGGGACTTATTTAATGATGCAACGAGGAGAAAGCAAATGAAAAAGACGGAAATTTCTTTACCGGGGCTGTTTATGGCCTGCGCCTGCCTGGCGGCGTGTTCTTCACCCGACGCGCCGGCGGAGGCGGCTGCCCCCGCGCAGACGGAAGGCAAAAAGGCCGTGGTGTATTTCACGCGCGACCTTTCCGCCGAAGGGTTAAAAAAGGTGTACAGTAAAATCAACCAAAACCTGACGGGCAAAGTGGCCGTCAAGCTGCACACCGGCGAGCCGCACGGGCCGAACATTCTGCCGCGCGAATGGGTCAAAGAACTGCTGACCCAAATCCCTAACGGCACCATTGTGGAAACCAATGTGCTTTATGACAGCCCGCGCCAGACCACCAAAGGCCACCGCGAAACCCTGGAAATTAACGGCTGGACCTTCAGCCCCGTGGATATTATGGACGAGGACGGTGCCGTCATGATTCCGGTCAAAGGCGGCAAGCACTTTAAAGAAATGTCCGTCGGCAAGCATATGCTCAATTACGATTCCATGCTGGTGCTGACGCATTTCAAAGGCCACGCCATGGGCGGATACGGCGGCTCCATGAAAAACATCGCCATCGGCTGCGCCGACGGCAAAGTGGGCAAAGCGATGATTCACGGCAGCAGCAATGACAACACCTGGGGCACCAGCGGAGCGCGCTTCCAGGAGAACATGGCAGAGTCTGCCAAAGCTACCGTAGACCATTTCGCGCCGCATATTGCCTTTATTAACGTACTGCGCAATATGTCCGTGGACTGCGACTGCGCCGGTACTTCCGCCGCGCCCGTTAAGGCCCATGATATCGGCATTTTGGCTTCCACCGACCTCGTGGCCGTGGACCAGGCCTCCATTGACATGGTCTATCAGCTGCCGGAAGCGGAACTGCACGACCTCAAGGAACGCATTGAAACCCGCGAGGGCCTGCGCCAGCTTTCTTACATGAAAGAACTGGGCATGGGCACCGGCGAATATGAATTAGTGGACTTGGACAAATAGTCTTGCGGGGCCGGCCCGCGCCGCGTGCGCGCCGGCCCCTTATCTGATACGGAAAAACAAACGATGAAAAAGGTGTTTCGGGTGCTGGGATTTTGCTTTTTGTTTATATTGCTGGCCGTCGGAGCGTTGGGAGTATATGCCTGGCGCCAGCTGGGGGCTGCCCCCTCTGCGCAGGAATTGAAAAAGTATGAAAATTTGCCTTATTTTCAAAACGGGCACTTTGTAAGCCGCACGGATATTTCCGTCCATCCGGAAAAAATGTCCGGAGGAAAAAGCAGTATGTTAAAACTTTTTTTAGCCGGAAATGACGTGCCGGAGCTGCCCACACAGCAGCTGACGTCCGCTTCTTTCGGCACGCCGGAGGATATGGCGGTCTATTGGCTGGGGCATTCGTCGCTGATTATTGAACTGGACGGGAAACGCTTCTTGGTGGACCCCGTATTCGGCAACGCCGCCCCCGTGCCCGGGCTGTTTAAGCGGTATGTTCCCTCGCCCTTAAAACGGCAGGATATCCCGCCTGTGGACTATGTGCTGATTACGCACAACCACTATGACCACCTGGAAGCCGCGACCCTGCGCGCTTTAAAAGACCGTGACGCGCTTTTTATCGTGCCGCTGGGGGTGGGAGCGGCCCTGCGTTCCTGGGGCATTCCGGCCGCCCGTATACGGGAGCTGGGCTGGGATGAGAGCCTGCAGGACGGGACGCTGACCGTGACGGCGGGCGAAACGGGGCATTATTCCAATCGTCGGCCCGATGACCGCAATAAAACCCTGTGGGTGTCTTATATCCTGCAAAGCGGAGATAAAAAAATATATATCAGCGGGGACAGCGGCTATGACGCAGATTTGTACCACAGCATTGGCAGGAAATACGGCCCGTTTGACCTGGCTTTTATTGAAATAGACGCCTGGAATGAAGGCTGGCCGGGGATACACCTTTTCCCCCATCAGGCCGTGCAGGCGGCGCAGGACATCGGCGCTAAAGAGTTTATCCCCGTGCATTGGGGTGTGTTTAACCTGGGCCAGCACCCGTGGAATGAATCCATAGGCAAAGTGGCCTCGTTGGCCAAAGAGCGGGACGTAAAGCTGGCCTCGCCGCTGATGGGGCAGAAATACGTACCCGGGCAGACGCTTACGCGGGCCTGGTGGGAGGAAGTAAAATAGATTTCCGGGTTTCTCCTCCTCCCCCCGGAGCAGTACCCCCGGCCGTTTTCCGTGCGG
>DWVB01000041.1 GCA_019120455.1 Candidatus Avelusimicrobium excrementipullorum
ACTCTGAGCCAGGATCAAACTCTCCATTAGAATTAATAACCGTTAAACCGCAAGCGGATCAACGATTATCAATCGCTAACTTTGAGCTGTTGACTGTTGACTCTATACTCTATTGAATTAACTTGGTGTCATATTCTAAGTATATGACGTACTTAATGAGCCTTGAACCGTTTCCACCCTCGCGGGTTTCTTCCGCTTCAAATCGCCCATTCGCACATTGCTGTCAAATTTTCAGAGAGCGAAATTTCCCTCTTTGCGTTCCGTTCACCGGAAGCAAGGGAAACTTTTTAGTTATTTCTTTCAGCTATCAAAGCTGATAAAGATATAATAACAAATTATTTCGCATTTGTCAAGCATTTTTTATTTCTTTAAAAATGCCTGATCTTTACTACTCTTATAGTAAAGCAAATTTTTAAAAGAATGTCAAGTCTTTTTTGAGAACTTCTTGATTTTCCAAGTAAGTCTTGCCCAAAAGGGCGGAGGTAAAAGACAAATTTTATTAGCCGGTGTTCTTACGTTGGTTTTCCAGCTCGGTCTGAACTATCTGCTGCCTTTTCTAATATAAGGGGATATTCAACTGCCTGAAAACATCTTTTGTAAAAACTTAAATGGTTTATAAAAATTAAAAGATCAATTCCGACTACTTTTATAGTATAACAAAAAAAGACAGAAATGTCAAGCCCCTTTTTTATCCTTTTTCAAAAAGATGAAAAAGAGGTTTTTGTTACCAGTGAGAAACGAACCATTCCGTTTCTTATAGATATAGTATAGCGAATTAATTTTCTTTTGTCAACTGTTTTCTTTCCCGTCGGAAAAATGAAGAGTTGGCAAACAGGGGCCGCTTTTATACAAGATTTGTTGTCTTTAATAACAGCCGTGAAAAAGAACCCTTTTACTATATATTTAAGTATACCAAACCCGACTAGCCTCCTGCAAATGTCCTTCGGGAATTTTGGCGTCACTTTGTTATTAATATGTGTGCGCACGCGCGCGCGTACGAGAAATATTGATGTAGCCAAAGCAACCACGTGAGGGGTGTGCAAAAGGGACCGCGTTATACACGCGGCCCCTTGTACCCTTTCTTTTTCCCCATTATCGGGAAATTTTATTTAAACGGCTGATTGCACGGATAACCCTGCACGGACAGACGGGCCCGGTAATTTTCCACACTTTCTCCAGGGAAACGGCCCCCGAAAAAGATAGCTCTCCACCAGGAGGGTTCGTCAGCGTCTTCCTCTTCTTTTACCACGTCCACTTTTTTGGGAGCAGGATTTGCTTTTGCTTTGGCTTTGGCTGCTTTTCTTTTGGCGGCCAGTTGATGAGTCAATTCACCCAACGCCATCATTTTGCCTTCACGCCCATAATAGTAATGAGGGCAGGGGGCCGACTCTTTTTTATCTGCGGATGTGCAGCCATTGTTGGTTTTTTTTGCTTTGGCCGCCTGTTTATATTTTGCCAAAAGGGCTTGGCGTTCTACTTCTTTGGCTAACTCCCGCGATTGTTTATCCGCCTGTTGGGCGATAAGGCGCTGCTCGGATTTTTTCTGTTTGGCCAGATATTCCTGCCCAAAGCGGTTAATATCCCCCGCGGTGCCCCAACTTTGGGCCTGGGCCGCTGCGGCGGCCAATACGGCTACACATGCTGTCACGATCACTTTTTTCATTTTTTTCTCCTTGATTTTATTCAAATAAAAAACCTCGCATTTCAAATTACGAATGCGAGGTTTTAAAAATGCAAAAAACAAAATTTAACTTATGAACATAGCATACGCTCGCAAACGCAATCAGGCTTCACCCACATAATTAGGGTGAAGATAATGTGCATAATAAATAGATTGCGTTTTTGTGCGTTCATTTCTTGCATAATGAATAATATATCACAATTTTACTTTTTCTGTCAAGAAAATTATTTGTTTTTTCTTGTACATTAATTAATATACAACAAATTTGTTTTTTCTGTCAATAAAATTTATACTATGTGTACATTATGACGGATTTAAAAGAACTTTTAAAACATACTTCCCGCTCTCTTTACCTCAGCGCGCGCTGCCTGCCGGCCGCCGTGCGGGAACCTTTTGCCATAGGATATCTGCTTTGCCGCTACGCCGACAGCATTGCCGACACGGCGCTGCTGGCACCGGATAAACGACTGAAGTGGATAAAAATTTTTCCTTCGTTAATTTCCCAGCCGGACGCCCAACGACAACAAGAATTGGTACAGGAAATATCCGGTTCTTCTTCTAATATATATGAAGAAAAACTTTTACAAAATTTACCCGCCTGTCAGGAGGCTTTTGACCATTTGCCGGACATTCAAAAAAAAATGATTTTGGAAGTGGTGCATGCCGTATGCCAAGGCATGGAAATGGATTTACAGGTTTTTCCGCCGGAACGCGCCCACCTGATATATGCCCTGCCGAATAAAAAAGAACTGGAAACCTATTGCCATTTAATGGGCGGGGAGCCCGGGGTTTTTTGGAGCCGGCTGATTGTCTCGCATGTGGAACTCTCTCTGCCGAACAAAGAGTTTCTCTCTTTGGGAAAAGATATCGGGGACGCTCTGCAAATCGTCAATATCCTGCGCGATTTGCCGCGGGACCTGCGCATCGGCCGCTGTTATATCCCAGAAGAAGATTTAAAGCCCTGCGGCCTGCGGCCGGAGGACCTGCTGGAGCAAATCAACAGTCCCCGTTTTGAACCGGTAAAACAAAAATGGATTGACTGGGGACGGCAAAAACTGCGCTCCGCCAAAGCCTACTTCGCCGCGCTGCCCAAAACACAGCTGCGCCACCGCGCAGCCGTGGCGTGGCCGGTGCTGTGGGCGGCCGATACCTTAAATAAACTGGAAAAAGAAACCAACCTGCTGGACTCCGGACACAAAGTAAAAATACCGCGTTCCCGCATTTATTTTACCATGGCCATGACTCCCTTTCTGCTGCTTAGCAATATTTTATTTAATTGGTGGCTACAGCATAAACTGGGGCCTCTGCCGGAAGAAAGGGCCCAGAAAAAATAGGTCTTTTTTAGCCCTTGATTTTTCGGTCAAAGCGCTTAGACTAACAGTACAAAGTACCGCAGGACAGCCTGAAGTCCTTGGTTGCAGTTGCAGGTGGCACGGCGTGTTACCCGATTGCGTGAAGACCCGGATACAGAGCCCCGGCGGGAAAGAGGAACAGAAGTCATGAAAATGACATACATGAGCTAAACCCCCGAAATGATACGCGGGGGTTTATTTTTTATCCTAAAATACCGGCGGATTTCTCGGACAACATGTAAAACGGACGGGATAAAATTTATCCCGTCCGCAATCATTTAGCAAAGTTAAAAATTATTTCCCTTCCCGCTCTTTCTTTTTCATCTCCCGCCATACGGCCAGGGCTTCTTCGGCCGTGGCGGCTTTGGCGTGATCACCGAAAACATGCGGATGGCGGCGGTGCAGTTTCTCATCCAAATAAGCCACCACGTCATCTATGGAAAATTTGCCTTCTTCCTGCGCTATCTGCGCATGCATCAGCACCTGCAAAAGCACGTCGCCCAGTTCTTCTTTCATATTTTCGTCGTCTTTATGGTGAATGGCGTCAATCAGTTCCTGGCTTTCGTTTTGCAGGCATTTAATTAAACTTTCATGCGTTTGTTTTTTGTCCCACGGGCAGCCGTCCGGCCCGCGCAGCGTGGCTATGGTTTGTTTTAACTCTTCAAAAGAAGTTTTCATTTGTCGGCCTCCGGCAAAAATGCTATATCATTATTATATGAAAATAAATTTTAAACTCCTTTCTGCGGCCCTTTTTGCGGCCTGTTTTATTCCCTGCGCCGCGGCGCAGGTAACCGTCGTCAAGCAAGACGGCCTGAAAGTGTATTTGGACACTTCCGAATTAAACCGTAATGTGTCGGTAGGGGAAACCTTTAAAATTATCACCGGCCAGGAAAAACTGACCAACCCCAAAACGGGGAAAGATTTGGGCTTTCTGTACCATTATTCTCCGGAAGGGAAAATTATAGAAGTACAGCCTCTCTACGCCGTGGGCCAGCTGCCGGAAAAAGGCGAATATGCCGTCGGGCAGGAGGCCGTTATTACCGCCGCCGCGCAAACGGCGGTTGTTTCCGCCGCGGGCGCCGCAAGCACGGACGCGGCACCGGCTGAAAAAGCATTGGTGTCGGACCGGAAAATGAAAACCTACCCCGTACTGCAGCGTGAAATCATCAGCGCCGTAAAGGCGGATTTGTCCGCCCTGCCCGGGGAAGAAATCGCCGCGCTGGATACGAAAGGTAATCTGCTTCTGTACGCCGAAGAAAACGGCTCCCTGCGCCAGCTGGCCGAAAAGAAACTCTCCGGCAAAGAACCGCTGACGCTTTCGGCGCTGGACGTAACGGGAGCGGGAAAGGCCCAGCTTTTTGCCGCCGTATATGACGGCAAACGCCAAAAAATATCCACCCTTATTTTTGACGCGTCCGACAATGAATTTAAAGAGCTGGACAGCCTGCCCTATTTCGTCAAAGAACTGGGCTGCGGGGAAAACAAAAAAATCTATGCCCAAAAACCGTTTGTCGGCGGAGCCAAGGGCGGCGACGTAAGAGAACTGACCTATGAAAAAGGCCGTTTCGGCGTGGGCAAAAGCGTTTTCAATCCGCGCGGCAACTGGCTGACGGGAGTAAACTATTATCCCGTACAGACCGCCGAAAAAGACAACCTGGTTTATACCGCCGAAACCGGCAAACTGCGCCTGCGCCTGGACAACGGCAAATACGCCGACGGCCCCTCTTTGTTCGCGAAGGCTCCAAATCGTGTAAAATATAAACAGGACATTATTCCGTTTTATCCCTCCGTACAGGCGTACGGCCCCGCGGGCCGCGCCACGCTGGCGGCGGTGCAGAACACAACGGCCCTGGGGATTTTATCGGAAAGTTTCGGCTCTTACAAAAGCAGCAAAATTCATTTTCTGACGTATGAAAACGGCACGCTGGACGTGCGGGAAACCGTGGAGCTGAACGGTTTTCTCTACGACACCAACTGCACCGCGCTGGGCATTCTGGCCCCGCAGGTGGTATCCGGCGGACAAACCGTGCTGACGGAAATTTACCGTTAAATTCCGGCCCTCGGGCCTTGTGGAGAAATAACGTGGAAAACGATAACAATACCATTCATTTGTTGGACAAAGGTTTTATCCGGCTGGTGGACTTTATGGGAAGCGACAACCGCGTCGTCAGTTCCGCCCGCGTATCGTTCGGCGGCACGTCCAAAGGCGAAGAACGCGACAAAGGCCTTATTAAATACCTGCTGGAACACAAACACCATACCCCCTTTGAACACTGCTATTTTCAGTTTCACGTCTGCTGCCCCATTTATGTGGCGCGGCAGTGGATGCGCCACCGCTGGGGTTCTTTTAATGAAATCAGCGCGCGCTATACCCAGGTAAAAGACGAATTTTATATTCCGTCGCATTTCCGCGGACAGGATTTTAAAAACCGCCAGGGCTCGGTGGAAGCGCATATGGACGATGAAGCCCTGCGCAAACTTTACGAAGACAGCGTGGAAGCGTCCTTCGCCGCATATAACAAACTCATTGAAGCCGGCGTGGCGCGCGAAATGGCGCGCGGCGTGCTGCCGGTATGCCAGTACACGCAGTTTTACTGGAGCGTCAATGCCAGAAGCCTGTTGAACTTCCTGCAGCTGCGCACAGACGGCCACGCCCAGTATGAAATACGCGTTTATGCGGACGCGATTGCCCAAATTTTTAAAGAAAAAATGCCGTGGTCGTGGGAGGCTTTTGAAGCGTTAAACAAACAGCTCCCCCTCGGCGCGGCTTAAAAAAGGGAGAAAAACAACCTATGCGCGTTTTAGGCATGATTATGGCCGGCGGCAAAGGCGAACGTCTGTATCCGCTGACCAAGGACCGCTCCAAACCCTCGGTGCCGTTCGGCGGCAAATACCGCATCGTGGATTTTGTGCTGTCCAATTTTGTCAACTCGGGGATATTTTCGTCTTATGTGCTTGTGCAATATTTGTCCCAGAGTCTGATTGAATACCTGCGCACGACATGGCGCACGGAAGGGTTGATACCGGACCACTTCCTTACCTGCGTTCCACCGCAAATGCGTCTGGGCGAAATCTGGTACCGCGGCACGGCCGATTCGGTGCGCCAGAACATCAACCTGGTGCGGGATTTCGCGCCGGATTTGGTGGCTGTATTCGGAGCGGACCACATTTACCGCATGGACGTGCGGCAAATGATTGATTTCCATCTTAAAAACAGAGCCGATGTCACCGTGGCGGCCAATACCGTCAACATTAAGGACGCGCCGTCTTTCGGCATTTTGGGCACGGACGACAATCACCGCATTATCCAGTTTGACGAAAAGCCCCAAAAACCCAAGCACATTCCGGGTAACCCCAAAGCGGCTTTTGCTTCCATGGGCAATTACATTTTTAATACCGATGTGCTGCTGCAAGTACTGCAAAAACGTTTTTGCGACGTGCCGGCGCTGGACTTTGGCAAACACATCCTGCCCAAAATCCTGACCGACCACCGCACCTTTGCTTACGATTTCCAAAGCCAGGTTCTGCCCGGGGCCAAGCCCTACGAAGAACAGGGCTACTGGCGCGACGTGGGCACCATACAGTCCTTCTGGCAGACCAATATGGATTTGCTGGGCCCCAAACCGAAACTGGATTTGGACAATCCGGACTGGCCCATCAACACCAGTGCTTACCGCGTTCCGCCCACCAAATATTTGGGCGGCACGGTCACCAACAGCATGATCAGCAACGGCTGCACCATTCACCCCAAATCCAAAATCAAAAACTGCGTGCTTTCCAGCAACGTCATCGTACATGAAGGAGCGGAGCTGGACGGTTGCGTGATTATGGACAACTGTGAAATCAAAGCCGGAGCCAAACTGAAAAAAGTAATTATAGACCGCTTTAACGTCATTCCGGCCAAGCAGACCATCGGCCTGGACCAGGAAGAAGACGCGCAGCGTTACTATATTGATCCGTCGGGCATTGTGGTCATCCCGCGCGGCAAAAGCAAATTCCTCTAAAAAAGCCTTACCAAAAGGGTCCCTTTTCCGGGGCCCTTTTTTTATTATAATTTAAGGGATGATTAAAAAGATTTTTTTACGCGACCAGGACGAAATTCTGCTGGCGCTGGGCGTGCAGGACCGCAAACTGCGCGCGCTGGAAAAGGAATTTAAAATAGACGCCACCGTCAAATATAATGAGGACGGCCAGGGTGCGGAATTGTCTTTAAAAGGAACGCATTCGCGCCTGGACAAAGCGCTGGCGCGGCTGAAAAAGATTTTGGAAATGTCGGCCAAAATGAAAACCGAGGAACCGGAGCGGGACCGCGTGCCGTTTAAAGACAACATTATTTTCCGCCCCGAACATGCCCGCCCCGTGGAAGCGCGCACCGAAAACCAAAAGAAATACATAGAAGCCGTTTTTGACAATGACCTGGTCGTATCCGTCGGCCCCGCCGGCACGGGCAAAACATTTCTGGCCTGTGCGTGCGCGCTGCGCGCGCTGGAGCTGGGCATGGTGGAGCGCATCATCGTCACGCGCCCTATTGTGGAAGCCGGCGAAAAACTGGGCTTTCTGCCCGGGGACATTAACGAAAAAACCGACCCGTACCTGCGCCCCATTTATGATGCGTTTTACGCCATGCTGGGCGTGGAACGCTTCCGCGCTTTAAAATACGGCAATGTGCTGGAAATCGCCCCGCTGGCCTATATGCGCGGGCGCACGCTGGAAAAAGCGTTTATTATTTTGGACGAGGCCCAGAACACCCTGCCGGCCCAAATGAAAATGTTTTTAACGCGCATGGGCATTAATTCCAAAATGGTGGTCAACGGGGATTTAACGCAGATTGACCTGCCGCAAAAAAACCAAAGCGCACTTTTGCAGCTGCCCAAAATTTTAAAGGGCGTGCCCGGCGTGGCGTTTGCCGACTTCGGGCCCGAGGACGTCGTGCGCCATCCGCTGGTCAAAAATATTTTGCGCGCCTATGACAAGTGGGAAAAGAAAACCCCAAAGGCGGCCAAATGAACGTAAATATTTTCTATCAAACCGACGTACCCAAGCACCTGCGCCGGACGGGTATTATTAAAAAGGCCTGTCTGGCAGCCCTAAAACCCTGCGCCAAAGAAAATGCGGAAGTAAATATTATTTTTGTAGATGAAAAAGAAATCCTGCGCGTAAACAAAACCTATTTAAACCACCATTATGTAACGGACGTTATCTCTTTTAACCACCCGCGCCCGCCGTTTGACATCGGCGCGCCGTGGGCGTTTGGCGACGTGTATGTCTGCTACGGCGCCGCGCGCAAAAACGCGCCGCTGTTTAAACATACCTATTTGCAGGAAATGATGATGTACGCCGTACACGGCTGCCTGCATTTAACGGGCATGGACGACAGCACCCCGCCGCAGCGCGCGGAAATGGACCAAAAAGCGGAAAAGATTATTGCCCGTACTTTGTCCCCGCGTTAAAACACATACAATCCGTTTTCATTCCAGCCAAAGGCCTTGCAAATAACCCCGCACAAAAATCATGTTTTACAGAAAAATACGGCGCAGGCCGTTTCGCCTGCGCCGTTAAAACCCGATACAGAAAACTCCCTGTCAGCTCACCGTTATCACTTCCGGCTCACCGTTGACTAATCTTAAATATTGCATTTTGCGGTGCAGACCGACGTCCACGGGAATAATATTGCGCCCGTTGTTCAGCTCAATTTCTTCCACCTGCGTATGGCCCACCACCTGGCGCAGTTCGCTGCGCGGGCAGGAAGCCAGCAGGTCGTCCAAATCTTCCCAAAAAATACCGCCGAATTTATCGGTGCCGCTGCGATGCAGACTGATGTTAAAAATCGGATGGCGGAAAAACTCGTGTTTGATGGCTTCGCGGAAAATCATATTGGTTAAAATGGCCACATTGTTTTCCGTCAGTTCGTCCAGCTGCATTTTAAAAATCTTCATCAGTTTGTGCGTCACGCCCGCATGCGTAAACAGATACCCTTTGTAAGCGTAGGCCGCGCGGATTTCAAAATCCAGCACCTGCCTTTTGAGTTTGTCGCGCACCAGTTTGGCTTCTTCTTTGCCAAAGCCGGAAATTAAAAAATTGCTCATCAGCAGTTCCAGCTCATGGTTGCCCACCAGGCGTATCACTTCCCCCTGGTCGGCATTGGCCTGCCGCTGGATTTTATCCAACAAATCGTCCACCTGCCGCGGCTTGGGCCCGCGGTCAAAAATATCCCCCATCTGCACCAGACGGTTGCGACCGCCGCACCAGTCCAAATTGCCGTCAATCAGGCCGGCGTGGCGCAGCATCAGCACAAAAGGCTCATACTGCCCGTGCACGTCCCCGATGACAACTACCTGGCGCTGTGGTCTTGATTCACTCATAAATAATATAATGACAGTATAGCAAAATTAGTATGCCTGACAGAGGTAATTTGTTTTATGCGCATTTCCCCCCGCGTACTGAAAAAGCTGCAGCGCCTGCTGGGCCCTGAAAATGTTCTGACCGATGCAATTTCCCTGGCGTTAAACGGCTATGACTGCTCCCAAAGCCGCCACCGGCCGGACGCCGTGGCAACGGTGCGCAATCCGGCCCTGCTGGAGCCTTTGGTCTGTCTGCTCGCGCGGGAAAAAATTCCTTTTGTGCCCCGCGCCGCCGCCACCAATCACGCCGGCAGCTGCTGCGCCGTAAAAGGCGGCGTGGTGCTGAATTTAAATCCTTTAAACCAGATTTACCAAATAGACACCGCCCGCGGCTTTGCCGAAACGGCCCCCTGCGCCGTCACCGGCGATTTGCAGGCCGCGCTGGCGCCGCTCGGCTTTTTTTACGCACCGGATCCGGCCAGCGAAAAAGTAAGCACGTTAAGCGGCAACCTGGCCCAAAACGCCAGCGGCGCGCGTTGCCTTAAATACGGCAACACGTCTGACAATACCCTAAGCATTGAATTTATTACGCCTGCCGGACAAACCTGCGTCCTGCGCCATGACGCGGCGGGGCCGGACTGGCTGGGCCTTGTCGCCGGCAGCGAAGGTACGCTGGGCATTATCAAACGTTTGCGCGTAAAAATATTGCCCGCACCCAAACATGTTAAAACTTTCCTGGCCACTTTTCCCTCTTTATCCGCCAGCGTGCAAACCGTCAGCGATTTGGTGGCGCGCGGGCTGATTCCGCGCTGTGTGGAAGCCATGGACCAAATTACCACGCGCGCCGTGGAAGATTTCTCCCATGCCGGTTACCCCAAAGACGCACAGGCGCTTTTAATTATTGAACTGGACGGAGATATCAAACAAATCAGGCAGGAGGCGCAAACACTGGAAGAACTTTGCCGCCAAAACGGCTGCGACACATTTACCGCCGCGCGCACGGAAGCCGAGCGGGAAAAACTCTGGCGCGGACGGCGGGCGGCCTATTCGGCCATGGCCGCGCTGGCGCCCAATGTGGCGGTGGGAGACGGCACTGTGCCGCGCAGCGAGCTGCCCGCCGCACTGGCGCAGGTGCGCGAAGTGATAGACCGCTTCGGAGTAACGGCCAGCCTGCTGTTTCACGCAGGGGACGGCAATTTTCACCCCCAAATTGTTTTTGACGCGCGCAATCCCGATCAGACCCGCCGCGTCAGCCAGGCTTTGCAGGAAATTTTAAAAACCTGCGTCCGTTTCGGCGGCACGGTGTCGGGCGAGCACGGTATCGGCGTGGAAAAACGGGCCGTTATGGCCTGCCAGTATTCGCGCGAAACCCTGCGGCTGTTTCAAAAAATCAAAAAGGCCTTTGACCCCGACAACCTGTCCAACCCTTCCAAAATTATCCCCGTCGGATTTGAAGAGAAAGCCGCCCCCTGTGCAGAAACCGACCCCGCGGTGCTGGCGCTGGCGGCGGAAATGAAACGAAGGTATACGCAAAAAATCCCTTCCGTCATTACGGGGCAAAACACACAGCTCAAAAGTTCCTCCGCGCATCTCCTGTCCGCCGCACCGCTGCAGCGTATTGTGGAAATTGACAAAACCAATTATATGGCCGTGGCGCAGGCCGGTGTAAAGGTGCAGGATTTGCTGGCCGAGTTAAAAGCGCAGGGGGCGGACGCCAAACTGCCCGCGCAGTATACGGGCACGCTGGGCGGACTGACGGCTTCTAAAGCGGCAAAAGAATTTATCAGCCAAATCACCGGCATACAGGCCATACTGCCCAACGGGGATATCGTGGAATACGGCGGCAAGCTGATGAAAAACGCCGCCGGATATAATCTCTGCCGCCTGTTTACCGGCTCGGCCGGTGCGCTGGGCATGATTACCAGACTGACGTTTAAAATATATGCCACTCCGCAAAACCATGAAATCCCGCCGCAGCCGATGTTCGCATTTGGCCCAGACCCGCTGTTCCGCGCCGTCAAGCAGCAGCTGGACCCCGACGGGCTGTTCCGCCCGCCTGTGTTTGGAGAAGAAATATGAAAAAGAAATCTTTTTCCCTTTCTTCCGCCCTGCCCGTAGGCGGCCCTGAAGGAGCGCGGAGTGTAAAAGAAAGCGTGGACTACTGCACGCGCTGCAATGCCTGCGTGCAAAGCTGCCCATCCTATTTGCTGCAGCAGGAAGAGGCCTATTCCCCGCGCGGACGCAACCAAATTGTGCGTTTGCTGGCCGAACGGAAAATTAAATTTTCAGACAATGCCCCGCTGGCGCAGGACGTCACCCGCACCTGCCTGCTGTGCGCGCGCTGCACCGCCGCCTGTGCCGGAGGGCTGCCCATGGCGGACCATGTATTGGCGCTGCGCCGTGCGGCGGGCTGGGATTTTCTGCCGGCTCCGCTTAAAATGCTGCTGCGCCTGTGCGGCACCCGTCCAAAAATGTTTGAACGCCTGCTTGTGCTGCTTCACATACTGCGCCGCACGGGTGCGGTGCGTCTGCTGCGCGTCTGCGGCATTTTGAACCTGCCTTCCCTGCGCTGGGTGCGGCACGCCGACGATATCCTGCCGCGCCGCGGCAAAACGCTCCGCCGGCTGCTCAAAAAACAGGGCCTGCCGGCCGCTCCCGAAAAGCCGGACCTGCTGTACCTTCCGTCCTTTGAAGCGCAATATGCGGACGCGGAGTTGGCCCGCGCCGTTCTGTGCCTGCTACAGGACAAGACCCCTCATATTTTGCTGGGCACTCCTTCGGGACTGTTTGAATATATATACGGAGACGCCTCCTTGAGTTTGCTCCAGGCCAAAAACATATTGTCCGCCTGGGAAAAACTGGGCGGCAAGCGTAAACTGCCGCTTGTGACGGACAGCATAGAAATATACGGTTTTTTAAAACATTTCCCCGTATTGTTTGCCGCTTATCCGGCCTGGCACAAGCGCGCGCTGGCACTGGCCGGAAAAGTACAGTTTATCACGGAGCTTTCCGGCGCACGCCGGACGGAAAAGACCGCGGCAAACGGGTTTTGCGCGCTGGACGCCTCATCGGTATTATATCCGCCCGCAGACGCCGCTGAAAAAGCGCGTAAAATATTAAAGACACATTTCGGCAAAAATTTTGTAGAGTGTGAGTATAGCCGTTTCGTCACCCCTGCAGGCGGCCTCGCTTTTGTGCGCGGCGCGCGGGCAGAAGAAGCGGCGCTTGAAAACGTCAAGGACGTTGCGCGGCGGCAAATAACACAGGTGTACTGCCTGTCGGGTTTGGCCGCCCTGGAGCTTGACGCCGCGTTGCGCAGGCATTATCCGCAGGCGCGGGCGCGGCATATAGTGCATATACAGGCAAAGCCATGACCGAATTCAAGAGCGACCCCCCGAAATTGTCCGCCGACGAGAAATTAAATTTACTCGTTGAGTTCGGCGCGCGCATTTCCAGCGAACTGCGCCTGGATAAACTTTTGGACATCATCGCCCAGCAAATTACCCGCATGCTGAATGTGGGACGTTGCACCATTTACTTAAAAGACGGCGAAAGACATGAACTCTGGTCCAAAATTGCACAGGGCCGCGGCCTGGAACATACCGAAATACGCGTGCCGTTAAACGGCAATAATGTCGTCGCTATTGTGGCGCGCACGGGGCAGACCATCAATATGCCCAACGCCTATGAGGACGACCGCTTCTCCATGGACGTAGACATGGTCACCGATTTCCGCACGCACTCTCTGCTGGCCGTGCCGCTGAAAAACAATGCCGGCAAAGTGCTGGGCGTTTTCCAGGTGGCCAACAAAGCCGACGGAACCCCCTTTGACAAAAAAGACGAAGGCATTTTGCTGCTGCTGGCCACGCTGGCTTCCAGCTCCATTGAAATCGCGCGTCTGTATCAGGACGTGCATGTGGCCCAGCTGGAAACCATATACCGTCTGGCCGTCACCGCCGAATACCGCGACCAGCAGGATACCCGCGCCCACTTAAAAAACATCAGCATTATTTCTTATCTGCTGGCGCTGGCGCTGGGCATGAACAAAAAAGAAGCGGAACTGATTAAAAACGCCAGCCCGCTGCATGACATCGGCAAAGTGGCGCTGGCGGACAACATTTTGCTCAAACCGGGCCGCCTGACGCCGGAAGAATTTGAAATTATGAAATCGCACACCATTTACGGCGGGCGGATTTTGGAGGGGGCCCACTCCAAGGTGCTTCAGGTGGCGCATAAAATGAGTCTGTACCACCATGAAAAATGGAACGGCACCGGCTACCCCAAAGGCCTCAAAGGCGAAGATATCCCGCTGGAAGCGCGCATTATTACGGTGGCGGACGTGTTTGACGCGCTGTGCGTGGCGCGCGTATATAAAAAAGCCTGGAAAACCGACGACGCCTATTTGTATATCCTGGGAGAAAGCGGCAAAGCATTTGACCCGCGCATCGTCGCCGCGTTTAAAAAGATTTATTCCTCCGTACGCAAGCTGTATTTAAACCAGACCGCAGCGGCTCCGCAGCCGCCCGCTCCGGCACGGGAAGAAAAAACCAAACAGCCCTTTGATTTTTCCGAACCGGCCAAAATGTAATGCCCGCGGCGGTTTCTTCCGCGCGTAAAATCCTTAAAATTACTACAATATAGTGTCCTTTTGGCTTTCAACCTTAAGTACATATTTTTAAACAGACGAGGAAATGATGGACAAAAAGACCGTTTTAGTGGGCCTGAGCGGAGGGGTGGATTCCGCCGCCGCGGCCCTGCTGCTTAAAGAACAGGGCTGGCGCGTCATCGGCGCGACCATGCTGATTTGGGATCCTTCCCTGCCGGTGCCGCAGGGGCCGCGCAATACCAACGCCTGCCTGTCCCCCGAAAAAGAGGACGTCAGCGAAATCCGCGCACTGGCCGAAAAAATAGGCATAGAATATCTAACCGTGGACTGCCGCGAAGCCTACCGCCGCGCGGTGCTGGACAACTTCCGCTCCGAATATGCCGGCGGACGCACGCCCAATCCGTGCGTGATTTGCAACAGCGTCATCAAATTCGGCGTACTGCCGCAGGCGGCACGCAAACAGGGCATCGCCTTTGACAAATTCGCCACCGGTCATTACGCCCGCGTGGAACAGGACCCGCAGAGCGGGGAATACCTGCTCAAAACCGCCAGGGATTTATCGCGCGACCAAAGCTACTTCCTGCACCGCCTGACACAGCGGCAGCTGGCACAGGTGCTTTTCCCGCTGGGAGAAATGAGCAAAGACGAAATACGCCAAACAGCGCGCCGTGCGGGGCTGGCCGTGGCAGACAAGCAGGACAGCCAGGATTTTTACTGCGGGGATTACAACGACCTGCTGCACTTCCCCAACAAACCCGGGGATTTGGTCCTGCAGGACGGCACCGTCATCGGCCGCCACAACGGCATTTGGGGCTACACCATCGGCAAACGCAAAGGCCTGGGCATCAGCGGTTTTAAAGAGCCTATGTATGTGGTGGGCATAGACGCGCCCCACAACCGCGTCATCATTGGCCCCAAAGCGGCTTTGTACTCCGACGCCTTGCGCGCGGCGGAGCTGAGCTGGACGCGCGGCCATGCGCCCGCCTCCGTATTTGAAGCCCGCATTAAAATACGCAACCTGCATCATGCGGCCCCCGCCCGGGTAACTGTCCGTGCGGACGGCCAAAGCCTGCAGGCCCGCTTTGCAGAGCCCCAGCTCTCCGTCACTGCCGGGCAGAGCGCAGTGCTCTATGACGGGGACGTGGTGCTGGGCGGCGGCGTAATTTTGTAAACCGGAGCCAAATAAGCTATAATATATAGGCTTACTAAAGAGCGTTTCGCCGCATAAGAAGCGGCGGAGAGTTTTTTGCTCTTTAAAACGGAAATAACATGTACGCAATTATTGAAACTGGTGGAAAACAGTACTGGGTGAAACCCGGTCAAGATCTGCAGGTTGAAAAGCTGGACGCGGAAGCGGGCGCCAATGTGGAGCTGAAAGTGCTCTGGGCCGCTGACGAAGAAGGTACCTCGGCAGATACCAAGGCGAATAAAAACGCCAAGGTCACCGCTCAAGTGGTCAAACATTTGAGAGGTCCCAAAATCCTGGTATTCAAAAGAAGACCCAAAAAAGGCTACGAAAGAACGCGCGGCCACAGACAGGATTTAACGCAAATCAAAATCACCGACATTACGCTCGGGTAACTGGAGAGAGGATAAACTATGGCACATACAAAAGCACAAGGTTCTTCCTCTAACGGAAGAGACAGCCACGGCCAACGCTTAGGCGTCAAACGCTTCGGTTCCCAGTTCGTGCGCGCCGGTGAAATCATCGTCCGCCAGAAAGGCACGAAGTTCCTGCCGGGCACCAACGTGACCCGCGCCAGCGACGACAGCCTTTTCGCCCGCGTGGACGGCATCGTAACGTTTGAATGGGCTTACAGAGGCAAAAAACAAATCTCCGTCTATCCCAAAGATACGGAAGCCAAAAAAGCCCCGGCCAAGAAAACCGCCAAAAAAACGGCGGCCCCGAAGGCAGCCAAACCGGCCGCCAAAAAGGCCCCGAAAGCCAAAAAAGAAGAAACCAAATAAGCAGCACGGTTTTGAAACGGCGGGCCGCTCTTGGCCCGCCGCTTTTTTATCTAAACGGCGGCCGGCGCCCCGCATAGGCGCACTTTTGCTAGAATATGAAAGACAAAGTATTACCCGTTAAGCAGGACGAATGGTCTTATACGGCCACCAAAACCGCCGCACGGCGCAAAGTCAAGCGCGCCAGAAACAAAGCCAAAAGGGCTTTGTCCAAGCAGTTGCTTAAAGGACTGCCGGAAGAAGGAATGGAATAAAACAGCCCGCAGGATATACCCCTGCCGGCCGTTTATTAAGGATATATTATGCAATCAGGAAGCTTTTTGGACCGCGTCAAAATCTATGTCACCGCCGGAAAGGGCGGCGACGGCTGTATGTCTTTCCGCCGCGAAAAATTTATTGAGTTCGGCGGCCCCAACGGCGGCTGCGGCGGCAAAGGCGGCGACGTGCTGATCCAGGGAGAAAGCAACCTGACCACGCTTTTGGAGCTGGCCTACAACCCGCACATTGAAGCGCAAAACGGCGAAAAGGGCGGCACCTATAACAAAACGGGCCGCGGCGGGGAAGACAAAATCATCCGCGTGCCGCTGGGTACATTGGTATATAAAGACGGCCAGCTGCTGGGCGATATTACCGCCCAGGGGCAGCAGCTTCTGGTGGCCCGCGGAGGTATGGGCGGGCGCGGCAACCAGTCCTTTAAAACACGCAACAACACCTGCCCGCATATGGCCGAACTGGGCCAGCCCGGGGAAGAAGTGACCCTGATTTTGGAGCTCAAAGTGCTGGCGGATTTGGGCTTGGTCGGCTTCCCCAATGCCGGCAAAAGTACATTTCTGACGGCCATTTCCAGCGCGCGGCCCAAAATTGCCGACTATCCCTTTACCACCTTAAACCCCAACCTGGGCATTACCATGCACAAGGGCACCTCTTTTGCCACGGCGGATATTCCGGGTATTATTGAAGGGGCCAGCGAAGGCAAGGGCCTGGGGCATCAGTTTTTAAAACATATTGAGCGCACGCGCGTACTGCTGCATTTGGTGGATCCGGACGGATTTGACGGTATGGACGCCGTGCAATCCGCCAAGGTTATTGAGCAGGAACTGAAACAATTTGACAAAGAATTGGCCAAAAAACCGCGCATTATTGCCGTCAATAAAGCCGACCTGCCTTCCGCGCAGAAGGCCTATGAACAGCTCAAAAAGAAATACAAGAAAAACCCCGTTCTGTTGATGTCCGCCGCCACGGGGCAGGGCGTTAAACAGGTGTTGGACGAAGTGGTCAAAATCCTCTCCGTCACGCCGGTGCCGCAGATAGAGCTGGAGCCGCCCGCGGCCGCGCTGCACAAAGTGGAGCCGATTTTCGTCATTGAGCGCGACGAAGAAGGCATTATCCATATTACGGGCAAGAAAATAGACGAATTTATCGCCATGACCAACTTTACCCAGCCCGAGGCCGTGGCGCGCCTGCGCGGGATATTTAAGAAAATCGGCCTGGAAAAAGCGCTTTTAAAAGCCGGCGTGCAGGACGGGGACGCGTTGGTGGCCGGAGGAAGGGAATTTGAGTGGAACGGCAGCCTGGACAACGAAGCCGCCCAAAGCCCCGAACACGAAGGCTACAAACGCCGCGAAACCAAAGCCGAACGCCTGGCCAAGCGCGCGGCGCGACGTAAAGCCAAACGGGAAGAATAATTTAAAAAGCCTCCGGTAAAATAACCGGAGGCTTTTGTTTTTATTTAGAAACGTTTTAAAAGCGGCTTTTATTTTTTCTTCGGACGGGACACCGCCTGCACGGCCGCCACGATATCCCCGTGGTCCGTATTGCTTTTTTTCAGATATCCGTCCGACGCGGCGCGGCGGTCCAGTTTATAATAATCGCTTCCCATGACGTTTTCCATAAATTCCGTCAGTTCCCCGTTAAATACGGCAAACATAAAATATTGGCTGGCTTTTTGCCCCGCAATAATGATGCCCAAATATGCCGAAATAATGCCCGCCAGTTCGCCGGTGTTGGTCATCACGCCCGAGCCGCTCATTCCTTCGCGCACGCCAAAATTCTGCGTATAGGCAAAACCCAGCTGGCGCACATAATCGGTAGGATGGGGATTATGTAAGATTTGCCGTTTTCCGTTAAAAATAGCGATGACAGACAGCTCTCTGTTGAGGCGGCCGTCCGTATCCCCGAACGTCAGCAGCGGGGGCAGCTCCGGCCGAAGGGCTTTATCCAGCTCCCGGCGGGCATCGGCATTGGAACGCAAAAAAGAATCAAATTCCCGTTTGGATACGGCCACATTTTGCGTTTCTTTGCCCTGCGGGCGGCGATAATAACGCGCGTCCGCACGGTCCAAATCTATTTTAAGCAGTGCAAAATCATGCGCCACCGGCTCCCCTTCATCGTATTGGGGATGTACAAACACCAGCGGTTTTTTCTCCGTATGTTTCACACTGGCAAAGACGGAGTAGGGCTGTTCCAATAAATCAATTCGCAGCGTGCAGCCGTTTTGGCATGGCACCGCCACACAATGCGCGGCGGTGGCAAACCATTTTTTGCCCACGCGCGTAGCCTGGCACTTGGAAGTTTTTCCGTCCGGCGCGACGGCATAATATTCAAACGTATGCCAAAAATCTTCCTTGCGCGTGTGTACGTCTTCACTGGTAAGAGAAAGCACGCTCACCTGCGCCGCCGCCGCACAGGCAAAAAAACAAAATATGCTCAAAATCCCAAAACGCTTCATTATTTTATTATACTTAAATCCATGCCTTCACCAAAAACCCCGCCGTCAGGGCGGGGTGTTTATCGGCTTAAAGCGTGCCGCATTTTCTGACGAAGCAGACTTTGTTCTATGTTTTGCTCCAGTATCCGGGAAGCGTTTGCCGTATGCAAAAGCGCCTGCAACTGCTCCCGGGGCAGAGAAACCAGTTCATGCAGGCTTTGCGCGATATGTACATATATTTCCGTCAGCGTGGACGAACGGCGGATTTGTTCCTCTTCCTGCGGCGAAAGCGTAAATACCAACGCCGGATTGTCGGCCAAACGTTGCGCTTGGGCGGCGGAGGCTGGGTCCGTATCCGACGTAATCCACAAGGCAAACAAAAGGATCAACGGTGTTTTGGAAGAAACTTTAGCTGAAGCTCGCCGCCCCGCCATTTTGGCCGCCGGTACCGCGGCCTGAGCAGAAACCGCCTTCACGGCAGACTTACCCTGACTGGCCCAGGAGGCATAATTTTGCCGGTAACGCGTAATATGCAAATCAAATATATGATACTTTTTACGCAAGGTTTGCTTTAACGCATCCCGATGGCGCAAAGCCGCCTTGTCCCCCCGGGCTGTGGCCATTTCTTTGCGGTGAATCATTCGGTATAAAACTTCCAAATCGGCGGCTTCCCGCTGTAAACGGGTCTTTTCTTTTGCTAAATTTTGTGCTGCCAATGAGCCCCGTGACGGGGGCTCCGGCAGCGCGGCCACAATTTCTCCCAAACTTTTCATGCCGTGCAAATATTGGCGCAATACAAAAGCACCGGTCAAAACAGCCGACGCACCGGTTGCGGCGGCAGCGGCTTTTAACAGGGCTTCTTTATCCGTTTCCAAACGCTGTTTAGCCGCATCAAAATCCGTCCCCTGCGCACAAAGCGCGGAGCCCAAACAAAAACAGAAAATAAAGATACAAAACTTTTTGAGTAAGCGCATAAAAGTCTTATACTATTGTTTCAAAATACGGCTCCGCCCGCCAGAGCCTTTTGGCCCATATGCGTCCTAGGCCTTGCCTTAAACAACAGACGGCCCTATCCAAACTTGCACCAGGGGGTGCTCTGTCCCAGCAGCAGCCGCACTGAATTTTGCCTGCCGACAACGGACAAAAAAACCTCTTTTCATGGAGAAGTTCATATTTTCCCCGCGAATTGCCCGGAGCACTGGTAAAATATACACAAAAAAGCCCCGCAGAAGCGGGGCTTTTGGTCTTGGCAAAAGATACTTATTTGCTCGTCGTTACGTGCACGCCGGGGCCCATCGTGGAGCTCATGGTGATGCTCTTGAGATATACGCCCTTGGAAGTGCTCGGTTTTACGCGCAGGATGGTGTCCAGCACGGCTTTGGCGTTTTCCGCCAGTTTAGCCGCGTCAAAGGAAGCTTTGCCGATAGCCGTATGCACAATGCCGTAAGCGTCCGCTTTAAATTCCACGCGGCCCGCTTTGAGTTCGGCAATGGTTTTGGCCAGATCAAACGTCACCGTGCCGCTTTTCGGGTTCGGCATCAGTCCGCGCGGACCCAGAATTTTGGCGGCTTTGGCCAGGTCTTTCATCGTGTCCGGAGTGGCAACCAGTACATCAAAGTCAATATTGCCTTTGATGACCTCGTCCACAATGTCTTCGGCGCCCACTTTATCGGCACCGGCCTGCTGCGCTTCCTGCGCTTTTTCGCCTTTGGCGATAACGGCGATGCGTTTGGTCTTGCCGGTACCGTGCGGCAGCACGACGGTCGTGCGCACCTGCTGGTCGGCTTTTTTGGTGTCAATGCCCAGGCTGACATGCAGTTCAACGGTTTCGTCAAACTTGGCTTTGGCATTGTCTTTTACAATTTGCGCCGCTTCGTCAAACGTATACAGTTTGGCAGCGTCAAACGCTTTTTTGGCGGCTTCCATTCTTTTTCCCATCTTGAAAACTCCTTAAGGTGGTAACGGGCCTAAGCCCTCCCTTGCCTTCTAAATTTATTTTACGATGTCTACACCCATGCTGCGGGCGGTGCCCTTCACCATTTCGGCGGCCTGTTTAATATCTTTGGTATTCAGGTCGGGCAGTTTTTCGGCGGCAATCTCTTCGCACTGTTTTTGGGTCAGCTTGCCCACTTTGTCTTTGTGCGGAGCGCCGGAGCCTTTGGCCAAACCGAGCTTTTTGACAATCAGCACGGCCATAGGCGGCATTTTGGTGATGAAGGTAAAAGAGCGGTCTTCATATACCGTAATGACGACCGGAATCTTAATACCTTTTTCCAGTTTCGCCGTTTTGGCGTTGAACTGTTTGCAGAATTCCATGATGTTTACACCATGCTGACCCAAGGCGGGACCCACCGGAGGGGCCGGATTGGCCGCACCCGCGGGAATTTGCAGCTTGATGTAACCTTTAATTTTTTTCTCTTTTGCCATTTTTTACTCCGTAATTTGTACTGCTAAACAACCGCCCGCGCCAAGCGCGGGCAAAAATCAGTTCTTCTCCACTTGCAGAAAGTCCACTTCCACCGGTGTGGCGCGGTCAAAAACCGTTACCATCACTTTAAGTTTGTTTTTCTGCTCGTTCACTTCTTCCACCACGCCGATAAAATGCTTAAACGGCCCTTCGGTAATGCGCACGCTTTCGCCGCGTTCAAAGGTAACGACGTGTTTGGGTTTGCCGCCTTCTTCGGTCAGTTCCACAATACCGGCGATTTCTTCTTCCGGCAGCGGTACGGGGGTCGGGTCGCCCAAAAATCCGGTCACGCCGGAAATATTTTTGATAAACCAGTAAGATTCGCTGGTCATGTTCATCTGCACCAGCACATAACCTGGGAAGAATTTGCGTTTGCGAAGGATTTTTTTGTTTTGTTTGACTTCCACCACTTCTTCGGTGGGGACCAGAACGCTGAATACGCGGTCGCCAAAGCCCTGCACTTCCACCTGCTGCAGGATTTTTTCGCGGACTTTGTCTTCGTGCCCCGTTTGGGTGTGCACGACGTACCAATTCTTTTCTTCAGCCATCAGCGGCCTCCCACGGCCAGACCCAGCAGTTTGGTCAGCCCAAAGTCAATAATGCTCACATAGGCGGCCGTCAGCGCGACCACAATAGCCACCAGGACGGTGGACTGGGCCACTTCACGGCGGCTGAGCCAGGTGGACTTTTTAAGTTCGGCCATGCATTGCTTTAGAAAATTGATCGCTTTGTTCATAAATAATCCTTGCGAAAACTGGCAGGAGCGGAAGGACTCGAACCTTCAGTCCCGGTTTTGGAGACCGGTGGTTTACCAGTTAACCGACGCTCCCCCTAAATTTTAAGCTTTCGTTTCTTTGTGCAAGGTGCTTTTGCCGCACTTTTTGCAAAACTTGTTAACTTCCAGTTTGTAATCTTTCTTTTTACCGCGCACCTGGTAATAATTTTTATTCTTGCAGGTCGTGCAAGAAAGCGCGATCGTAATTCTTTCGTTGGTTGCCATCTTTATTTTCCTTAAATGAACCGTTCACTTTATGATATCTACAGGGACATTGACGGAGCAATGTCCCTGTAACAGTGAACTAAACAATTTTACTACTCAATAATTTTGGTGACTACGCCGGCGCCTACCGTGTGTCCGCCTTCGCGGATGGCAAAGCGCAACCCTTCTTCCATGGCCACTGGCGTGATCAATTTCACTTCAAT
>DWVB01000042.1 GCA_019120455.1 Candidatus Avelusimicrobium excrementipullorum
CAATGCAAGCCCTTTTAAAACAGGCGCGCAGCCTCGTTTGATTATCTTAGGGTCAACAAGATAAGTTCGGCCTCCACGGAGCCGTCCTGATAGTAGGTGTAATGCGGCAGGGCGCCGTCCCCATACGGGGCGTATTGCCCGAAGTTCATGCGGGCAGTGCCGAATTCTTTTCGGTAAGTAAGCGCGCGGGGATATTCTCCCCCCGCTTCATATTCATAATGTACGGCACCGTTTTTTTCGTAAGTCACACTGCGCAGGCCGTCTTTTTCGCGGCAGGATTTATATACGTCCGGCGGGAAAAGCAACAGCGTTAAAAAACTGTCCGCCTTGGCGCGCACGAGCGCTTTGTCGGCCGGCGGCGTGATAAACACAAAATCCACGCCTCGGCTTGTAACGGCGGCCTGCATCAGTTTATATCCGCCCGCCGCGGCAAACAGCGTGGCGTCATACATATCTTCGGCCGTCTTTTTAATTTGCAAAATTCCGTCCAGCTCATTACCCCGCGCAAACAGCGCGATCTTAAATGCCGCCAGCGTCTGCCCCTGGGCAAAAAACGAAGGCCGGGCCAGTGCGCGCCCGTCACAGGACGTTTTCAAGCCCAGCGAAGCGCATCCCCCTAAAAAAACCAGTCCGGCCGCCAAAACGGTCCATTTTTTCATATCTGCTCCTTCTCCGCGCCGCTGACGCGCCGCTTTTAATATTATAATATTTTCCCTCGGAAGAGTGTTTGTACTTCGCAACTGCCGTATTTTTCTATTCTCCGTCGTAAAAACACGGGAAAATAAAACGCATAAAAACAGAAACGGACACATAGCTTGGCAGCATTTTGGCAGCATAAAAACGCATATGGCACATACGTTTTGCAAGCCTTTTATTTCCCTGCCGCATTAGCCGACTTTACTGCCTGTTTTTCCCCGCCCGCTGCAGGCTTTCCACCAGCTTACCGCCTTTCTTTGGCGTCTTCCCGTTCCTGCGTGCGGCCTCCGCCAAACCACCAATAATAGGCGCGTCCAAAAGGGAAATAGGTTACCGCATACGTGTCTTTTAGTTCCTTTTTACCTTTGGCCAGCTGACCCACTTCACGATACATACTGTCAAAACTGCTCAGCATGGGGGGCAATACAAAGCTGTTCCACAGGGCCGTTGCATACCCCATGCGCTTGCCCTGGTAAAACGTATATTTGGAAAGCCCTATATTCCACAGCAGGTTGGACACCACCACATCGGACACGTCTATATGCCGCCCCATAATCAGGTTTTTCAGCACGTCGCCGGTGGCATTGCCCGCCGTAAGCAAAATCATCAGTTTAAAGAGATTTTGCACGCCTTTCAAAAACATTTTCTTATCTCTGTGCTGTATCCCTCTGCCAATATTCAAAAGACAATCCGCATAAAACAAAGACATCTGGTTGGTCGTATACGTTTTTAACTGGTAGAACAGCCTTCCGTGCGGGTTATTCCAGTAAGCCGCCGGCATGCCGCTTTTGCCTATCGGCTGCGTATCGGCCAAATCCGCCCACGCCAGTATTTTCACATTGGTGGTTACTCGCCCCGCCTTAATATCCTTCAGCACGGTGCCGGCTTCTTTGCCAAAGGTGTAAGACAGCCGCTCCAACAAAGCCTCGCTTCCCGCCTGCGCCTGTTTGCGCAGGTTTATCAGGCTGGCGTTTATCGCCACTTTTTTGCCAAACCCGTCCATGGCGTTTAAGCCAATGACCTTAAACAGTTTATCCACCGCCGCGCCCGTTTTGCTTTTATCGCTGAACTCCTCCCATATCTTATCCAACCCCAAATCCTTGCGGGTGATTTCCGTCTTTCCGAACATGGCTTCTATGGCGGTTGAAAAACCGTATTTATATATCGGCGCGTATAAATCCCCCAGCTGGGTAATGGCGCTGGTAAAGTTATTCATCGTCTGCAAATACCCTATGTTTTTGGTAAAAACCACAAACGCCGGCGTATTGGAATAACTTAAACGGGATTTAAGCAGGTTTTTGATTTCCGTTTCTTCCGCACGCGTTATCGTGCCCGTATTTATCAGGTCCAACACGATGGCCCCTATGGTTTCATCGGTATTAAAACCCATTCCCTTCCCGTAAGCGCGGTTAATGGCAATGGCCCGCCCCATGGAAGAAAGATATTTCATCAGGGCCTTGTCGCTGCGTTCGTAAAACCGCATCAGCTCCGGGCTTTTGTACAGGATTTTGCGTTCTTTGGCCCCCCCAGGTTTACTGACGGGGGCCGTCCGGTTATATCCGCGTATGATTTTGTTTACCGCGTCCGCCCGTTCCTTTTCGCTCATCAGACCATCCGGGTCCTTTTCACGCAGGGATATTTCAATATACGTCCATTTGTCCGTTCCCCGCATATGGTCCATAAAGCCCGCATAATCCACCAGAGAAGTGGGGAAATATTCTTCTATATACCCCATGTCTATCCCCGCGCGGTTGCTTACGGCGTATATAAAATCCAATACATGCCGCACCTGCTGGTATTCTTTTTCCATGCCTTTTTCTTTGACAAACGCCCGCAAACGCTCCGTAAGCTGGTTATAGGCATAGTAATCAAACAGATCTTTGTCCGTTTCGCTCAGGGCTTTGTACTTCTTAAAAAAGCCCTGTGTCTGTGAGGCGAAAAACTGCTCTATGTTGGCCTCAAAATAATCCAGCTTGTCAAAGAAGGCTTTCAGCCTTTTGTCCACAGCCCCCGCGCGCTGGCGGATAGTCAAAACAATGTTTTTTGCAAAATTGCCCAGACTAAAGCCGATACGGCTCTCCCGCTCGTATTTTTCTATGCCGTTGGCCCGTATGGCCGCCAGGTCTTTTTCTATTTGCTCATCACTGGGGCGGTTGTCTGCGGCCTGCGCACCCGTCTGCTGCGCGCGCATGGTCTGATAAAGCTGCCGTTTGTCCGCTTGCTCTTTTTCCCGAAGTACGCTCTCGTCCTGCTTCAGATTTTCGGGCTTGACAAAGTCCTCTTTTGTGCGTATACTATTTACAGGAACATTGTTTGCTATGATGCCGGCTTGGAGAAGCGGCCCTGCGAGCGATGTTCTTTTTATATCTGCATACAAAATATTTCTATTTATAGCGTTTGTGTTGACAAAATTTTTGAAGTTATCTTTCTCATATATAGTGGGAATAAAAGTATATCCATCGGAGCGGGTATTGGGAGATAAAATTGCCAAAACAGGTTTCCCCTGCACTTCTGCGTCCAATACCGCTACATATACTCCTTGTTTTGTATTAGATTTAAACACGGCCACAGGGTCGGTCAGTAAGCGCAGCAAATCATCTACAACCGCTCGCGGCACGTTGTGGTTATGCCAATCTTTATGTACCTTTAATTCTTCTTGGCTTAGTAATCCAAGGGCTTTACGCAAGGCAAGTTTATTTGTTTTTAAATCCTGCGGAGGCAAACCAAGTTCTACATACAGCGGAGGTACGCGCCCCATTTCTATCTGTTGTCTGTTGGATATGTTTGTGTCAGATAATACTGTCTGCACCTCCGCCTTAAACCGCTGTGCCGTCTGCGCGTCCGGCGTGAACATATCCTCTCCGCCCGCGCGCCCGCGCTGGTAAAACGTATTCAGTACCTCTATGGCTTTGTCGTCAAATATCACATACCCGCGCCCGTCCTGCGCCCCGTCGTAAGTGATGCCTTTTATGCCGTATTCGTTTAACAGTTTACTGGCCGCTTCGGAGCCGCTTTCGCTGTGTCCCATATTCCAGTCATCATCCATATCTTCGGCAAAAAAGTCGGCTAATTTATGATAAATATCCCAGCCGGTGGCTTCCTGCAAATCCTCATACATCATGTCCACATCCGCCCACGGCCCCCGTCCGTCTTTTGCTATGGCCAAAAGGCCGTCCTGCACCTTTTCCGGCTGTTCGTCAAAGGTTTTATCCTCGTCCAAAAGCACGTCATTTTCGGGGATATCCACTTCATAGACTTGGCCTTTTTTTATTAGCTCTTCATACTCCTGTTTTGCTTTTTCATAGGCAGCATTGTATTCTTCTTCAGAAACTGCTACAGTGTTCCCATATACATCCTTTAAAAATTTTCCTACATAATAAGGAGCTTTCGGAGACACGTCCGATTGACCCCATCTTTCTTCTCCCAACCAGAAACCGCCCTCCCTGGACGGCCTGTTTGCTTTTCTTTCCGCCAAACGGGATTTATATCCTTCGGACACATCCCTGTTTTGTGCAAAATACAGCCCCCAGCCGTGCGCCTGCGCGCCTTCTCCGGTGCCTATGGCGTCAGTGCTAAAGCGCGTAAACTCGTGCGGGCTGCCGTGATAGGCCGTCTGGAAATAAATATTCGGGTTGTCCGCGTCCGCTATTCTCTCCACCCCCGTCATTTGCTTAAAAAAGCGGTCTATTTCGGGGTTTATGCGTATGCCCGTTATCTCCTGCACGCTGCGGTAAATGCTTTGAAAATACCTTTTGATAGCGTTAAACAGGCTTTGTTCGCCCCTGTTTGCCGTTTCCATACCGCTGTAAAGCCACGCCTCATACGCTTCCGTGATGGCTTCCGCCCTGCGCTGGCGGGCGTTCTGCACGTCCTGCGCCACATACGCGGCATTGTCTCCCGCTATTTTGTCCATCGTTTGGCGCAACCGTTGGGCCTTTTTGTTCCCCCGTGCCGCCATCAGGTCCACAATATCCGTCCAGTGGTGCATCAGTTCGTGTTTTATGGTCGTGCCGTCGCTGAAGCGCGAAAGCGTAATTTTATTAACCGTTTTCCCCAACTCAATAGAGCCGCGGCTGAGCAGGCGGCCTTTTTCCTGCTCTAAACGCCGTACCTGATTGTCCGCGCCAGACAGTTTTTTAAGCGCTTCAATTTGCCCGTCTATGGTTTGCGCTTCCGCCAGTATTTCTTCCGCGGTCGGTGCCTGTTCATCCGTGGCGGAGGGAACCAAAATTTCCACCGCCTTAAGCTGTTGCAGGTCTTCCCCAAATTCCTGCGACAAATGTTGGTAAATCCGGCTTTCGCTTTCGGCCACCACTTCCGCCGTCGTTTCATCCAAACCTATTTTTTGCGCCGCCGCCTTGGTGTTTTCACGGAATTTATTTACAGCCTCCTCGCTTAAGTGATAAGAAATAGCCGCCGCCGCTTTTTTATTTTCCTCGTCAGAGGCTTTATCCATGCGCAAAAGCTGTTCGTTATACGCCACAATTTGCTTGCCCAGCCCTTCCAACAGCTCTTCTCCCAAAGCCCCCTGCACCCGTTGGTTTCGGGCAAAAGCGTAAAAGGCGTCTATGGCTTTTTCGTCAATCACTCCGTACGAATTGGCAATATTTCGCACCGTTTCATAAAGTGGGTTGCTTCCTTTGTTGGCTTTGGCTTTTTTCAGTTCTTCCTGTAAGGCGGCAGGGGTCTGCTCCGGCGCGGTCTGCCCCGCCGTTCCCTGTTGCTCTGCGGCTTGTGTTTGCTGTGTCAGCTGCGCTCTTTGTTCCTGCGCAATCGGCGTCCTCTCCGCCGCTCTGTCCAGCTCGTAAACCGCTTTTTCCCTGCGTATGCCTATGCCTCCGCCCATCAAAGACAGCCCCGCCCCCGGGATAAACCCCGCCACAGCCGATATGGCTATCTGCGCCAAAATTTCCGTCAGGGTTTCCTGGCGCACGCCCGTCAAATTGGTCAAGGCTTCTTCCGCCGTCGTTTGCGCCGCTTCCTGGCTCGCTTCCATAAATCCGGCTATTAAATGGTTGCGCAGACTGGGTTTTAAGGTGGCGTATTTCAGCCACTTGTTAAATCCTGCCGCCTCCAGCCCGCCTTCCGCCAAGGCGCCCATGCCTGCAAAAATATTGGCACTTTGCAGGCTGTATCCTTTCTCCAAATACTCTTCCCGCAACTGGTAGAACTGCTGGCTGCCAAAAGCCCCCGCAACGGACGCCAACCCGCCCACACTGCTGGTAGCCGCCGCCAACAGCAGGCTTCCGCCCACCTGCCCGGCCATGCTGCTTATGGTTACCAGCGTGGAATGCGCTTTAATATTGTCGTCCACGTCCGGCAAATACTTATCCAGCGTCTTTTCCCAGTTCTGGGCCGAAGCGCGGTACAAAGCCGCCGTCTCCCCCATTTGTCCGGCGGGCGTTTTTATGTTTTTAAACAAATCCACATAATCCTGTGCCGTGGCTTTTATGCCTTTGCGCGCCACGTTGCTGGCAAAATACGCCACAGGATTGAGCGCTTTCAATAAATTCCCCGCATCTATTCCCGCCGCGTCTATCACGCCCGATACGCCCGCCACCAGCTCCGTAGGAGCAGACGCCAGAAATTTTCCGCCCTGTTTGAGCATTTCCAAATACGCCACGCTTATTTTTTCCCCCGTGGTTAAAAACGGGTCATGCACCATTCCCCACCATTCCTTTGGGCTGAATGTTTTGCCGAATTTCGCCAAAGCGTATTTTACAGCGTCGTCGTCATATTCTTTCGGCGCAAAATACTGCCTGCCATTTACGCCGTCCACCACCAACTGCAAATCCGGCCTTTCTTTCGGCCCGATATAATTGCCATACGGGTCAAACACTTTCCCCGTCATATCGTCCAGTTCTTGGAAAGTAGGCACATCTACAAAATCACTTTTGTACCAAGTAGGCGTAAATTTCATTTTTCTTCTCTCCGCGCGTTATATTGCCCAGTGCCCATAGCATAGACATAGGGATTTTGAAAATGGGCCTTTTGGCTCTGCACAAAAGCCCCCGTCCCCTGCGCATAGCTTTTTTCCGGCAAATGCAGCACATCCCCGTTATAAACCCGCACCCCCATACTGCCGGGCACGGAGTAAAAATTAATTCCGTCCGGCAGCGTCTGTCCTCTGCGCCCGTAAAACGTGATAGACGCGTCTCTGAACGCTTTAAGCATTTTTTGGTTCCCGCCTATATCACGCGGTGAAAGCAGAGCCATGCTGTCATTGTTAAATTCTTTCATCATGTTGTCGTAATACATTTTCAGCATGTCAGAAATATCTCTGTCGTTCAAAGTGCCGTCCTGCTCCACCATACGGCTGACCAGTCCCAGCCCGTAGCCGAAATTACTTTTTGATTTCGCGTCGTCCCTGCGAATATCGTCTATCACGCGGCTCATATACGGAATAAGTTTTTTAACCTCTTCATAATATTCGCCTTTGGCGGGGTCTAAAATATAACTCACGCGTCCGTCCGGCCCCTGCTGAAAAGGTTTTGTCGCCAAATCATTGAGCAGCTGCATTTGGGAAAATACGGAAAACGCCGGTATTTCCTCCCCCGCCTCTTCCATACGCTTAAATTCTTCCAAACGCATTTGCAACCCGACCATTTCTTTTGCTTTTTCCATGGCATAAATCTGCGACTGCTGCAAATCCCAGCCCTTTTGCGTTTCTTCCTGCAATGCGCCGATTACTTTTTCCATATAACGGAGATTTTTTTCATAAGTGGGCCAGTCCGTATTCTCCGAAGTCATCGTCATAGTGCCAAATCCGCTGGGATTTGCATTGTCTGCGCGGTTAAGCAGCACGGTTTTGTTTTTGTATTCCTCATAAAACTGCTGCATTTCCACAGGCTGCAGACTGTCAAAATAGCGCGCGGCCCCTTCAGTCATAATTCTGCGGATTTGTTCTTTTGCCATAGCCTGTTGCTGCGGGGAAAGATACGCCTCCCCTCGCTCGTCACGCAAAGCCGTCAGCTCTTCCAAACCCAGAATGTCAAAACCGAAAGCCTCAATGCTGGCCCCCGCAGAAGCCAAATTGGGGCTGTAGAGGCTGGCGGCGTTTTCCCGCATATTGTTTAAGGTTAAATCCATTTTTTCAAAGGTACTCGTCTGCGCTTCTTCAAAGGTCTGTTTGTACAGGTTTTCCTTGGCCCTTTGCATATACGGCGCGGCCTGCACTTCAAAGCGCACCGCCGCTTCGCCGCGCTGCTGCCGGTCCGGCAGGGCCTTTAAAAGGTTTACGCGTATTTTCTGCTGCTCGGCCAGCAGCTGCCTGGGGTTGTTGCGGTTGCGCTCGTAGCTCTCCTGCAAAAGTTTGCGGCTTTCTATTTCAAAATGGTTTTGAAAGTTCTGCCGCGCCAGCTGTGCCGTGGCCTGGCCGATAGCCTCGCCGGTGCGCGCGACGCTGTTCAGCATGCGCGCCGTGTCAAAAGGTTTTACTTGCGGGATATCTCCCGCCGTGATTTGTCTTTTATACGGGGGCATATTCACCTCACCCAAACATCGTGCCGTAGCTTAAAAAGCCTTTGGCCAAAGCGTTAAACATCCCGCCGAACATTTCCAGCGTGGAGCCGGACTTTATCATATCCGCCTGCGCGCGGTACGCCTGCGCCTGTGCCTGGGCGTTCCTTTGCAGCTGCTGTATGTCCGCGCCGCCTTCTTTCATCGTCATTTCCGCCATGCGCACGGGTGTGCCGTTGCCTATGTCCACCCCGCGCGCGGCGTAGGAGGCAAAACTGTTTGAAATCTGCCCGTAAAGTTGCTCGCGCAGCATATTGGCCCGCTGCTGCGCCTGCAAGCCTGCCTGGTCGGCCTGCAAACGCAAATAATCCGCCTGCGCGCTGTTTTGCATGTAACCGCTGTAGGCGCTGCCCAGCTCCGCCAGTGCGCTGATCCCCAGTCCGGCCCCGCTTAACATCCGCTGCGTTTTGGCGTCTTGCAGCAGGCCGCCCTCCCTCGCTCTGCCGCCGCCGTATACTTCTTCTATGTCTTTATCAAATACAATGCCCGCCATCACTCCCCTCCGCCCGTTTCGTAATTAATTTCCATTTCCATGGCCAGTACGTTAAACTTATACGGTTTGTCCTGCGTAAATTTCCAGGTGGGGCGTGTGTCATAGTCGCCCGCGCCGTAAAAAGCCGTGTCGCACACCCCGTCCCCCGCCGGCAAAGTCTGCCCGTTAAAGGTTACCTCCGGCGTGTCCAGCGTGCGTACATAGGTTTTGGCCAGGCGCTTTTTCTTGCCTATGCCGCTTCCCAGCTGCGGCAGTTCCAAAAAGTTGCTCTCCACATACGGCCGCACCGGCAGGCCTATTTCCGCCGTGCCCGTCAAAGCCCGCTTGGCCGTAATATGCCCCTGCGCGTCCGCCCGGTAGGTACCGACATAGACCCCGTTTTCCAGCACGTCCACTTCTTTGCCGGCAAAACGCGCCGCGGTAAACTGGTTTTGCCCGGCCGCGGCCAGAAATTCCGCCCCGTCTGTCAGCGCGTCCCAGTCCAGTTTTTCCAGGTAAATTTTATTCCCGTCCAGTTCCGCGCGTTCCACCGCCAAATAGGTAGCGTCGGGCAGCACACACACGCTTTTTATTTTCCCGTCCGTTTTCCACAGCGTAAACCCGCCGCTGATGCCCTGAGACAGCAGCACGTTCACCACGCACAAAGACCCGTCTTTGTTGACAATATAAATGTAATTGGTCTGCTGCGTAAAATTATTCCGCTCCACGTCCAAATCCTGCGGCTGCTCTATCAAATGGCTGTTAAGCAAGGCACCGTTGGCCGAAGTATAGGCCTCCTGTGCGCTGTCAAACACAAAGTTCATCAGTGCCTGCCCGCGGCGTTCCACAAAAAGCACCGTCCCTTCCAAGTCCACCGGCCCCGTTACCGGCCAGGAGCCGTTGGCAGTCTGCTTGACGGCGTTTACGTTCTGCGGGGTAATGGGCTCATTGTAAGAGGTCTGGCAGATAAATTCCCCGCCCGTGGTAAAAATCTGCAAATTGCGCTGGGAAAACAAATCGGTTATTTTGTTCAGCGCGGCCGTGTCCAGCGTAAATTCCAGCGCGTCGTCGTCATAGCCTCCCGTCGGGTCAAAGTTAAAATACAGCCCCACCTTGCTGCCCCACACCGTCTGCGGGCGGCTTTTGCTGCCTCCGAAATATAAGCGCCCCTGGTGAAACGTCACGCTGGCCGGCCAGCCGCGTTCGTCGCTCCATACGTCTTCATAATTTAACGTATACGTCCATGAATGGATATCCTCTTCGGAATACAGCGGGATAATCGTGTATCCGGCAAAATAATGGTCATCTCCGCTGGAGCTGTCCTGCCCCGTAATGCGTATGCGCCCGCCGTTGGCCTCAATAACCTGCCCCACCAGGTTGTGTTCAAACAAATTCCCTTTGTAAGAAAGCCGTATGCTCCCTTCCATAGCGTCAGGCGTCAGCATGAGGGTAGACTGGTTGGGCGTGGCGGCGTCAAAATCATATTTGGGCAGGCTGCTGAAATTCACCCCGCCAAACTGCCAGCTGCTGATCCCCGTGCGCTTTAGCTGATTGGGGCGCACGTCCTCATGTACCAAAAACGCCGTGTCCGCCGTCTGCGCATAACGCACATACGGCAGGATATCGTCCGTGTACGCGTCGGCGTTCACCTGCCCCGCCTGCTGGCCGTTTAAATACATTTTGACGGTTTTGTTCATCAGCGCCAGCACATAGGCCTGTTCATTGTTAAACACAAAAGGCAGCAGCTTGACGTTTTTGTAAAGCGTGCTTTTGTATTCGTGGGCGTTGAACTCGGCTATTTTAAATCCGGCCAGCACGGTATTTTGCTGTTCCAGCCGCGTCAGCCATATCCCGTCCGCGTCCACGGCACAGTCCGTAAAAAACGTTTTTTCCTCTTCGGAATTGAGCAAAAAAGGCTCTCCGATATCTTCCAGGCTCCCGTCCGCCAGCTGGGCTTTGAGCTGGAAATACGCCTCCCAGCGCGGCGGCGCCTGCACAGCCAGCGTATCGTTTTCCGTATATGCGGCCGCGTCCAAAAGCGTAATGCCCGTTATTTTCCCCGCGCTGATGCTTACCTGTGCCTGTGCGGGCTGGCCGTTGACCAGCACCTGCGGGGGCTGCTGCGGGTCGTAGCCCAGCCCCGCCTCATCTATCAGCACGCCAGAGGCAGCCATATGCGCCGTGGCCTGGCGCGTGACCAGTGCCGCGTTTTTTACGCTCACCTTTCGCAAAGCCCGCTGCGTCTGTCCCTGTGCCTGCGCCGCGGCAATCAGCTTATGTACCGTGGTAATGGCATTGTCGGAAACAAAATAGGTGCCCGCGTCATTATCCCCCGCCAGATCCGGCGTACCGCCCAAAAGCCCGCTGCTGCAGCTCCAGTCCGTAATGCGCACGGTCGTTTCCCCCAGCACCGCCTGCGCCGTCATGGCGGGGCGGCGGGCAAAACCGCCGTAAGGCGTGGTGACCACGTCGCGCATTTTGCGCGCGGATTTATAATACATCTCCACATCGCTGCGCCCCAGCATTTTCGGGTTAAGTTCCCCGTTGGCAAAGTTCTGCTGTATGGTTTTGTATGGCATTATTTACCCACCTTCGTCCAGCGCGCCGCGGCCATGGGCTGGCTTTGCAAAGCGCGGGCCGGATTTTGCCCCGCGTCGGCCTTGGCGTAAAAGCCAAAAAGCCCCCCTTTGAGGTTGTCGCTGGGCTGCCCCCACACTTTGGCGTATAAGGCCTGCTCTTTGGTTTTATCTCCCGTGAGCTTAAAGCACACTTCGGCGGCCAGCGCATTGGCCAGCAAATCGGCAAAGGCCGGCGGCAGGCAGCCGTCCTCGGGGTTGGCCGTATATTTTACATACAGCACCGGCGCGTCGGCATACAGTTTGTTGCCGCGCAGTTCATAACCGGCGTAAAACAGGTCCCGCCCGCCAAAGCGCGACACGGACAGCAGCTTCACCATATCGCAGGGCACCTCAAACGCGTATTTGAAATAATCTTCCCCGTTTTCCAGCGGCGCCCCGTTTTCGTCTTTGTCCGCCTCCAGTTTTACCCGTTTCAGTGCAAAGGTCCAGCTGCGCAACGTCAGCAGTTTGTTTTTTACTTCTTCGTAAAAATGGTTCAGGGTTGCTATTTTGCGGTCGCTGTCATTGGTAAAATCGCTTATTTCTTCCGTGCCGATAAGCAGCAGCGCCCTGTTTTGTATGTCTTCTTTGCTTGCCATAAAGCCGCCTTTTGGGCGGGGGCCGTATTCGCCCCCGCCTCTTTGCCAAATTACGCGCCGGCAGCCACCGCGGCCACGGTTACTGCGCCGTCCGCCACCGCCGTCACATAATAGTCCGCCACGCCGCTGGGCGTGCCGGAGGAATAAGCCACCACGCGGATAATGTCCCCGGGGGCCATCAGTCCCGCGGCAGGGTCAAAAAAGTTCGCCGCGGTCACGGTGTCGCTTGCCTTGTTGGCGTAGGTAAACACCTGCGGCGCGTTCCCCTTTAAGGACGTCCCGCCGATTTTGTTTAAGTTCCCTTTTTCGTAAGCCATGTTTAAGCCTCCTTGGCCAATACCAGCACAATGCCTTTGGGGTCAATGACCACCGCACCGGCCTTCAGCTGGGCCGAAGCCAGCCAGGACACTTTCTCCGCCACCCAGTCAATGCTGGTTTTGTTATCAATGCCTATGGCCAGGCCCGTGGAAGCCTTGTGATAGGCGATGCAGGTGCGAGTCGTGCCGGACAGCGGCAGCCCGCCTTCGTCGCGGTCGCCCACCATTTTCCACTTAAAGCCCAAAAACGTGTTCAGCTCCCCGTTTACCAGGGCTTTGACGCTGTTATAGTCGCTGCTGGTTACTTCCGTGCTGCCCAGCAGGTCGTCATTGAGCTGCGCCGCGCCGCAGACGAAATAGCGCTCCGTGTTCGGCACGCCGTTTTTGTCCAGGGCTTTTTTGGCCTTGCGCACTTTGGCCAGCGTCAGCCCCTCCGTGCCCACGGCAATATCGGCGTTGGCTTTGGTGTAGCCGCTGCCGGTCTGCGCGTCAATGATAATCTGCTCCAGCCGGCGCGTAATGGCGTTGCCCACTTCCACCGCCAGTTCTTTGATTTCGTCGGCCTTCACGGTCACGGCGTCAAAGATATCGCTGTATTCGGCCGCCACCCAGTCCTGCAGCACGCAGGGGTTTTGGGTGTAGCCCACGTTCATCGGCGTTACGTCGGTGTATTTCACGCGCTCGTGCGCCATGCCCTTGCCCATCAAGGGGAAGTTGTAGGTCGCGCCCACCACGCCGGTTTTTACCCGCACGGTTTCGCGCAGCCCTTTGGTTACGTCCGCGAAAACATGTTTGATTTCCGCGTCAAACATACTTTCCGCAATAGCACTTACCTGTCTTGCCATGTGATTCTCCTTGGGTATATTTCACGCTCATCAAAGAGGGCCTTTGCCTTTCTGCGGGCCGCTTAACGCGGGAGGGCCGCCAGGCGCGGGGTTTGCTTGTTGCGTTTTCAAATTTACTCGGCAAAATGCTTGGGCCTGCCCAGCTTCTGCCGTTGCTGTAAAATGCGCATTTTTTCGCCGTCGCTGTAGCTGCCCCAGTTGGACAGCAGTTCTCCGTCCGAAGGCAGCGCGTCCGTCTGGCTGTTGTCCACAGGGATGACCGGCCCGCCCGCCATTTCGCGCAGTTTGTTCAGCGCGCTGATGCCGGCGGCGTCTCGGTCGGCCAGGCGCATCAGCGCGGCCTTCTCCCCTTCGTCCAAAATCCCCTTGCGGTACTGCGCGTCAATAAAATTTACCGTGCTTTGTATCATCGTGTCCGCCTGCGCGCCCAGGCGTTTTTTCTGCTCGGACACATAGGCTTCGCGGGCGGCTTTGGCCTCCTGCTCGCTCAGAGGCTTTTGCACCAGGCCTTTGTCCAGCATCAGCTGCATATAGCCGTTGATAAAGCCGTTTAACTGCTCTTTGGACATATGGTTTTTGAACGCCAGCTCCTTAATGTCGCCAAAGATTTCCGCCTTCACGTCTATAATGTCCTGCAGGCCCTCGGCGGGCGTGATTTCATATTCCGCCGCCTCTTTGGGCAGCTGCCCGTTTTTGGAAAGTTTTTGCCGCAAATCCTCGGCGCGTTTGGTCTGGCGGTTGAGTTCTTCCAGCACCGCGTCCGTTTTAAGCTGCCCCTTCTGTGCGTCCCACAGGTCTTTATTGACCAGCCCTTCGGGGGCCGCTATTTCCTGCGCCGCCGCTGGCTCCGCCCCTTCGTTGGCGGGGATATCCTGTTCCTGCGGCTGCGTTGGCTGCTGCGGCTGCACCCCTTCCGTAATACCGCCCTGCGGCTGCAAATCCTGCGTGTTTTCTTCCGGCATATTATTTCTCCTTGCTGTACTGCATGATGGCGCGCACGACTTCGTTTTGCCCTTCGCGCACATAGCCGTAATATACATTGTTAATAACGCATACCGGCCGGTCTAAATATTTTTCCTTCAGCCACGCCAGCACCTCTTTGCCTGCCGGCGTGCTGAAACAGGCCCGAAAAACGCTGTTGCGCTTCTCCCGCGCTTTGACCTGTTCTTCATTGGGTTTTAAAAAACGCGCGGGCCCAAAATCATTTTTTGCTGGCATTGACGATAACCTCCTTCTGCGCTTCCCGCGCCGCGTCTTCGTCCTGCATTTGGCGCATTTGCGCGGCCTGCTGACGGCGCAGTTCTTCGCGCTCGGTGGCGTTGCGCACAAACTTGGCCTTTATGCCCAGCGCCAGGCCCAGCTCTTCAAACATTTCCTCGGTCTTAAACACCGCCGCCGTGGCCTGCGGGTCGGTGGCCAGCATGGCCTGCAATACGCTGAAAGCCTGCTGCGCCTCCTCCAGTTTTTCCTGGCGGGAAATGGGGCTTTCCACCTCCATTTTCAGCACAAATTCGTTAATGTCCTCTATTTTGAAGTTTTCGTAAAACTCCCGCGGCAGCGCGCCCATTTCATAGAGGATGTGTATTTGTTTAATAAAAATCGGGCGTATGACTTCGGCCATGATTTTGCTGAACGCTACCGTCCTGTCCTGGCGTATTTCCTGCGCGCGCTGTATCCATTCCGTGGCGGTTTTGACGGGCCCGTCCGCCGCCGGCATCTGGTCGTCCAGCGTCAGCTTTTTAATGGCGTAGCGCGCCTCTTCCACCTGATACTGCTCATAATTTACGTCCCCGCCGTAATTTAACGCCTGCACGCTGGGGCCGCTGGGCCCGCCGTTGCGCTCCACGATGTTTATCGTCCCCGGCTGCAATACGAATTTTTCGGGGTCCAACGCGTCGTCATCGGTTACCGTCAGCATGGGAAATACGTGAAACGGCAGCCCCTTGCTGACAAAATACTTCAGCATGTTCAAAAAGCGGAACTCCGGCAGCGCCTGCAAGCACGGCCCGCGGCCGTTAATCTCGCCGGATATGGTCGTCCAGCGCGCCACGACAAAGGGGTTAAATTTCATCTGCGCGCGGTAAATGTACTCTTTTTTGGCCTTGTTTATCACGTCGTACTGCCAGGTCTTTTTGTCCGCGTCAAAATACACCGCCTCCAGCACCTGCACTTCCTGCGGGCATTCCCCGCGCTCCCCTTCGGCGCGGTAAGAACCCTTGGGCCAGTATTGCAGCACGTCGTCCTCTTTTATTTTCCACAGGCGGTACACCGCGTCCACCGCGCCGTCGGCGTTTTCTTCAAACGCCAGCTGCGTAACGGCAATGGCCTTGTGTTTAAACGGCGTATACTGCGTGCCCTTTTGCACCAGCAGGCACGCGGTGCCGATAAAAAGGTCGTATAAAAACGGCACGATTTCCACCTGGAAATTGCTGGCCTTGACGGCATTGAAATGGATTTCGTTTACCCGGTCAATAATTTCCTGCAGTTCCGTGCGCTCTTCGGGCTTTATCACCGGCCCCAAAGACAATTTGGCGTACGGCGTATCCGGCGGGAACATCAGCCGCAGCATCGTGCTGACAAAGCTGTTGGCCGCCACCATGACCGTGGAATCATACAGCCCTTCCGACTCGTCCTGCCCCTCGTCGCCGCGGTTATAAAGGTTCCGCTCCGGCATGGCGATATGATACGCCTCCTCACACAGGCTTTCCCATTTCTGCTGCCTGGCCCTGGCTTTTTCATAATGCTTTAACACGCTTTCTATGCTTTTCATCCGAAATACACTCCTATCATCAGCCCTGCTTTGCCCCGCGCCCCGTACACACCCGCGGAAGTGTTCTTTAAAAACCCCGCCACATCGTCCAGCCGCCTGTCCGCAAACAGATATATGTCCAAATCCGTATCCAGCCCCACGCCCGCGCCGTACCTGTTAAAATAAGCCACCCGCACGCCCAAGCCGGCTTTGCTCTCTTTCCCCACAAGCCCCTGCACGGCCGGCCGGAACGTAAACCCCGCCCGTTTGACGCTAATTTGTACGGCCCCGTCTTTGGGCTGCACGATTTCGGCCCTGCCTTCCGGCGGCACATACTTTACCTGCGTTTGCACGCTCCCGTCGGCCTGGCGCAAAGCGGCGGTCAGTTTGTGGTCTTGTACGACCACCCGCGCCGCCTGGCTTTGCGTCAGCGTGCCGGCCGGGGCCGCCTTATCTGCCTGCCGGCCCTTGTGCCAGTTTGAAACCAAAAGCCCCGTCACCAGCAGCAGGGCCGCGATGCTAATTAGTTTTTTCACTCTGGGCACCAAGTGCTTTTTCAGCCCGGTTTTTAATCGCGTTTTTGAGCCCGTCGTATCCGATTTGGGACAGGGCCAGCACCACCAGCCCGATCAGCACCGCCATCAGCGGCGTATGGGCCGTCACGTCCGCACCGTACACGGCCAAAAACCCGCTGCCCAGCGACGCCGCCAGCACGGCCAGCGACCATACCCACCCGGGCAGGGCAAAAAACTTCTCCAAAAAGTTTTTCACCCATTCAATCAGCCCCACCACCGCCACGGCGGCCAGGCACACCAATACATATATGCTCATTACCATTCTCCTGTTTGCATGATTTCGGCCAGCTCGCGGGCGCGTCCTTTTACCTGGAACGCCCACTTGCTGTCCAACATTTCTTTGGCGGCTTTTTTATAGTCGCTTTCTTCCAAAGCGGCCAGCATTTTTTTAAATCCGCACAGCCCCGAAATGCCCACATTGAAACACATTTCAATCAGCACTCCCAGCCGCGCTGGGTCCAGTTTCGGCCACCAAATAAAAGCGTTTTTTACCTGCTTTTCGGCTATTTCCAAATCCTGCCTGAGCAGCAGCTCCGCCGCTTCCAAAGAAATTCCCCTCGCGTCTAAATTGTGCCCATAGCCGATAGTCAGCGCCCCGGACGAACAGCGATAGGGCTGGAAGCGCAGTCCCTCGTTTTTTTTAATGCGCGCCACTAATTTTTCATAATGATTATCCATCAGTCCCTCCCCCGTCCAAAATGCAGTTCGCTGATGCGCTTATGCGCACTGGCACAGCTGTCCTCCAGCCGCGCCACCCGCTCCTGCAGGTGATTGTATTTATCCTGTTTAGCTTCCAGCCGCGCAATGTCTTTGCGTATGCCGCGCAGCTCACCCCACACCGCCCCCGCGGCAAACACAATGGCCGCCGCTTTCCAAAGCAGCTCAAACAGTTCCGGCGTCATCGCCCGCCTCCTGTGCTTCCGGCACGGTTTCGCCGGCCTCCGTGTTATCTGCCCGCAAAGGCGCGGCTGCTTCTTCTACTTCCGCCACACGCGCCATCAGCTGCTTGTCCAGTTCTACACCTTGCGCCTGCAAGGCCAATAAAGCCGTGCGCGTGGCTCTGGGCAGTCCGTAGCGGTCCTCCAACGTCGTTACGGCCAATATTTTGGCCTGCTCTTCCTGAGCCGTTTCCGCCTGGGCTTTTAAAATATATTCCCCGCCCCAAAGCACATATTCCTCCGCGCTTTCTTCAATTCGGTCAAACACCATACACGGTGCGTTTTCCAGCTCTTCGCGTGTATCCTTTACTAATGCTATCTTGCCGTTTTGATATCCCAAAAACATTTATTTATCTCCTTCTGCAAATATGAATCTTAATGTCCCACTTCCACCTGCTGTATATGATATCCGTAGGGTATCTCCAGCTCTGGCAGGGATATACATAATAAGCGGATTTGTATTACTTACTGAAGACATTTGTATATGAAATTGTGCGGTTAAATTTGAAATTTGTGCCCATTGATTCGTTCCTGTCGCTACTTTTAGAAAGTAAAGATACCCATTCGCCGGAGCGATGTATTGTGTATCACTGCTGCCAATTGTTAAATTTACATACCTGCTCGAAGGCATAGCCATCTTTGCTATATAGCTGGTGTTTGACATATCAAGCATGGCCACTGGATTGCCGATAGTAAAAGAAGACACACTGGTGCCAGCACCTGTGTTAAACATCCGTCCGACTACAAATAAAGATATCGGGTTCCATGTGGTGTCGTTATCAGTTTTATAAACTTTATTTTCGTCCAATTTATGCCAAATACTGTTTGCGTGGATGGTGCTGGGTGGTTCGCTTTGTTGAAAATAATTATGTAATTCGCCGGAGCTTATAATCTCTGTGGCTTCTGTTGCAGTTGCCGTATTATATTGGCCGACAAACACAGATTGACCATCATCACAGCTCCAAGTAAAGGAGCGTGTGAGTACATTACTGACAGTCATTGTATAATTACACAAACTACCGTCAGCATTCCTGCCTCCAGGCGAAAGTCCTTCCACTCCAGGCAAGGCAAATAACACTTGTCCGATATACCCAAACCCGTTAAATACCTGCTTTATTTGCGTCACTTTTCCCGCTTCCACTTTGACAATAGCCAAAGGAAACGTCAGGCCTCTGTCCAGTCCACCGGTGTTGTGAGCGTCAATGTAGTTATCGGAAATATTATAATAAGTGGTCCCTGTCGTCCCTGGGTCAGCGCTACCCGAATTTGTACTTCCTGTTGGACGGAAAGCCTGAGCTCTTTTATTACCACCCAAGAAAACAAATACATTGTCCCAGTTGGCTGTGTCTGTAAATACCCAAGTAATATCACTAGCAGTTACTGTACTGTCAAATAATAAATTTCCTTCGTCGTCTTTCCCGTTTGGATACCATGCTTTGCTTCCCGCTTTTAAAGTCAGTATCCCTTCGGAAGATAATTCCAGTTTTATATCCTGCGGGATTTTAGTAATGCAGTTTGTCAGACGGCCTGTATTCTCCAGTCCTTTGTTAGCCAAATTATCTGGGTTTATACTTTCGGCACTATCCGCCGCATCCTGTGCGCTTTGTGCGGCGGCACTGGCGCTGGAGGACGCTTCCCCCGCAGACGTGGCAGCTGCGGAGGCGGAGCCGTCTGCCGCCGTGGCCGAAGCCTCCGCCTGCTGTGCGTGATATTTGGCCGAATATTCCCCGTCCTCCACCGCACCGTCCATTTTAACGGCCCACTCCTGCGCCAAATCCGCCGAAGCGGACGCCGTCGTCGCGCTGCCCGCCGCGGCCTGCTGACTGGATGAGGCCGCCTGCGCAAAGGTATCTGCACTGTCCGCGCTCGTTTCCGCCGCCGTGGCGGCACTCTGCGCCGATGAAGCAAAATTCTCCGCCTGCGCCTTGGCTGTTTCCGCCGCAGTCTGTGCACTCTCTGCCGCTCCCTGCGCGGCCTCCGCCGCCGTCTGGGCCGACTGGGCCGCGTCCCGTGCGCTCTCTGCCGCCGTCTGCGCCGTTTCGGCCCCCGTTTGTGCCGCCTGCGCCGCGTCTATATACGGCTGGAATACGCTTGCGTCCACCGCGCCGGTCATTACGCCCACGGCCGCAAATTCCGTCCCCGTCCATACAAACAACAGCACAATGGCCTCATCGTCCGGCGTGCGCTCGTCCTGCACCACCGCGTAAATGTATTTGCGCTCCCCCGTCTGCGGCAAACTGTCCACAAATTTAATGTAGTTTAACTTGCCTATTTCCTCTGCGGTGTATTCTTTGGCGTCCTGCAAGGCCGCCGCGGCCTGCGTATCGGCGTAACTTTTGGCCGCCGCCAGCGTCTGTTCATCGCCCGTTTCCACAGCAGCCGCCACCTTCTGCGCCGCTTGCGCCGCCGTGTCATACGCGCTTAAATCCACCTGATTGTCCAAAATCTTTTTTTCTGCCATATGCGCCCCTTATTTGTAATACGCCCGCACCGCCACATTAATAGCGTTTGCGTTTGTGTAAAATTCGCTCCAGTTCAGGCTGACCCCGCCGCGCACGAAGTACAGGTAAATAAAATTCCCGCTCCGGTGCCAGCCGTACGGCCACGGAAGCCGAAAATACGGGTTCCCTTCCGTTCCGTCCCCCGCCCAGGCTTCCACGCGCGTAATCGTCTTTGACGCGTACGCGCCCAATGCGTAAGAGCCCGCCTTGCCGCTGGAAAGCCCGTTTGAGAGCTGCTGCGCCGTGTAATTCTCCCCCGTCAGCGTAAACCAGCTTTCCCCGCCTCCGCTGCCTCCTCCCTGCTCCAGCGCGCTGATGCGCTCGTCCAGGGCCGGATGCGCCGACGCGTCATTGTTATGCACCAATATGGCCGCGTCAATGTCGGCCTCTTTGGCCGTGCGGATTAAATCCCCCAGCCGCACTTTTACCTTGCTTCCCGCAGTCAGTTCAAAACTAAACGTAATTTTCGTGCCCGATACGGTGTATTCCGTTCCCGACTCTTTGTTTACCCCGTTGAGGTACACTTCCACATCCAGCCCCGTCAAATCCGTGCCTGTATCAATCTCCGTCAGACTTCCCGTATACGTACCCGACGGTGTCCCCGCTGTATAAATAAACTCCTTGCGCTGGCGTTTTTGTACGTCCTGCCAAATCTGTTGCGCCTGATCGGCGGCCGTTTGCGCGCTCTGCGCCAAATCCCCAAAAGAGCCCAGCTCTTCATTAAACTGCGCTTGCGTGCCCGTGTATCCGCCTTCCACGGCCTGCTGGTAAGCACTTTTGCCGTCCTGCCCGTCCGCCCCGTCTTTGCCGTCTTTGCCGTTTTCCCCTTTGGGCAATACAAAATCAAATACGGCGTTTTGCGGCGTGCCGCTGTTGACCACGGCAGCCGTCTCTCCGCTTTGCACCGTGCCCACCTGCACGCTGGTCGCCACGGGGGAGACAAACTGCGGCATGCCCGCCTGCCCCTGTACGTTTTCCCCCAGCAGTATGTCCACCGTTACGCCTTTCATGCAAACACTCCTTGCTCAACGGTAAAATTCCCTTCCAGCGCCGTCTGCACCACGCCGTCTTTTATCAGCCGCACCCCGTAAAAGAAGGTGTCCGGCGTGCGGTCGGTAAACTGTGCCGAAAGCGCCACCGACACCGTATTCCCGCCCGCTTCCTCCACGGTTAAATCCTGCGCCAGTATGGCCGTGCTGTCGGGGGCGTCTTTTTCTTTTTTGATGATAAATTTCACCGTGTATCCGTCCAGCGCAAAAGGTTTGCACCGCTCAAAAAAGCGGAAAATCAAATACCCCGTATCACCTTTTATCACGCGGATGTGATTGCCCTTTAGCTGCATATTTACCCCAGGCTGGTTTTGGCGCCGTATCCTTCGGTCAGCCCGCCCGTAAAACCCGTCTCCCCGCCGGAAAGCAGCGTCCTGCGCCCCGCGCTCATGCCCAACGCGCTTTGGCGCAGCGCGTCTATTTTGCGCTTTCTTTCTTCCTGTTCCTGCCTTTGCTGCTCTTCCAGCAGTTTTTGCTGTTCGCGCACCGTTTTTTGATATTCTTTGCGCTGTTTATAGGCGCTGTAGGCAGATGACGCCATCCCCATCAGTCCCATACCGATTGCTAAAGCGGCCAACATATTCCGCCCTCCTTTCCATCAGAATTATCCAAACCGTCTGACATGTATGCTTATCCCTCCCCGCTTTACGCCCATAACGGGCAAGGCCGCCCTGCTGCGCGGGCCGTCTTTGCGCCCGGGCTCATAGCTGCCCAGGGTTTCGCCCAGCAGGCGGAAAGCGTCGGCCCCGTGCGACGCCAAATCATGCTCCGGCACGTCCTTAAAACTACGCCGGTCCTCGTCATAAGCGCGGCGGTAATTTTTCAGGCACCAAATGCCGTCCTTGCATTTTTCTTTGTCAAACCAGCAGCGCGAAAGCATCGCCCGCGTTTTCATAATGCCCAAATGCACCGACGGGGTACGCTCGTGCACGCGCACATTGTTCAGGCCTGCCTCGGTCAAAATCTGCCGGTAGCTGCGCAGGCTTTCTATGTCGCGTTTTGCCCCGTCGTGCGGAATGTTGTGGCTGCCGTATTTGTATTGCTTGACGTTAAGCAGCACGTCGGCGTAATCGCTCACGCGTTTGTTGTGGTCCTCATAATAATCAATGACGCGTATCTCTTTGCCCGCAAACTGCACAAACCAAATGCTCGTCATGTCCGAAAGCCCCAGGTCCCAAAATGTATGCACCAGGGCCGCCCCGTCATAGGGCACGGCGGTAATATGTCCCTGTTTCTCCAGTTCGTTCAGCAGGTCGCCGTAATACGCCCCGTGCACCGCCCCTTCAAAGGAGCAGAAAAACTCCTGCTGGATTAATTCTTCCGGCCAGCCCTCCGTGCGCAGTTTGTCTATCTGCGCGCGGCTGACCACGCCGGTATCGTTCACGGTCAGCAGGCTGGTGTAATAGGCGGGATTGGCCTTGAACGCCTCGTACATGTCTTTGGCGTGATTGTCCCCGCGCGGGGTCGTGTTAAAAATGGCCCAGCCTTTGTTTTCCAAAAGCATCGGCTCCAAAAAATTCCACAGGCTCGGCTTTTGCAGGGCAAACTCGCTGATGACTATTCCCCTCGGCCCCGCGCCCACCAGGCTGTCGGGGTTGTCGCCCCCCACAAAGCGGATAATGGAGCCGTTGACCAGCTCCACATACATTTCCTGTTTGTTCTTGCGCCGGATAAGCTCCTGCGGAATAAAGGACAAATACGCCGCCCCTTCGCGCGTTTTACCCTCCCATATGGCCTTGCGCACCTGCTGGTAATGCGGCAGGATAAACCAGTAATTATGCCGCGTTTTGGCCGCTTCCTTGACCATAATCTGCAAATCCAGCAAATCCTTCCCCGCGCGCCGGTGCCACACCTGAAAAGCGCGTTTGCCGTCGCTGCACGGCTCCATATAGTCCCACAGCGGGTACTGATACGGCCGCAGCGTCAGCTTATGCGGGAAAGTGATGTCCATTTAATCTCCCAAGCCCTGCAAAATCCCTTCCAGCCGGTGGGTCTTTTCCTCTGCGGCGTGGGCCTGTATTTTTTGGTACGCGCGCAGAAACGCCCTCCGCATGCGGTAAAAACCGATGTCCAGCACATGCCTGCGTTTGCGCTCGTAAATGCGTTCGCCCTGGAACATAATGCACAAATAATGCCCGTTGTCGTGCATGTTCTCGGGGCGGAATTTAACAATAAAGTCCAAGGCGTACAGCGTGCGCGCGCTGCCCTTTTGCTTAAACTCCCTGAACGCCTCCCTGTCCATTCGGCAGGTCTGAAAATGCAGCGCCTGCACGCTCTGCGTCGGGCAAACGCGGCTGACGCTGTTGGGCGCGCGCAAATTTTTTACCGCCAAAAATAAATACCGCCGGGCTTTTATATCGTTCTCGTTTTTGCTCATCTTGGCTCCGTTTCGGCCTTTAAGTCGGCCGATGTTTTTATGTGAATGGTAATGTCCTGCACTTTGTTGTTCTGCTCGTCAAACAGCCCCGCCAGTTTGGCCTTGAGTTCCTCGGCCTTGATAAACGCCGCCAAATCCGGCTTGGGACGCGTTTCCCCCGTGGCGGGGTAATACTGGGTCTGCGCCAGGGCGGTGTCCTGCGCTTTGCATAGGTTTTTGAAACTTTGCAGCGCCGTGTAGCGGAACTCTTCTTCCAGTTTCTGCGCAATGGGTTTGCGGATATCGCTTATTTTGCGCCGGATGTAATCTTTTTGCAGCAAACGGTAAGCAATTTGTCGCCCGCTTCTGACGGAATAACCCGCCGCCGCGGCCGCCTTCTCCCCGTTCTCCTCTTTGGCGTACGCCTTGCAAAAAGCCAGTTCTTTTTTGGTCAGTTTCTCCGCGCCCATATGTCCCCGTTTTCCCTGTGGCCCGCCGGTTTTCCTGCCGGGGCTTTTCCCGCGCAGACATCAAAAAAGCCCCTTTTGGTCAGTACCAAAAGAGGCTTACAATAAACAAGCGCGAAAAGCAGCGGGGATCAGCCCATCCCCCTCTTTTCGCGCGTATAGATTAAGTATAAACGCTTTTTACGCGTTTGTCAAATTAAAATCCCCGCACTCGGCGGGGAATATTTAATCGGCAGATAAAGAATAATCCTTTTTAGTTTTTAGATGGACATCATGGGGTTGCGTCTTTTGAGTTTTCCAACCCGCACTAATTACAAACTTAATATCTTTAGCTCCTGTAATATTATTAAGCATAAAATCACCTCCCTATTTGGGCAATTCTATTAAATCTGTTTGCATACCAACCCCTGGAGACTTCTCAGCCTGTTTTTTGGCCGCTTCTACTAATTCCTTTACATCCTCTTTGGACTTAGAAATAGAATAATCAGAACCGGTCAAGAAATATAAAGAATGAATAGTACCGCACCCAATACATACATAGCCGACAGGGTCAAAACACTTTAACTCTCCTGGATGCAGAAGTTGGAAAATATGAAATAATTCATCACACCCCTTACTAACAATTATCAGTTCCAAATTTATATTAATATTTTGGAAAGCATTTTCTATCTCCATAACAACTTGAGGAGGCACATTAACTTTCCCAGAATAATACAAATCTAGGGTTAATCCTCTGGTTTCAAGAAATCGCTGTATTACAAGTTTCCTTCTATAACTTTGATAAGCTTGTCGTAAAATTTCTTTTGTATCAGGTAACGGTAAAATATTTTTTTTCTCATTATCTGCTATAATTTTTTTTGCATTTTCTATAACTTCATATGCAGCTATAGCATCCCCCGAAAACATAACATAATCGCCATTCACACAATACTTTTTATTATAGTAATCCTTTTCTATTTGATAAGATAAACCAGGCATCGTGAGCATCTTGTCACAGGCCAAGACTGCACTTTTCCCTTGATCCGCTAAAGCAGCAATACAGATGGTCATAAACTACCTCATAAGATAATATTTTCAAGGTATAACTTACTGCTATTTAATTTTTACAACATATCCATAAGACGTCTCTAATTCATACAAATATTACTTAATGTTTGTTTCTTTATGGCTAGTTTTAATTTTCACAAATAAAACGCGAACAAAACCCGTTTACTTCTTCAAAGCAAGCGGGGTGCAAATCAAATTAAGTTAATTCCAATACTTTCACAACGTCTTTTATTTCCGTAAGACGTATTTTGTTTCCTTTTGTTTCCTAATTATATTGTAGGGGTTTTTGAAGGGTAAATCAAGGGGTTTTGGAGGAAATAAAGGAAAATAAGAGTGATTAGGGAAAATAAGAACACAACTGCATTATAATTAAATTATACTAAATTTTTGTTAGTATTGTCAATATTTTTATTTAAGAAGCAGCCCCTTCCTTTTTAACCCCTAAAATCTTAAATACCTCTTCTTCCATCATCTCATATTTCCCGCGGTTCTGCAAAAACCATACTGCATATGCGTCCGCCACTTGTAAACGCTGCCCTAATTCTTCCCCAATTTGGGGCGTCAAATGCAACATTTTGTCCCGTCCATTAGGCACTACATGCAATACTGTCTGCCCCGCAGTAACAGCCAAAACCCGTTTAAAAGAAATATCCTTTGTGGTAGTATCGGCCAAAAACAAAAAACGTTTGTTTGTTATATACAATACACCCGTATGCACCTGCCTACCGGCGCCCACCTTTAACAAATACGGGGCTTCATATATTAGGATTTCCCCTTCGTCTAGCCTCAAATCAGCATTCTGTATAATAGGCAAGCCTTTATTTTGCCAGTCTTGCCACTTTAAAATAGCCTGTTCCACTTTACTCTTAAAAACCGCTAACTTCTGGTGCCGCTGCTTTTCTGCGGTATATTTATTACATACATAAATAAGCACAGGTATTACTAACAGAATGACACATAAAATTGGCTGATTTTCTAACATCCAGCAAATAGCCATCAAAATAACTGCCGCTATTCCTGCCAAAATGGCGCATCCCACTTCGGCATCTTTTTTTCTAGACATATGATCTTCCTTTCTCTTAATTTGCTCGTCTAAAACAAACCGCCCACCTTCAGCATCACCGTTACATACTTATAGGTCGCGCTGACTTCCTGTTCTTTCAGCCGCGCCATATGATACCTTGCTTCCAATGACACCAAATCCGTCTCCGTGCGTTTTAATTCCATGCCCAGACCAATATATCCCGCCGGCCCCGCATCCGAATACTCCACACTACCATTATATTTAAAAGGAGCCTCCTTGAATGCCACATGCCCAGATAAACTCAATTCAGCATAAGAAAGTCCCGCCCCAAACGGAATATAAAACCGCATTTTACCCGCAGGATTTAAATGTAACCGTCCAGCCAGCATAGCATTAATAGAATAAGTTTTAGATTTTAATTTACCTTCTGCCGTAACATGCGGCGGATTGTAACCAGGTATATATAATGAGTCACTGAAGCTATGCTCCTCCGAAGTCAGTATGGCCGCTCCCAGTTCCATACCAAAAGCCCACCTCTCATTGACAAAATGTAAATACTGAAATTCAACATTTCCTCCAGTCTTCCCCCATTTTATATCTCCAGTATCTACATCCGTGAAAACACTATCCGCTACGCTTCCCATCGGCACCGCCGCGCCGACACCGACGGACAGCAAATTCTTATTCTCCTGCGCCGGCAGCCCGCTTGCCGCCAAAAGCACAGCCAATAAACATATAACTTTTTTCACATTCACTCCTTATTTACAATAAACAAAAAAAGCCCGTTTTTACGACGGGAAATTAACTACTAATAATAAGCATTATGTTAACTAACTTAAATTAATTTTAAAGTTTTTACTTCAATTTGTCAAGTATTAACTTAAAAATAAGAGTGTTTTATGAAGATAAAAGAAACAGATAGATTAATTAAAAAAATAAAACTAGCTATGTTGGACGCAGGTTTAAATCAAGTTGCATTGGCCAAAAAATTAGGTATTTCTTCGACATCGGTTAGTCAGTGGCTTTCGGGAAAAACAAAACCCAAATATTCCACATTAGAGGCTCTCGGAAAAATCACCGACAAGCCCATCAATTATTTTTTTGACAATTCTGCCGACGTAAATGGCGATCACAATATTGTGCAGTCTTCAGTCGGAGAAAGCCAAAACCATGACTTGCAAAAAGAAATCCAAATACTCAAAAAAGAACTGGAGGTACAACGGTATAAACTGGAAAATTTGGAATTAAAAATAGAAAAAATTCAGAAAAAATAACAAGTCGTATGTCGCGGCGGGAAAGTTAACATAATGCTTATTATCATTAGATAATTTTTTTCCTTTCATTATGTTCAACTAAACAAGTTCTTTCAAAAACCGTTGCGCTGCCTTACACAGCGTTCATCCATAAGCGGACGCTTAACGCATAAAGTTACCTAAAACCCGTTAAGCGTGCACCTGCCGGAGATGGCGCAGACTTTTGGTCTGCGGTCCGGCTCGCGTAATTTAAGGTTACGCTCAAAGGGCACTTGTCCGCGTTTACGCCCCCACGGGTTCTACTTCCGCCTCCTTAAATGACGAAAGTTTATGCCAGGGGCTTCCAAAAACTTGGCCATAATATGACCTCCTTTTTGGACTTGGGGGAAGGCGCGACCTCCCCCGCAAAACGGTTTTTGAAGAACATCCGGCGCAGGATGGCAACCCGCGAACGGTGCCCCCCAAAAGGGGCGGAGACGTACGGCAAAAAAATCTGTACCAAAAAGAGGGCAACCTCTTTTCGTGCGTCTCCAAAAGCGAGTATCGGCGCAGCCACGCCAACCAAGATACTCGCTTTTATTTTATCAAAAATAGTTATTTCGCGGAGCATAAAAAATATGAACGAAAAACAGGAAACCAAAAGCGACTTTTTGGACACCAAGCAAGCCGCCGCCCTGTTGGGCGTTACCCCGCAGATGATACGCGCCGCCGCGCGCGCAGGCATGATTAAAGCGTATCATCCCTTTTCCGGCTGCACCAAATATATCTTCAAAGCGGACGAACTGAAAGCCGGCATCATCCCCGCGGAGGACTTATGACACACGACCGGATTTTAGCCGTCATGTTGGGCATTGCCTTCTGGGCCGTCCTGATTGATATGTACCTGGGGGCGTTATGACCGCGCAACAAAAACAGGCCAAGTGTCGGCATCTTAAGTTATTCCGTCCGTGCGGGCAGTTTGGCGATATTGTCTGCCACTGCATGAAGCGCGCAAAAAACGTAAAAACCGCAGATTGTAAAGACTGCAAAGTCTGGGAGGCGTTATGACGGTACAGGATAAAGTAAAGAGCTTAAAGGCCCAGCGGGCCAATTTACTGGGCCGGATAAAGGCGGAAACGCGCAAACTGGAAGCGCAATTCCGCAAAGAGACGGCGGGCAGCAAACAGGATTTGACGGCGCAGATAAAAAGCTACGCGGGACGGTACTACGCCAAAGTGGGGCCTCTTTTGAAAAAGGCCCAGGAGTACAAGACGGCCATAGAGCTGTTGGGGTAAGGATATGGCATACGAAGCGCGCAGGCTGATGGCTACGCTGGTGGCGCTGGAGCACCTTATAGGCGGATTTGAAGGGGCGCTGAAGTGCCGGCATCAGGTAATGGTATCCGGCGGCTATGTGGACGAGATAAAAGCGGCGTTGGACAATGAGTTTGCGCGGCTTAAAAACGGGCAGCTGACGAGTTTGCAGGAAAACCATGCGCACACCTATCCGCAGGCAGGAGACGCGCCTTTCTGCGGGGATTTTAACAAGTGCAATAACGGGGAAGGGTGCGACTGCTGCAGGGAGTTTGACCTGTGGATGGAGAAGCTGAAAGAAAATTTTAGGTAGTTATTCATGCGTCTCCTACCGTCGGGCGGGCGGACGTTAAAACAGCCCGCACAGATTTGAAATGTTAAACGCCGGAGAGCCTTTAATCCAGCCACTCCAAAAGGCGCAGGATAAACGGAACGCGACGGGAAGGCCGAGGGGCGGGCGGGAGTAGCTACACCGCACGGGTGCGCCCGTTACAGCGCACGATTTGGAGGAAAGAATATGGCGAAGAACGAGATTTTCAAAATGCAAATTGATATGAGCGGGACGCAAATCCTCGCTTATAACAAGGACAGAACAATTTTGGGCGAATATCCCGCCGACAAAGCTATTAAAAAATTTATGGGCAAAAATCGGAAGATTTACGTTTACGGCGAAGTTGATGATAACGGTTTGTTGCATATCGTGCGCCAGGCAAAAGAGCAAGTTTGGTAATAACCGCAATACACGTTGGGCACAAAGCGCATATTTGTGCCAGGCAAGAGCAAAAGTCATATGGGCTCTGGTAACGCGCGGGGTGGGCGCGGCCGATTACCACCCGACAGATTTAATCAGGCAAGGCGCCTGTAAAAAAGCCGACGGTTACCGAAACCTTGAATGTTTATTCGGCGGCGGCGGGCCGAAAAAACCGCACCTATAGACGCGCGGCGGACGGGAAGTTAAAAGGCACTTCCGGCCAAGAAAAAAGGACTTAAAACCAAAGCGCACAGCAACCCTCTTGTTTGGGCATAAAGAGCGGGCAATGACTTGGGCTTGTCAACCCGCGACCGTGAAAAGAAGTAAATAAAACCCGAACATTAACCCGTGAAAGTAGTGGCTTTACGGGAGGGCCTGGCGGAAAGTAATTGAAAAAAAATTATTTTCCCGTACCCGTGATTTCCAGCGCAGACGCAAGCGTATGATGTTCACGGGATATAGAAGCCCTTTTGCATAGAAAGGAGAATGTATGGACAAAGAGCTGATACAGGCCTATGAACTGGGCCGCACGCAAGGCAGGATGGAAGGGTATTTGGAAGGACTGAAAGAAGCACGGAGGGCAAAATGATTTTGCAGGAAATACAGGCGGCCTTAAAGGCCCCGAAGAACCAGTACAACAAATTCGGCGGGTATAAATACCGCTCTTGTGAAGATATCTTGGAAGCGGTCAAGCCGCTGCTGACGCAGAAGGGCTGCGCGCTGACGCTGACCGATGAGGTGCTTCCGGTGGGCGGGCGCGTGTACGTCAAGGCCACGGCTACGTTAAAAACGCCGGAAGGGGACGTAAGCGTCTGTGCCTATGCGCGGGAAGCCGAAGAGCGCAAAGGCATGGACCCAGCGCAGGTAACGGGGGCGGCCAGCAGTTACGCGCGCAAATACGCGTTAAACGGGCTTTTCGCCATAGATGACGCAGACAGCAAAGACCCCGACACGCAGGATAATGCCCTGCGTGAGCCCGCTTCCGCGCCGCAGGCCCTGAAAATATGGAGCGACCACGTGATACGCATTAATCAGGCGCAGACGGAAGAAGAGCTGCGGAAAACCTGCGGGGAGATTAAGCGGGAGCTGGGGGCCAATTACGAGCGGTACCAGGCGGACCTGCAGGCGCACTATAAACGCCGCAGTGCGGAAATCAAACAGGAGCTGGCGCAATGATTATCCATGATGTGGAGCAGGGCTCTTTTGAATGGCACAACCTGCGGGCGGGGCGTTTTACGGCCACGGACGCAGCGGCGGTGGCGCAGGCCAAAAAGGGGCTGGAAACGGCCGCCCTGTGCAAAGCCGCCTTTTGGCTGACGGGCAATTTGCCCGACATTGTGGAAACCAAGGCCATGCAGGAAGGGCATATCCGAGAGCCGAAAGCGCGCCGCGCGTATGAGGAATATATGGGGCGCAAGGTGCAGACGGTGGGGTTTGCGGAGCTGGACGAATACGTGGGCTGCAGCCCCGACGGCCTGGTGGGAGAGGACGGCCTGATTGAAATCAAATGCAAGCAGGACAAAGCGCACCTCTATACCGTGCTGACGGGCAAAATAGAGGCGGAGCACTGGGCGCAGATGCAGTTTCAAATGCTCATTTGCGGGCGTAAATGGGCCGATTATGTGGGGTTTAATCCCATGTTTAAAAACCCGCTGTATGTGCAGCGCGTTTGGCCGGATGCGCAGTATCAGGCCGCGCTGGCGGACGGGCTGGACAAAGGGCGGGAGCTGGTAAAGAGCTATATCCAAAAATACAAGGAGGCGTACTTATGATGGAAAATGTCAGTAAACTGGGCGCTTTTTCGGTCAAGCATATGACGGGGACGAAGGCGGACGGGTCAAATTATGATTTTTATTCGCTGGAGAAGCGCGTTTTTAACAAACAAAAAAACGAGTGGGAAAGCAAAGACCTGATTTTGACCCCTTCGGACATGGCCGTGGTGGCAGCGGTATGCGGGGAAGCGGCGCGCAAGACGGCCTGTGAAGAGGCGTTAAAAGTAAACCGGCGGCTGGCCGAAAAGCGGCAGGGCGACGCGTCGGCGGCGCCGGATGAGGACGTGCCTTTTTAGGGGGTATTATGGCCAAGACCTACGAAATAGCCTGTCAGCGGGAATTAAACGGCCTGTATTTGGATGCGCTGGCGGCCTTAAAAAAGGGGCGCGCGCTGCGCGCCGAAATCAAAAGCCTGGCCAGCAAGACCACGGCGCAGTTGGGCTGGTATTGGGGCGTGGTGCTGCCGCGGGTGCAGCAGGGGCTGGAAGAGCAGGGCAACGAATTAAGCCTGGCCGAGGTCAACGCGTTTCTAAATGACAAGTTCTTTTTCACGCAAAAGACGGTGTGCTGGAAAGCGGGCGGCAATGAATTTGTCCAGGCGGTACGCACGCCGCGCAGCAAAAGCGGCGCCAGCAAAGACGAAATGAGCGCTTTTTTGGACAAACTCATCCGCTGGGCGGCGCAGGATTTAGGGGTCTTTATCCCGTCGCCGGATGAGGAGCCGCCGTTTTAAGGAGTGGATATGCGTAAACAGGAAGCGTTTTTCCAGGTGGGAGTTGTACGGCTTTTGCGTATGACCGGGTTTTACGTATTTGCCGTGCCAAACGGCGGCAGCCGGCACGTGCGGGAAGCGCATAATTTAAAGCTGCAGGGAGTGACGGCGGGCGTATCTGACCTGATTATCCTGCTGCCCAAGGGGCAGGCGGTGTTTGTGGAGTTAAAAAGCCCCGACGGCTCCGGCCGCCAAAGCCCCGCCCAGCGGGATTTTGAAGATACGGTCAAGGCGCTGGGTTTTGAATATCTGTTGTGGCAGAACTGGGCCGATGTGGAGGCGTTTATCAAAGCGCATCGGCATCAGGTGGGAGACAGCGTAAAAATAGGAGGCACTATATGATGTGGATAATAGGTTTGTGTGTGTGCGGCGCGCTGTACGGCGCGTATAAACTGGGCAAAGCCAAACAGCGCGCGGAGTTCCGGCGCATCGGGCGCAAGATAGAAGTGCGGCGTTTGGCGGCCAAGGCGGCCAATGAGGCCAAATATGACGGGGAGGCGCACCGATGACGGGCCCCAGTATCCGCTTCCCGCGGAAAAAATCCAAAAAACAAAAAGCCTCCTGCGGCTTGTTCAGTGAGGCGGAAATGCGGGCGTACGCGGGGAACAGCTATTGCCAAAACTACGACGCATACAACCCGACCTGCGTGCAATGCGCGGAAAACGGGGAAGGCCCGTTCCGGGCCGGATGTTTTAAGAGGGTGGAAAAAGGCGCCGGATAACTTGCAAACAATGTGGGCGGGGATTTTACGGAGCGAAAAATGCGCGCTTTTGCGAAAAATGCCGCAAAGAAAGACAGCGAGAAGTGATAGCCCGCTGGAGAGAAGAACACAAAGACAAAGTGCAAGCGTACAACCGCGAAAAGCAGAAGCGGTACTACAGCGTGCACCGTGAAGAAATCCTCTCAAAGCGAAAAGCGGCGTTAAGCAAAGGCAAGGTGCCCGCGAAACAGGAAACGCCGAAGGCTCCGGCCTTTGTGAGTGTTTGTAAAAACTTTCGGCCAGACGTTGTGGCCTGCGTCTTATGCGCCGATAACTGTGAAGAAAAATTCAGAGGTTGTTTTGAGGAGGTTACAAAATGAACATAAACAAACAGCAGTTAATCAGTATCGGGCTGGGGCTGGTCAGCCTACTGAACAAAAATATTGGGGATGAATTTTTGGAAAATTCGCCGGAAAAATTGGAAATAAATTATGAGCTTCCTTCCGGTTTTTCTGTCAGCTTTACCGTGAAGGAGGTTACGAAGTGAATCCGACAACGATGAACGAAATTATCCAGGCCGTGCAGCGGGCGCGGAAGAAACACCCGCACTTTGCGGCAACGGCTTGGGAAGCGGTCAGCCTGGCGAGCGAAGAGCTGGGAGAGTTTGCCAGGGCGGTAAACGAGGATAACCGCAGCCAGGCCGAGGAAGAAGCCCTGGACACGATAGCGGTGCTGGTGCGGTTTTTGGAGTTGGATTTATGACGAAATCAAAAACGAAAAAAGAAACGCCGTTTTGGGCTTTGGTTTTGGAGGCCTTGCTGAAAAACGGAGTTAAAACAGTCGGATTTGTTATAACCTGTCTGCTTTTTTATTGGGCCTCCGTGCAGACTTTTGCCAAACTGGACCCCATGCATGCTTGTGCGATGGCTTGTGCGGTTTTAGCCGCAATGATTATTTGGAGGTGAGGGAGGTAAAAAAATGAACGATAGATTTAAATTTAGGACCCCAATTTATGGGGCGGACGAGAAGTTTAAAAAGTTTGTGTATTGGTCCGCTGTTTATGGTGCGCCGGCTGTAACTTGCCGCGAGAGTGATGTTTTTGGGCAACCAGAACAGTGCACGGGCCTGAAGGACAAAAACGGGCGGCTGATTTACGAGGGGGATATTGTAAGGGTAACAGGCGATTGTATGACTATTCCGCCATATCTTGAAAGTAAATTGGCAAAAGTAGTTTGGGAAATCAATTGTTTTTGCTTCAATTTTCCACACGAAGATGAGTCCTATTTTAGCGAGTGCTGGGACTATGACATCCTCGGCAACATACACGAGAACGCAGACTTGCTGGAGGCACAAAATGGATAATTGCCCTGAATGCGGAACAATAATGACTTTTTACATAAATGGAGATTGGCATATTATAGAGTGTCCAGAATGTGGACATGTTGATAGAATGCGGGCTTTCAATAAAAAGATTTGTCCAAAGTGCGGGAAATATATGATTTATGATGTTGTAGGTAATTTTTATTTTTCGGATTGCACAGAGTGTGGATATAAGGAAACAGGATGTCTTTAGTTTAAATCTGCTTTATATTGGCATAAAACAATAATTAAGGAGGCACAAAATGGCGATAATTAAATTGACGGGTGTAGAAAGAGATTGGACTGAAAATTTAGATTGTGTATTAAAATACTATCCTATTTGGATTAATACAAATCATATCGTAAGTTTTTATCAAAGAGAAGAAGATGACGGAACAGCATTAAAAACTCTTTCTGATGTTAGACGTTTTGTCAAAGAAACTCCGGAAGAAATCCTGGCGCTGATTAAGGAGGCGGAAAAATGAGAGAGGGAATGAATTTGTTTCACACTTTTTCGGTTTATTTTTGGAGAAAGCGTTTTTTTCCAAATTGTAAAACGCAAAATCCTTTTAAGTATTTGTTAGGCGTATGTAAATGCTGGGGTTTTAAGTGCTTTGCAAAAGACCAGTTTTATAAACCTAGTTATATTGCTGGTTTTAAGTTTTTGAAAGATATTTTATTAAACAAAAGAACCGTTTGGTAAGGAGGCTGAAAATGACAATAAATGATGGACACTTCTTGCTTATATTTTTTGTAGCTATTATATTTTTTTGTATGGGTCAGGTTACTGGTTGTAGTTTAGGAGAAAGGATCGGAGAGCTTGAGTTTAGAAAAGGTCAGCAGAGTTGTAAGGTATGCGAGGTAGTGAAAATTAAAACGGAGGAGGAAAATGGAAACCGAAAAGAAGTACTTAAAAACTATTGAAGAAGTATCGGACGCTTTGGCGGCTGGGAAGGTGGTATTTTGTGATGCTATTAAAACTAAATACCATAAAGATAAGAACAATCTTATAATTGGTGAAAGTGAAGAGTTCGGCGATTATGTAGGAGATTTTGTGGAAATGCAATATAGTCCTTATATCCTAGAGCCCAAGCCCCTGGAAGTGAAGCTGTGGCATTTGTACGAAACTAACAATGGAAATATTATTTTTATTATCAGCGATAAAGGAAAAGGGCTGGTAGATTGTTATTTTCTTGGACTAGATATTAAAGAACAAGATTTAGCGCATTTTTATGAATGCGGAACATTTGAAGGGGAAGATGATGGGTGGGATTTAGTCAAAGAACTAGCCGACCTGTCTAAATACTTTGAAAAGGGGAACTAATATGAATACGACATCATCGGCCCGTGGGAGGAGTAAATATGAGCGAAAAAGAAAAAAGAATTTTGATTTTGACGGATACGGACCCGATAGGGCTGTGTGATAAGGCGCACGCTTTCCAATACGATTTTTGCCCTTTTACGGGAAACGGGAAGAAGACGTGCCGAGAGGTGTGCGGGTTGGGCCTTCCCCGCTCCGAGGCCGTGGAGCGGATGGCTGCGGCCATGTGTATGCGGGCAAACAGAATATTTGACTGCACCGACTGTTTAACCGCTGCCAAAGGAGACTGCGAAGTAAGGCTGTATCACAATATGGCCGTTGCCGCCCTGGACGCGCTGATAAAAGAAATATGAGAATTTACACCGATCCCCGTACCGGCATGAAATACGCCGATTATGTCCTGCAGGGCAAGCGCCGTAGGAAATCTTTGCACACGAAAAATAATCAGGTGGCCATCATGCGCGCCGCAACCTTGGATACTGATAAAACAATCCAAGAAACGACAAAAATGCCTTTTAGCGTATTTTTGGCAAAATACCGTGCTTACATTGCAGCCAATCTGGCCCCTAATTCCATATCCAGCTTTGAATACGCAGTAGAAAAGTTACAGTCCACCCTGTCCATCCGCTATGTCCAGGATATAACCCCACGCGCGTTGGAACAGCTTAAACTTACATTGAAATCACAAGATTATAAACCTGTATCCATAAATAGTTATCTAACCCTTCTAAAAGGAATGCTTTATTATGCCGAAAGGGAAAACATCCTTCCGCCCCTTCCTTGGAAAAGCGTCAAAAAACTGCGTGCCCCCAAGGGACGCGTGGAGTTTCATTCTCCGCAGGAAATAGCCGCCATATTGGCCCTGCATACCTCTATATCCTGGAAATTAGTCGTCTTGCTCGGTGTCCGGGCCGGATTGCGCGCAGCAGAAATCAACAGCCTTAAATGGCAGGACGTGGATTTATCCCGCCGACAAATTTATATTGCCCCCAGCAAAACAGAACGTTTCCGTTTGGTGCCAATTTCTCAAGATTTATATAATATGTTACAATCAGTCAAGGTTCGTCAAGCCGATGAATATGTTATCGGAGACTGGCATTATAATACAGTACGTTCTTTGTGCTCCACATATCGGAGTACCACAAAAAAGCTGGGCCTTCATTGCCATTTACATAAACTGAGACATACTTTTGCCAGTCATTTGGCCCAGGCCGGAGTGGATTTATACCGCATATCCAAACTGCTGGGGCATAGCAGTATCCAAATGACAGAAATTTACGCACATTTATCCCCATCCGACATGCCCGGAGCCATAGAAAAATTGCCGGAAATAAAATAGATTTGGCCGCAAAAATGGCAGCATTTAGACGAGAAAAAAATAATATTATATGATAACTGTATGGACACTTTGTATCTTTACCTGCTTTCCGCCTTGATTTCCTGCGCGGTCACCGCCGGCGCACTGCCGTTTTTACGCAAATACTTGGGCGCGCGCCTGCTGGACGTGCCCTGCGGCCTGAAAAAACATGCCGCCGCCGTGCCCGTGGTGGGCGGCTGCGCCGTCATGCTGGGGTTGTGCGCCAGCCTGGTATTTATCCGTCTGACGACTGCTTTCCCCAGCGGCACCCTGCGCAGCCTGCGCGGCATTTTACTGGGCGGGCTGATTATTTTTGTGCTGGGTTTATGGGACGATTTTAAAAAGCCCAAAGGCATCAGCGTGCCTCTGCGGCTGATCGGCCAGGCTTTGGCCGCGCTGATTTTAATTTTATACGGCGTGCATATCAGTTTGTTTGACTGCCCCGTTCTCTCTTATTCCCTGACGTTTTTATGGGTCATCGGCATTACCAATGCTTTTAATCTGCTGGATATTTCCGACGGGCTTTGCGTCAGCCAGGCTGCCGTATGCTCGCTGGGGCTGTGCGTGATTGCCCTGCCGTCGGAATTTATTTATGTTAATTTCTGCGCCTGCGCGCTTTTGGGCGCGTGCGCCGGCTTTTGGCCCTACAACCACAGCAGCCGCGTCAAAACCTTCCTGGGAGACAGCGGCAGCACCCTGCTGGGCTTTATTATCGCCGCGCTGTGTATGGGAACGGGATACAGCGAACACTCCAATCTCGGTTTTCTGGCCCCGCTGCTGATTTTGGCCATTCCGCTGTTTGACACGGCTTTTGTATGCCTGATGCGCATCAGCAAAGGGAAAAACCCCCTCTGCGGCAGTAATGACCACGCGGCGCTGAGGCTGATGAAAGTCGGTCTGTCCAAAAATGAAACCCTTTTGCTGTTTACCGGCGCGGGCGTATTTGCCAATATTTTCGCTTTTGCCGTCACCAAAATCAGCGCGGTGGCGGCCTCGGCGGTGTATTTTGTGGCCGCGCTGCTGCTGGGTGTATCGGCCCTGTTCCTTTCGCGCATACGCATGAAAGGCTGACCTTGCACAAAGTGTTATAATAAGACTATGAAAATTTTGGTTTTCGGGGGCAGCTTTGACCCCGTACACAAAGGCCATGTGGCCGTACTCAAAAAAGCCCTGCAGGTGATTAAGCCCGACGCGGCCCACGTCGTGCCGGCTTATCATTCCCCGTTTAAGGCCAAGTCCCCCACTCCCTTTAAAGTACGCATGCAAATGGCCAAAGCCGCTTTTGCGCCGCTTGGAAAAAACATTATTTTTGATGATTATGAGCTTAAACGCGGCGGCAAAACCTATTCCTACCAGCTGGTGCAGTACCTGCGCCAGCGCTATGACAACCCCGAAATTTACCTGCTGGTGGGTACGGATTGTTTAAACGACCTGCACGCCTGGAAAAACCCCGAATATATTTTTAAACACGCCACTGTGGTGGCGGGCCGGCGCAAAGGCTTTTCCGAACACAAGGCCGATTTCCGCCATGTTTTTCTGCCGGGCACTTTCCCCAAAATGTCCTCCACGCGTGTGCGGGCGCATGTACTGGCCAGCGGCAGCGTGCCCACCGACAAGGTGCCGGAAGCCGTAGCCGAAGTGATTTTAAAAAACGATTTATACGGTTTTGAAGTGCACCGCTGGCTGAAAGCCCATTTAAAACCAAACCGCTATCTGCATTCGGTCAAAGTGGCCGAACTGTGCGCGGTATTAAGCGACATTTACGAAGTGCCCGTGGAAAAAGCCGTACAGGCGGGCATTCTGCACGACGCGGGCAAAGGCTTTTCCGGCGCGGAGCTTATCGCTTTTTGTAAAGACTACAAAATCAAGGTGCCGTATTTTGAAGATATTTGCCGTTTCGAGCCCGCCCTGCTGCATTCGTATGTATCGGCCTGGCTGGCACGCCATGAGTTCGGCATAAAAGACAAAGACGTATTAAACGCCATATCCGAACACACACTGGGCAGTCTGCACATGAGCACGCTGAGCAAAATCTTATTCGTGGCGGATATTTCTTCCAAAGACCGCAAATATAAAGACGCTTTTGTAATCCGCACGCTGGCCATGCAGGATTTGGAAAAGGCCCTGCTCTACGCCGCCAACCGCAAACTTTGGTTTACCATAGACAGCCAGAAATGGCTTTGCCCCGTGGGGATTGAATTATGGAATCACCTGGTAAAATGCGCCGCCTGACAGGCCGGCTGCTGCTGGTGCTATTGCTCGCGCTGACGGGCTGGGCCGCTTACGCCCAGTTTCACTCCGTCATCGCCCGCACGCTGGCGCAACGCCAGGACAAAACCGTTTACATAGCCGTACTGACGCAGCCCGCCATGACTTTTTCCTACAATCCCGCCACGCATAAAAGCGTACTGACCACCGTCAAACGGCGCAAAACGCCCAAAGACCTGGCTGACAACGCGGCGGACCTTTTTGCGTCTGCCGCCATAGAGCCCGCCCAGCTGCGCTATTATGCGCCGCGCACATTAAAACGGGACGAGTATTGGGACCTGTTTAAACATACATTAGAATCCTGGCGGTACAATCCGCTCCTGGCCGTACGGGCCGCATGGGAATATGTCGCCGCGCTCCATGACAAACGCACCAATTTAAATCCGGCGGAATTTCTGCTTTTGGCTATGGAAATGAGCCGCATGGAAATATCCGATTTCACCGTGCGCACCGCAGGTGAAAAACCGCGCGCCAGAAAGCCGGCCTCTTCCGCCGCGCCCAAAGATCATATTCCCGATCCGGTGGAGGACCGCGCGCCGCTGGCCGTGGAAGACAGACCGCTGATTGTGGAAATTTTAAACGGGGCCGGCAAAAAAGGCGCAGCCCTGGAACTGACGCAGTACCTGCGCGACCAAAGCCAAAAGGGCCTGTTGCGCGTAGACGTGCTGCAATATGACAACTACCCGGGTCCGCATCAAAAGAAAACGCGTATTGTGGACTATACCGGCCGCCTGGCGCAAATTAAACAGCTCACGCGCGCCATCGGCGTCAACAACGAAATTGAATCGGAAAAACAGGGTACGGCCATTTGCGACGTGCGCATTATTATAGGAGATGACTTCAAACAGCCGCTGTAGTAACTTGTTGCCAAAGGCGAAATATCCCCAAACCCTGCCGATGTTTTTCTCTACATACAAAAATATACCCGGCACCCCGGGTATATTTTTTATTTAACACAACAATCCTATTTTTCCTTAACCAACCGAAACCCGACCGTATCATATCCCTGATTCGGGTTGCGGCTTTCGGCGCGGTTCTCGGTGCGGCAATCCGTCCGTACCGAGGACCAGGCCCCGCCTTTTACCGCCTGGGTGTTGGCGGCGGGAGAGGACGTTCTGGCGGTGGAGGTCCATTCCCACACATTGCCCCACATATCTACGGCGCCGGAGGCGGAAAGCGTCTGCGCGTAAGCGTTCACGGGGGTCAGGCCCTTGCCTTCTGCGCAGTTCATATCCGCGTCTTTGGGCATGTGTCCGGCGGCCAGTTCCCATTCTTTTTCCGTCGGTAAACGGTAGACGGCGCCTTCTTTACTGCCCAGCCAGGCGGCATATGCCGCGGCATCGGCATAAGATACATAGGTTACGGGATAATTTTCTTTTCCTTCGGGCACGGAGCCGTTTGCCCAGTGTTTGGGCGCTTTATGACCGCTGTCTTTAACAAAACGGGCATATTCGGCGTTGGTAACCGGCGTATAAGCAATAAATACATTCTGCGCCGCGCCGAGAACAGGCAGATAGCCGTCTTTATTTTCCCGCGCGCCGGGCCTCATGCGCGCGTCAGCAAAGCGGCTCATAGTTTGATTAATGCGGTTTTCCCTGTCTGCCAGCATTTCGTCCACAATTTCCTGCATTTCATCTATTTTGGATTGATGTTTGGCCGTTTGTTTCAACTCTTCCAGTTTGGCCTTTTTACGCGCTACCACTTCATCGTAATTTTCAGCCACTTTTTTCCGCAAAGCCTCATAGTTTTTCTGTGTCGGATCTTTGCGGTACGCGGCAATCAGACGCTTGGTTTCGTCGTCCAGTTCCGGGCGCTCTTTTTCAATCGTGGTGCTGTATTTAAATGATTTGGCCTGCGGGTTAATCTGCCTGTCGGCGGCCTGGGCAAAACCGGCCGCACAGAAAAACACAAATAGGAAGGATAATAGCCGTAACATAAGCATCTCCTGAAATAAAGTTAATTATCTGCCACAAGAATAAAACACCCCTCCTTATAAATT
>DWVB01000043.1 GCA_019120455.1 Candidatus Avelusimicrobium excrementipullorum
CAGCAGGCCCCTGCCGCCGCGCCCAAACCGCAGGCGCAGCCCCAGCACGGGCAGAACCGCCCCCAGCAAGGGGTAAACAGAAACGGCAAACCGCAGGGAAATCAAAACGCCGCGCCGCAGACGCCGCAGGCGAAAACGGTGCGCTTAATCGGCACGGAAACGGTCAAAGATTTGGCCGAAAAGATGAATTTTAAAATCAATGATTTCATCAAAAAACTGATGACCCTGGGCGTATTCGCCACCATTAACCAGCGTCTGGAAAAAGACATGGTGGAGCTGATTTGCTCCGAATGCGGTTACACGGTGGAAGAAGCCCCCGCGGAGCTGGATGAAGAAACCCTGCACATCATGCAGGCGCAGGACGATCCGGCCAGCCTTAAACCCCGCAGCCCCGTCATCACCATTATGGGCCATGTGGACCACGGCAAGACCTCTCTCTTGGACGCCATACGCAGTTCCAACGTGGTGGCCGGGGAAGAAGGCGCCATCACCCAGCATATCGGCGCGTACCGCGTGCATACGCCCAAAGGGGATTTAACCTTTCTAGACACCCCGGGCCACGAAGCCTTTACCGCCATGCGCGCGCGCGGCGCACAGGCCACGGATATCGTGGTGCTGGTCGTGTCCGCCACCGATGGCATTATGCCCCAGACCATAGAAGCCATGGAACACGCCAAAGCCGCCGGAGCGCCCATTATCGTGGCCGTCAATAAAATTGACCTGCCCGGCGCCAATGTGGACCGCGTCAAGCAGGACCTGGCGGCCCGCGGCCTGGTGCCCGAGGAATGGCAGGGCTCCACGATTTTTGTGGAAATTTCGGCCAAGAAAAAAATCAATATTGACAAACTGCTGGAAATGATTGCCCTGCAGGCGGAAATGATGGAACTCAAAGCCAATCCCGACCGCCTGGGCGTGGGCGTCATTTTGGAGTCCAAGCGCGACAATAAACGCGGCGTGGTGGCCACGGTGCTGGTGCAAAAAGGCACCATGAAAGTGGGCGACCCGTTTATCGTCGGCACCAGCTACGGCCGTATCCGCGCGCTGATTGACGAAAACGGCCAGCGCTACCAGCATATCGGCCCCAGCGTGCCGGCGGAAATCCTGGGTATCAGCGGGGAGCCTCCGCAGGTGGGCGATACGCTCTACATTATGGAAAGCGAAAAAGAAGCCCGCTACGCCGCCGAAAAACGCAAACTGGCGCAGAAAGAAGACGCCAATGCGCGGCGCACCAAACAGGTGTCTTTGATGAGTCTGGCCAAAGACGAAAACGGCGAAAACACCGTCAAACGCCTGCCCATTGTGCTCAAAGCCGACGTGCAGGGCTCCATTGAAGCCATTAAAGACGCGCTTTTGCGCATTCCGTCCGACGAAGTGGAGCTGGACATTATCCTCTCCGCGCCGGGCAATATCAATGAATCCGACATTCTGCTGGCCAAAGCCAGCAATGCCGTGGTCATCGGCTTTCACGTAGACGTGGAGCACAAAGCCCAGGCCGAAGCCGAACGCGAAGGCATAGAAATACGCCTCTACACCATTATCTTTGAACTGCTGGAAGATATCAAAGCCGCCATGGAAGGCCTGTTGGAGCCCGACGTGGTGGAAGTGTCTTTGGGCAAAGCGACTATTAAGAAGGTCATGCGCTTAAGCTCGGGCATTATTTCCGGCTCGCTGGTGGAAAGCGGAAAAATGGTGCGCGGCGCCGAAGTGAAAGTCTGGCGCGGCGAAGAGGTGGTCGGCACCGGACGCATAGGCGGCCTTAAACGCTTCAAAGACGACGTCAAAGAAGTGGAAAAAGGTTTTGAATGCGGCATCCTGGTGGAAGGATTCAAAGGAGTGCAGGAAGGGGACGTCATTGAGTGCATTAAGCACGAAAACGTCACCCGCCGCATCAAAATGTAAGTTTGGATAACGCTGAAAACCCCGCCGCGGACGCAAGGACGCAGGCGGGGTTTTCTTATGCCTGGAAAATTTATTTGTCGGATTTGCGCACCCGTTCAATCAGCCGCGCCATGGCGCCTTTTAAGGTTTGGGCGGAGAAAGTGGAAAAGTCGTCAATATCCTCCGTTTCCGTATCCGACAGCACCAACTCCGTACGCGGCAAGGGCAAAGGACGGTACCAGCAAAGTTTCTTTTTATGGTTATTGAACAGAGCCGCCTGTATTTTGTCATACGCGCAGGCGGCATGCACGGCCGCACTGTCTATGGCAAAAATTCCGTCCGCATAGTAAATATAAGCCAAAAAGTCATACAGGGAAGGACTTTTCCCCTGCGCAATATCGGCTTTTGTGGTGGCGATCTGCAATGCCGGCAGATACCCCCCCCCCTCGGATTTTCCGTCGTTTAAAAGCCAAAAACGCACGTCCGGCGCGGCATTAGCCGCCACCGCCTGCGCCAACAGCCGCGGCTCCAGCCGCCGCGTACTGCCCCAGGGCGCCAGCAAAATATTTATCTTTCCGTCCTGAGGATAGGGGTTAAGCGTCTGCGGGGCGCGCAGTACATAATGCACGGGCTCCTTTACCGCAAAAGCCAAAGGCGTCAGTTTCAGATAGGAGTTTAAATGATACATGGCCCTGTTTGGGCAATACAGGTCGTATACTTTTACGGAAGAAGAAGTATAGGCCTTTTTATTTTCTTTGTCAAAGGCCACGGACAGCAGAGGGCGCAGTAAAAAGGCAAATAAAATGGCCGTCGTGTTAAACGTACGGGGATAGTCCAGATATATATCCCACCTGCCGCGCTGGCGCAAAGCGCTTGTCAGCCCGTCCGGCACCAGCTCATCGGCCAGCGGGCAAAGGGAAAACAAATCCCTGTTGCGTTCATTGACAATTACCCCCGTTCTAACGCCCGGCAACGCTTCTTTCAGCTGGGCCAGGGCGGCCGTGGTCATAATACCGTCCCCCAACGCCGGGCTCAACGGGCGAATCAGCACGGAACGGGCGCGGGAACAGACGGAAGGATCTGCTTTCGGCCGGCGGCACAGAAATACTAACAGTTTTTTAAACAAAATATCCCCCTGTTGGCAATAAATGTATTGTAGCAAAAATCCCGCGGGAAAAGGTCTTGTTTCTCCGGCGGAAAGTGTTATAATAAAAGTAACGGCACGGCCGTTTCACCGCCACGCTGGCGGCGTCCAAATTCAG
>DWVB01000044.1 GCA_019120455.1 Candidatus Avelusimicrobium excrementipullorum
CAGAGAAATATTCAGCATATTGTCGGCCAGCATGGCCAAGATGCCGCAGAACAAAGCCTGTAACAGCTGTTTTTTGTCCCCCTCTTTTTTGCGTGCGGCAAAATCATGCACTTCCAAAAACAGCACCATAAACATAAACAGGAAAAGCCCCAGCCCGACAATTCCCCCCTGCGCCAGCTGGAAAAACAACTCGTTGTGCGGCGACTGGGTCATCGTTTTCAGTTCGCGCAGATTGGGATAATTCAGCAACGTCTGCGGCTGGGTTTGCGCAAAAGCGGTGGAAAAGTTGCCCAGCCCCGCGCCCATAACGGGGCGGTCCAGGAAAATTTCTTTGGACACGTCCCACATGTACAAACGCTGGTGCAGAGACTCAAAAATTTCTTCACGCGGGATGTTCAGCGTAAACGACGAAGGCGTAATCTGCGCCACTTCGGCCACGCGTTGCTCCATGGCCGGACGGGTGCTTTGCATAAAAGCGGGCAAATATGATACCGCCAACCCCAACACCACCAGCCAGAATACGCGCGCTTTGCGCTTTAAAATCAGCGCGCGCAACGTGCCAAACATCCACATCATCAAAAGGCCCACCGCCGCGGCAATCCAGCAGGAGCGGCACAGGCTGGAAGAAAGATAAAACAAAAATACCAGTACCAAAAACCCGTACACGCAAATGTCTTTGCGGCTGGAAGCGCGCATATAATACACCAAAAGCGCCGGCAAAAGCATAACGACAAACGAAGATAAAAAGTTCGGATTGCCGAACGTGGAAAAAGCGCGGCTGGCAAACTGCTGCATGTCAAACGGCCACAGCACGTCCAGCCCGAAACTTTGGAATACGCCGTACATGCACGCCAGCGCACAGGCCACAAAGCTCAGCACCAGCACATTTTCCTGGGTCAGTTTGCCCAGCACGCGCATGCCCAGCCATAAACCCACGCCCCATAAGATCAGGCCGTATACGTCAAACACATTGGCAAAAAAACCGTCCCCCGCCAGGTTCGTTTTCAAAAGCGGCAAAAGCAGCCACAAAGCCCCCCACCCGATAAAAAGCAAAATATAATTGGTTTTGCTTTCAATCACGCCGCTGAACACCACATTTTTGCTGACAACATACGCCCCCAGCGCCACCACCAGCAGCAGCGTGCCGTAGTCCAGCAGATTAAAAAGCAGCGTTTGGCGCATATATTGCGGCGCGGCCGACACCGCCGAAAGCCAGCTGACCGCGCAGGCCAAAATGAATACCATAAACGCCAAATCAAAAAACGTGCGCGTAAAGTTGATGTGTCCCGCACGCAAAAAGCGGATAACCGACGCGGCATACATGCCCGCCAAAAGCACATACAACAACACCCCCTGCACCGTAAACGGATTGGAAGTCAGGTTGGTAAAAAACAACAGCGGCACCGCCAGAAAACTGGCCGCCAGCAGCGCGCGCATGACTTTAATATACATGCCTTCATTGGAAGATTTGGTGACGGGAAACATAAGCCCCCTGCGTAAAATATTTGTGATAGAAAACAAATAAAAATTTTATATATTGTAGTTTTTTTCGCCGCCGAGTCAAAGCATTTTTTCCGTTTATGTTTCATATAGCCTTTCCGACATGGGCAAAATAAAACCCCGCCGTTTGGGCGGGGTCTTGTAAAATACGGCCTGTCAGTTCAAATAGAACGGCATGCTTAAAGCCTGCGTCAGATGGCTCTTTTCCAGCTCATAGGCATATTCCATTTCCGCTTCCAGGCGCTGCGGCGGAATATCCCCTATGTTCAGCAGCTTGCTGTGAAAAGACGCCAGCGAGAAATTTTTCCCTTCTTTTTTCTGGTATTTCTCACGCAGGGCTTTAATGGCGTCATAACCGTACACATAGCTGACGGCTTCCCCGGGTTGGCGGGCGATTTGTTTCAGCAGGGTTTCGGCCTGCGTTTTGTCAAAACCGTTTTCCTGCGTCAGGAAATTATACGCATCGGCATAGGTATACTGCTTCATATGCAGGCGGAAATCCACCAGCGCCGCCGCCGCGCGCACATAGTCGGCCCAGGCCAGATACAGCAGTTCTTCGTCGGTAATAATATAGCCGCGCTCACTGGCTAAATGCTGGGCATATACTTCCCAGCCGTTGCGCAGGGTGGGCACGGGATACATTTTACGGAACGAAGACAAATTATTGCCGTTATAAGCCGAACGGTAATACAACCCGGGCACCAGCTGGCCGGCCAACAGCAGCTTCAGCGTGGGGCCGTTAAAGTCGCGGTCCAGCATTTCCTGCTTGGTCAGCTCATTGCCGGAGGGCAGGCGCAGGAACAAATCATTGGTCGGATTGGTCTGCGTGCCGAAAGGCGGCAGAAACATATAAGCGCGGGTATAAGCGTAATAATCCGGCATTTTGTAAATACTAAATTCCACGTCGGAAGTAGGCAGGGTGTCGTCCTGGGCGAAAAATTTGGCCAGGCTGGCCGCTTCGCGTTCCAGAGCCGGCGCAAAGTCCTGCTCATTCACATTTTTAGCCAAACGGGCCGAAAGAGCATAAAAGTCCGAAGCCAGCACCAAGGGAGCGTTTTTGTCTTTCTTTTTGTTTTTCGCCTCCTGAGGCGCGGCAGCGGCCTCTGCCGTTTCCTCAGCCGCGGGCACTTCTCCAGATTCCAGTTGGCTGACGGTTACCCCTTCCTGCGCTTCTTCTCCGGGCACCTGCATTTGCTCCACCACGGTTTCGGCTTCCTGCACGGCTACGGGCAGGGCAAACATTTCCAGCGCTTGGGCCAGGCTTTCCTGCGCCGCACGGAAATTTTGGATCAGGTGTTTTTCCAGTTTGCGGGGTTTCTCATCAATAAAGTAATAATTTTCCAACAGAAACGTAAAATCTTCTTCTCCCAGGCGGAACTCCTGGTTTTCGGTATCCTGGGCCAGTTGTTTAAACAGTTCAAACATACTGCGCACCGCTTCTTTGGACGCTTTGGCTTCCGCCCGCAGCTGGGCGCGGCTGACATCGTCCTGCGCGCGGGAATTTAAATAGTTCGGCACCGTATCAAAAGCCAGATAAGCGTAATAGGCGTCCTCCATGGCCAGCTGCGCCAGAAAAGCCGGCGGCTCGGAGAGGTTGTTTTCCGCTTCGGCGGCCGTATCGGGCAGCGCGCGCAGGCGGGCGGCCATATCACGGTCCTGCAAATCCTGGAAATTCAGCGTTTTCATTGTCAGATCATATACGGCGTCAAACACCTGCGAATACAAAAGCGGATCCTGCACGGTGCGGTTGCGGCGCAGATTCCACTGGTCCACGGCCAGGCGGCCTTTAAGCACATCGTAATCGGTCTTTTTGGCTTCGGAAAGTTCTTTGCGGTTTATTTCGTCCAGGCTTTCTTCCACAATGCCGTAAGCGCGCAAAGCCTGCGCGTCCCGCTCCGCATCACGCTGGTCCAGGCGGCCGTCAGCCGATTCAAAACCGATACGCGTGGCGTATTCCGGAAAGAAAGACAGCTGCACCGCGCCGTAGCGGTTGGCCACGTCCGTGAGCGCGTTGTCTTCCATGATGGCGTCTATGTTGTCAAAACCGGACAGGTCCGCGGCCTGGACCGCCGGCGAGAAAAAAAGAGAAAAGCTGAGCAAAGCACAAAGCAGTTTCTTCATGAGCAACCTCTTACCCTAAAATAACCGACCAGATTATTATAGCTAATTTTTTGCTTCGCGCAACGCGCGGGAACGGTTTTTTGCGCGCGGACGGATAAAATATGTTAAAATAATATTACTTGGCGGCGTGCCGGTTCCCGGACGGGCCCCACCCTGCCGCTCTTTTTTGCTATAATCTTCTTATATTC
>DWVB01000045.1 GCA_019120455.1 Candidatus Avelusimicrobium excrementipullorum
AGCGCAGACTGGGATTGGGAAACTTCTTTAAATTTAAAGTCGGAAAACCGCAATTTTTAAATAATTACCTTAATGAACTGAATAAATATGAGCGGGATTTGGCTTTGAATGGCCAAACGGCGGCAGAACCCGTGCAGGCGGCCGAGGAAGCAATCCACACGGTACAAAACGGCGCAGTCATTGCAGAAGAACAGCAGGGCTGGCAGCGCTTTTTCCCGCAGGGTGTATTTGACGCTGCCGCGTTTGAGGCGGCCCTGTTGCCGCGTCTGGCCGGTACTAGTGGTGTGTTGAGCATGAACGGTTTGGGGGCCTGGACGGATAAACAGAATAACCGCCGTTTGGCCAAAAAGATTTCCACCGTTGTTAAAAATGCCTATACGCTGGCGGTAGCCCAGTCTAAAGATAAGGGAAGAAGTTTCCTCTCCGCTTTTGCCCACAACATATCTTCCGGTTTGAAGGTGAGTTTGTCGGTGGGCAACATGGGTGAGCTGCAGCTGCATGTGTTTCATACCCTGGGGATTCCTGGTAATATAATGGAAAATCAAGCGGCTCCCAATCCTTTTTCCACGGAAGAAATATTTGATTTTAATGCCGGCAATCTGAGCCCGGTGGGAGGCTTTCGTTTAACTTATGTGGACCCTGTCAGCGGAAAGGAAGACATTCTGCCGGTTTCCCTTTCCATTGATTCTCGCATTAAGACGGAAGGATATAACCGTATTACGTTTAATGAAAACTTTCATGCCCAGCTGCGTAACGGCACGCAGGAACCCAAAACCATGTCCCATTTCTTCATGAAATTTACGGGAACGCCGGAGCAGTGGAAACAGTTTGTAGAATTAACCAAGCAGGCCGCCCTGCCCGAGCCGTTGCAGATTAAATTGCAGCGCTTTCCCAACCGCGCGGCCAAAACCGTCCGCGTACCTTTATACGATGCCAGCGGCCGCGAAAAACTGCCTATAGAAGTAGAATTGGAAAAGAAACTGCTGCCGGGTGAAGCCCGCCTGGCGTTAAGTACATCGGGAGAAATAGGGGTCATGCGGCCTTTTTCCGAAGAAATTATTCCCGTGGAAGGGGCGTATATCCGCCTGCCCAAACATCAAATTAAAAACCTGGTGGCCATACTGAAAAACAGTGCGACGGTTTTCCCCGTGGAAGTATTGCCCACGAAAAACAAAGCGGCCATTTTGTACCGCAACCAGCAAATTTATAACAATTCTTTAGGTAAAACCATGGGCCCCATTATTCACCAGGATTTGGGTATGAGTTCGGCTTCCGCCACCAGCCTGATGATGGTCATCAATTATGTTATTCCGGGCCTGGCTTCTTTCTTAAATCCTCTCCTGCGCCGTATGGGTGAAAAACGGTTAAGCGTCATTGCGGGCATTATGACCAGCCTGTCCAATTTTATGCCGCCGCTGGTGGGATTCTACGGGATTGCCCATGAACATGCGGTTGGCAAGGTGGTGGCCGGCGTCATTATTACGGCGTTTATACTCCGCTCCGCGGCCAGCGTGCTGCAGCAGGTAACATCCAATATGTTGGTGGCTGCCAATAACGGGAAAATCAGAAAAGCCGCGAAAAAGCTTTCCATTCAGCACAAGGAGGCTTCTTCCGCCGAAGCGGAAAAGAAAGTCAGCTGGACCGATGTAAAGGCCCGCATAAAAGAAGTTTGGGCCCATTCTTCTTCCAACGAAGACATCCGCAATCTGCTGATGTACAACCTGAGCTTTGTGTATAAAAATATGGGCACCCTGATGTTTTTGGCCCTCCCCTGGCTGATTAATAAAGCGGTGTACCTGGTCAGCGGGTATGACGCCCAGTTTGTCTATTCCATCAGCTTTCCGATTTTCGGGTTGTATGCGTTGTTTGTAACCATACAAACGCTGCGTGCCAATTTGCGCGACGCCTACAGCGTGCCTTCCGTAGATGAGGCGCAGAAGGCCGCCCGCAATACGGTTGCGGAAATTGCCGAAGCCATACGTGACGCCCTCCGGGACCCGCAGACTACACGGCAGGAATTGGTGGACTTTTTGGAGATCAGCGGTAAAAAACTGCAGGAAAGCACCAATACGGTGATGGAGGCTTATCGGAAATCCGGCGTGCAAAAAGGGCAGTTGGCCGCTTACCGCTCCCGTACGCTGGCAGAACTGGAGGCCGCGCTGACCGAACAACTGGGCCGCCTGCTGCCCGGCGAACAAAGTGTGTCCGTGTCGAAAGAGTTTTCGCAAACGCTGCACCGCCTGGAAAAAAATCCGGTGACGCCCTGGCAGGTGTTCCTGCATGCGCCTTCCGTGGCGCTGATTACGCTGGGAATGACGCTGGCTACGGTGCATGAGTTTACCATCTCCAGCGCTTTTGCTATGCATTTAAACCAGCTGATCCCCAACGGGGATACGGCCAACCTACTGGTGGCGGTGGCCTTGTATGTGCCGCTCATTTTGGGCCGTTTGGGCGGGAACCTGGTCGCTTCCCGTATCAGTTCCGGTACCATGTATATCCTGTGCAACACCCTTTCCGGCCTGGGGACGCTGATTATGCTGGGCTCGGCCGGTCATGCGGGGCTCTCTATCTTGGGTGCGGCGATTACCAGTTTGGGCGTAGGAAACTATTTCTCCCAAATGTATGATTATGTTACCAAGAAAAACCCCAAACTTCAGCGTGAAATTTCGGTCATTTTGGCCATAACCATGGCTTTGGCCGGCCTGTTGACGATGCCCGCCTCCCACTTAAACGAGTGGTTCAACGGCACCAATTTGGATCTGCTGTATGCGGCGGCGATGCTGGTGGGCAGCTGGGCGTTAACCACCGGCATGATGAGCAATTCCACCCTGATAAAATTCGGACGGAGTTTGTGGAAACGGTTTAAAGATTCTCTGCATAAAAACGGCCGACACGGCGGAGAGCAAAACGGAAACGGCGCCGCATCCGCCGGACCGGATATGAACCATCCGCTGCCCAATTAAATCTGCCAAAACAAAAACCCCCGCTCCGAAAGAGCGGGGGTTTTGCATGGAAAATTATTTATTCAGCAGGCGCCGCAGCAAAATATCACTGTATGGCTGGGGAATGTTCATGCCCAAAGAAGTAATACGCCCCGCGTGCGGGCCGTGGTAGTCTGAACCTCCGGTAGCGAACAAATCGTATTTGCGCGCAATTTTCAGCAGTTCCTGTTTAAGCGTATAACTGTGCGCCGGATAAAACACTTCCAGCCCGTCCAACCCCGCTTCCACCCAGGCGGGGAAATTCCATACGTCCTGTACCAGGCCCGGGTGCGCCATGACGGCCAGCCCGCCGGCTTTTTTGATTTCCCGTATGGCTTCCACTACCGTAACGCCGGCCGAAGGCACATAGCCCACTTTGCCCGGGACGAGATACTGGCGGAAGCCTTCCTGGCGGGAAGGAACGATTTTTTTCTTTTTTAAGGCATCGGCCACGTGGGCGCGCGACACAGTATTGCCCGCCAGCGAAAATACGTCTTCTTCCGTTAAATCCACGCCGCTGTCCGCGATTTGCTTAATAATTTTTTTAATACGCAGGACGCGGTTTTCGCGGTTTTGTTTTAAAAAAACCTGAAATTCCGCATTATGGATATCTATGTTATAGCCTAAAAAATGCAGGTGGTCATGTTCGCGGGTGCTGATTTCCACGGCGCTGACCCAGTCCATGCCGTGTTTTTCGCTTTCTGCTTTGGCGCGCAATACCCCTTCGGTCGTGTCATGGTCGGCCAGCGCAAAAATTTTTACGCCGGCTTTCCAGGCCCCGTACGCCACCTCCTCGGGGGAGGAGGTGCCGTCGGAACAAAACGAATGGGTGTGCAGGTCCGCCTTGAGCATGTTACACACGTTCCACTGCGGTAACGCCCGGGACGGCCTCTTTAATTTTGCGTTCCACCACGGCTTTGAGCGTCATCTGCGCCGCGGGGCAGCCGCCGCAGCGGCCGCGCAGCCCCACGGTAACGATGCCCGTTTTTTCATCCACTCCGATGAGCTGTATATCGCCTCCGTCGGATTGCAAAATGGGGCGGATTTGGTCAATAACGGCTTCTACTTGTTCTTTCATGTTTTTCTCCAAAAAAGGGATTTTTTATATTATAACTCTTTTTAAGTCCCGCCCGCGGTGCGGGGGACTTGCCAAAAAGGCCCGTATATTTGCTATACTTTTGAATGCAGAAGCAGGTATTCATCTATTAAGGAGAATTTCGCTATGAAAAAAATTGCCGTACTCGCCTTGCTCGCTTGTTTTGTTTCCGTCCCGGCGTTTGCGCAGAAATACGCCAGCGTCAACACGACCAAAGCCAATATCCGCACCTGTGCGGGCACCAAATGCGCCGTGAAATGGTATGCCTGGAAATATACGCCGCTTTTGATGCTGCGCACCAGCCCGGACAAAGAATGGGTGGAAGTGAAAGATTTTGAAGGGTTTACCGGCTGGATTTCGGCCTCTTTGCTCAGCCCCAACGGCGGTATGTCTGCCGAAGTGGACCTGAACGTGCGCAGCGGCCCGGGCACCAGTAACAGCATTGTCTGCACGGTGGAAAAAGGCTATCCGTTTAAATATATTTCCAAGAAAGGTTCCTGGATTGAAGTGGAAGACGACCCCGAAGATCCCAGCCAGGGTGTCTGCCGCGGGTGGGTGTATAACCAGAATCTGTGGGGCTTCTTTAAACAATAAGTCGTTGTTTGCGCGGTGAATGCGCAAAAAGATATAATAAAGTTATGAAAAAGATTTTAACGGCAATAGCCGTGGCCAGCGTGGCCGTTTGCGCGCTTTGTGCCGCGCGCAAAGTAAATGAAGGGCGTTTTAACGTCACCGGTACCGTGACGGTGCCGGAGCGTTTGGCCAAAGTGGCGGAAGCGGACAATAATTCCTGCGCCATTATCGTCAAAAACGCCGCCGACGTGCCCGTAGCCATCAAACGCGTAGTCAACCCCAAGTTTCCGCTGTCTTTTGCTTTGGGGGAGGAAGATTTGTTGGCTGCCGATGTGGACGGGGATTTGAAACTGGAAGTGCAAATCAACAACCACGGCAAACTGGGCGTCATTAAAGAAGGCGATATTTTCGGCGCCGCCGACGATATGATTAAGCCCAACACCAAAGATGTGCTGGTGCAGGCCGACAAAATGACCGGCATGCCCAAGCTGGCGCGCAATGTGCGCGGTAATTTCTTCCGCACGGCCGCGCGCTGATTGAAAAGCGAAATTTTCCAAAAAACCCGCCTTTAACAGGCGGGTTTTTTGTCAGCGGGTGAAGAAAGACGAAAAAAAAGGATATTGTCCGTCTAAAAAAGATTTCCTCTTGACGCGCGTCAAAATAAATAGCACAATGAAAGTATCTTGTTTTATGGGAGGAGCGCGATGAAGAAGGGTTTATTGCTTTTGGCCGCTCTGGCAGTATCCTCGGCATTATATGCGCAGGAAAACCAGAATCTGGGCCGTGAAGATGTTTTAGCCGCTTTTAAAGAATATAATCCCGCCGCTTTGGAAAAAGCGGCCCGCAATCCGGCATATAATGATTTATTAAATAAAGTAGCCGCGGCGTATTCTGCTCCGGATACGGACGAGCGCCAGAATGAAATGATTGCGCTGGTGAAAAATTTTGACAACTCGGTGCGTCTGCAGGCCGCCAGAGAGGAATATTTTAACGGCCGCACGCTGCAGGCCGTTTCCGGCGAAGAACTGGCCGCCCTGGACGCGCGTGTGCAGGCCGAACTGCAGGAAGTGGTGGAAAGCGTGTTTGACAATACGCTGGAAGTGCGGGAAATCCAAATAGACCGCTACCAGGAGCAAATAAAAGCCGTTAAAAAAGACGACAGCCTTTCCAAAGAGCAGAAAAAGGCCTCCGTGGCGGAATTAAAAGATAAAATCAAAGCCGTAAAAACGGAAATAAAAACCTTAAAGAAAAATTCCAAACAGAAAATACAGGATACGGCGGACGTGTATTTTGCCGATATCCGCTCCGAATATACCCGCCGCCAGGATATAGAGCGCCTGCGCGCCAAAGCCCAGGAGCTGCAGGCTTCCCAGACGGCCGCCCGCGACGTAAAAGCGGATAACAAAAAACCCGTCGCCAAATAGTCTTTTCTGATAAACCGCGCCCTGCGGCGGCTTTGGCCGCATGCGGGCGCGGTTTCTTTGCGTCCAAAAGTTGCAGTCCCGTTGCATAAATTGATTTAATGTAACCAAAGGCCATCGGCCTCCTATTTTTCAAAGATACAGGATGTATATTTATGATTAGAATGGTAATAGACAAAGTTTTCGGCACCAAAAGCGAACGCGACCTTAAAAAAATCCAACATTATGTAGACGAGGCCAATGCCCTTGCCCCGCAAATAGAAGCCCTTTCCGATGAACAGCTAAAAGCCAAAACGCAGGAATTTAAAGACCGCCTGTCCAAAGGGGAAACCCTGGACGATTTGCTTTCGGAAGCCTTTGCCGTCGTACGGGAGGCCGCCAAACGCGTCATCGGCCTGCGCCCCTATGACGTACAGCTGTTGGGCGGCATAGTGCTGCACCAGGGAAAAATCGCCGAAATGGGCACCGGTGAAGGTAAAACGCTGGTGGCCGTGTTGCCTTCGTATTTAAATGCTTTAACGGGCAAAGGCGTGCATGTGGTGACGGTCAACGACTATCTGGCCCGCCGCGACCGCCAGTGGATGGGGCCCATTCACGAATTTTTGGGTTTGACCGTGGGATATATCAACCATGATATGCCCAACGCCGAACGCCGCGAGATGTATGCCAAAGATATTACCTATGTGACCAACAACGAGCTGGGCTTTGACTATTTGCGCGACAATATGGTCATTACCCGCCAGGACCGCGTCTTACGCCCGCTGAACTACTGCATCGTGGACGAAGTGGACTCCATTTTAATTGACGAGGCCCGCACCCCGCTGATTATTTCCGGTCCGTCCGAACAAAGCACGGATAAATATTATATCGTCAACCGCCTGATCCCGTCGCTGAAAGTGCGTATGATTACGGAAAATGACGAGGTTAAGGCCAAATACGAACATATTGATTTGGCACAGGGATATGACGCCATTGTGGACGAAAAAAACCACACCGCCACGCTGACGGAAACGGGTATTGCCAAAGCGGAAAAGTTTTTAAACGTACCCAACCTGTATAATGACGTGGAATCGGAATGGGTGCACCACATCAACCAGGCGTTGCGCGCGCACCATTTATATGAAAGAGATGTGGACTATGTCGTCAAAAACGGCGAAGTGATTATCGTGGACGAATTTACGGGCCGCCTGATGCCCGGCCGCCGCTGGAGCGACGGGCTGCACCAGGCCGTGGAAGCCAAAGAAGGCCTGCAAATTAAAGAAGAAAACCAGACCCTGGCTACCATTACGTTTCAGAATTTCTTTAAACTGTACAAAAAGCTCTCCGGCATGACCGGTACGGCCATGACGGAAGCCAACGAGTTCTGGCAGATTTATAAGCTGGACGTGGTGGAAATCCGCCCCAACAAGCCTTCCCAGCGCAAGGATTATCCGGATTTGGTGTTTCTGACCGAAAAGGATAAATTTCATGCCATTGTGGAAGAAATTGAAGCGTTGTGGAAAAAAGGCGCGCCGGTGCTGGTGGGGACGCGCTCCATTGAAAAGTCCGAAAAACTGGGCAATATGCTGCGCGCCAAAGGCATTCCGCATAAAGTCTTAAACGCCAAATACCATGAAATGGAAGCGCAGATCATCAGCCAGGCGGGCCGCAAAGGCGCGGTAACCATTGCCACCAACATGGCCGGCCGCGGCACCGATATTGTGCTGGGCGGCAATCCGGCCGATCCGGAAGAACAAAATTATGTCATCGGCCAGGGCGGGCTGCATGTGCTGGGTACGGAACGGCATGAAAGCCGCCGTATTGACAACCAGCTGCGCGGCCGCTGCGCCCGCCAGGGGGATCCGGGCAGCTCCCGCTTTTACATCTCTTTGGAAGACGAGCTGATGCGTTTGTTTGCCAACACGGCCAAAATCAGCTCCATTTTAAGCACCCTGGGCATGAAGCCCGGAGAGGCCATTGAATCCCGTCTGATGAGCCGCCAGATTGAAAGCGCGCAGCGCATGGTGGAAGGGCATAACTTTGATATCCGCAAACATTTGCTGGATTATGACAAGGTGATGAACCAGCAGCGCACCGCCGTATACGGTTTGCGCAACGCCATTTTGGACGGTGAGGACATGACCAGCACCGTGCTGAAAATGATTGACGAAGTGGTGGAAGAAATCGTGCATACGCATTATGTGCCGCGCGATCCCGCCAAGAGCAATTTTGAAACGCTTAACGTCACGCTGCGTTCGTTGTTTCCGTATGCTTTTGATTATAATGCAGATAACACGGAAGGCAAAACGCGCGAGGCGCTGGCGGAAGAAATCCTCAAACTAGTGGAAAAACTGTACCATGAACGGGCGGACTTTTTTGCTAGCCAGGGGGTGAACTTCCCCGAGCTGGAACGCATGCTGCTGCTGCAAATTATTGACAGCGCCTGGAAGCAAAATCTGTATGAGCTGGACCAACTGCAAAACAGCGTCAGTCTGCGCGGTTACGCCCAGAAGGACCCGCTGATTGAGTATCAAAAAGAAGCATACAAACTCTACAGCGCCATGATGAACAAAGTGCGCGATTTAATGGTGGGTTATATTTTCCGTCTGCAGCTGCCGCCGGTGCGCCAGGCCGTTTCGCCCAGACGCCAGGCCGCCGCGCAAACGGAAAACCGCGATCAGAAAGCTGCAAACGCGCAGCAGGCGGTGCCGGCTAACCATAAAATCGGGCGCAATGACCCCTGCCCCTGCGGCAGCGGCAAAAAATATAAAAAATGTTGCGGAGCCAAATTATGAGCCAAAAAATCAAAGGATTGTTTTTACTCATTTGTGCCGTGGGCGTATTAGGGCTGGCTATGTCTTTTTTCTCCCGCGGTACGCCGATTGAAGTGCAGGTGCCGATGGTTACCAAGCAAATGGTAGAGGAAAACCAGGCCAAGCTGAAAAACGAAGCGGAGCAGCGGCAAAATGCCGAGGCCGCGCGCAAACGCGCCGAAACGGAAGCACGGGTGCGGCAGTGTACGGCCGATGAGCAGTGCATTATTGTGGACCGCGACCCCTGCGGCTGTTTTAAGGGTCCCGAAGGCGTAACGGCCATTAATTCGGCCATGTCTTTGGAATTTTCGCAGATGGTGCAGGCGGAAACGTCCGGCTCCACGGTATGCCCGGAGGTGGGCTCTTCGGAACGGGAATGTTCCGCCACCGCGAGGGCCGTCTGCCGGCAAAACAGCTGTACGATTATTTACTAAATTATGGCTCCTATCCGCCGTCCCTATTTATATGAAGAACCCGCGAAGAAACCCTCCCGCGTGTGGGGGTTTTTCGCGCGGGTGGGCACGGGGACGGCGCGTTTTGTTTTCCTGGCCGTTTGTTTGTGCGCAACGGCTCTTCTGTTTAAAATCAGTTATCCCAAACCTTCTTACAGCCTGCTGATGTGGCTGGCCCTGGCTCCTTTTACGCTGGCGGTGGTGCGGCTGCGCGGCTTTTGGAGCAGCTTGTTGTACTCCTGGCTGACGGGCGTGTTGGTTTTTGCGGGGATTTATTACTGGGTATATGTAACCTGCTTAGACGGCGGGGGGCTGACCCCCTCGCTGGCGGCGGCGGCCTGGCTGGGTTTGTCTGCGCTGATGGGGGTGCAGTTTGCCGTGTTTGGCGGCAGCTGTTATTTTTTAAAACGTTTGCAGTGGGCTTTTCCCTTACTGGCCGCTTTGGGCTGGGCCGCGCTGGAATGGGCCCATGAAATGCTGGCCACCTATCTGCTGGGGTTTCCGTGGTTTGCGCTGGGATATTCCCAGTGGAATATTCCGCAGATTATTCAAATCGCCTCTTTTGCGGGCACGGCGGGGGTCAGCTTTCTGGTGGCTTTTGCCGGTATCAGCGTGGGCTATGCTTTTGCCACGCCGTATTTGAAACGCGGTATCGGACAGTTGCTTTTGGCGGCGGCGGTGTTTTTGGGAGCCTACGGATACGGGTCTTTTGTGCTGTCCCACCGGCCGGAGCATTCCCTGCTGTCCATGCGCGCGGCGGTGCTGCAGCCCAATATTGACCAATACAAAAAATGGTCGCCGGAATTTGAGCAGGAAATTTTACACACTGTTTCCGACATGGGTGCCCAACTGAACGGGCAAAACATCATGCTGGCCGTCTGGCCCGAAAGCGTCACTCCCGGGCCGGTGCAGCAGGAGCCGTACCTGTCGCTGATGACGGGGATTGCACAGTCCAGCGGTGCCTGGCAGCTGGCGGGTTCCAACCGCGCCGAAAACGGCCGGCAATATGTCAGCGCGTTTTTGTTTCCGCCTTCCGGCTCCCCGCTGGCCTATTACGATAAAACGCATTTGGTGCCGTTTGGGGAGTATATCCCTTTTGAAGACATGGTGCGCAAGCTGCTGCCCAGCGTGGAAGTGCTGGGGGAACTGGGGTCTTTTTCCGCCGGGGAGTGGGAACAGCCGCTTTTGCAGCTGGACCAAATTGCTTTTGGGCAGACTATTTGCTATGAATCCGTATTTTCGCGTTTGTGGAAAGAACAGGCCAAAGCCGGCGCGCGCTTTTTTGTAAACATTACCAATGACGCCTGGTTTTTTGATACGGACGCGCCGTACCAGCATTTGGCCGTGGCCGTGCTGCGCGCGGCGGAAACGCGCCGCCCCGTGCTGCGCGCGGCCAATACGGGCATATCGGCCGTTATTTCCGCTTCCGGCGAAATTTTGGCCCGCGCCGAACTCAACACCCGCGCCGTACTGACGGTCGATGTACCGCTGCCGCTGGGCGCGTATGAAAGTTTTTATGTGCGCTGGGGGGACTGGTTCGCCTGGGTCTGCGCGGCGATTTATTTTACGATTTTGATTTCCACCATGGTGTTTGCTTATGAACATTGAATTTAAAGATATAGAAAACGCGCTGGCGGCCCTGACCGCGCGCGTGCAAAAAATAGGGCAGATGGAAAATATTCCGGCCAAACAAAAAGAACTCTCCGAGCAGGAGGCCCTGGCCGCGGCGCCGGATTTTTGGAATGACAACCAAAAGGCCAAAACCGTCACGCAAAAAATAGACAGTTTAAAAAGCGCCATAGAAACATTCCATTCTTTAAGCAAACAGCTGGAAGACGCGCAAACTTTGTATGATCTGGCGCGCGAAATGCAGGATGAAAACGAACTGCCCGCGCTGGACGCCGCCCTCAAAGAGCTGGAAAAACAGGTAGAGAAAAAAGAATTTGAAATCACGCTTTCGGATCCGCATGACAAACTGCGCGCCATTCTGAACGTGCATGCGGGAGCGGGCGGCACCGAATCGTGCGACTGGGCGCAAATGCTGCTGCGCATGTATACGCGCTGGGCCGAACAGCACGGCATGAAAGTGTCCATTACCGATACTCTGCCTGGGGAAGAAGCCGGCATTAAAAACGCGTCCATGATTATAGAAGGTCCGTATGCTTACGGTTATTTAAAAGGCGAAAACGGCGTACACCGCTTGGTGCGCGTATCCCCTTTTGACGCCAATGCGCGGCGGCATACTTCTTTTGCGTCCGTGGACGTGCTGCCGGATATTGAAGAAGACATCAATATAGAAATTCCGGAAAGCGATATTGAACTGGAAACCTCCCGCGCCGGCGGCCACGGCGGCCAAAACGTAAACAAGGTGGAAACGGCCGTTCGTTTGTTGCACAAACCCACGGGCATTGTGGTATCCTGCCGCATAGAACGCAGCCAGCTGCAAAACCGACAGACGGCTATGAAAATGTTAAAAGCGCGTTTGTATGAAATGGAAATGGATAAAAAACGCGCCGAGGCCGAAAAACGCTACGGCCAAAAAGGCGAAATCGCCTGGGGACACCAAATCCGCTCTTATGTGTTTATGCCCTACCAGCTGGTCAAAGACTTGCGCACGGATTACGAAACTTCCAACATTACCGGCGTAATGGACGGAGATTTGGACCCGTTTATTTTTGCCTATTTGCGCCACGAAGCCGAGCGCAAAGCATGAGCGGACTGTATATCCATATTCCGTTTTGCCGGCAGAAATGCCGTTATTGTGATTTTGTCTCTTTTGCGGGTGCGGAAGGTTTGACAGACGATTATTTGTCCGCCCTGGAAAAAGAGGCTTCTTTCTGTCCTTCTTTTGCCGCAGACACCCTGTATATCGGCGGCGGTACGCCGAGTTTGCTTTCCGCGGCGCAACTGGAAAAACTCTGCGGTCTGATTGCGCGGCGTTTTGCACCGTTGGGTACATTTCAGGAAAGCACCCTGGAAGCCAACCCCGAAAGCCTGACAAAAGAAAAACTGCGTTTGCTTAAAGACGCGGGACTGAACCGGTTAAGTTTGGGCCTGCAAAGTTTTGATGACGGTGTTTTAAAACGCATCGGCCGCGTGCATGACGTAAAAACTTTTTTATCTGCTTACGGGGCCGCGCGGGAGGCGAGGTTTGATAATATCAACGTGGATTTGATAGCGGGCCTGCCCGGCCAAACGAAAGAGATGTTTTTGCAGGGGCTTAAAAAGCTGGCGGATTTGAAACCGGAACATATTTCCGTATACGGCCTGCAGGTGGAAGAAGGCACACCGTTTTATAAAGAGGGTGTGCAGGCGGACGAAGATTTGCTGCGTATGGAGCTGGAAGAAACGCATCGGCTTTTGCAGGCGGCCGGATATGTGCATTATGAGATTTCCAATTTTGCCCTGCCCGGCCGCGAAAGCCGGCATAATCTAAACTACTGGCAAAACGGCGAATACCTGGGCCTGGGCAGTGCCGCCGCGTCTTACCTAAACGGTGTGCGGCGCAGCAATGTGCCTGACGTGAGGGAATATTTGCGCCGTATCGCCGCGGGGGAAAATCCGGCGGAATTTGCCGAAAAGCTCACGGGCAAAGCCAAAGAAGGGGAAGCGGTTATGCTGGGGCTGCGCATGCTGGGCGGCGTGCGGCTTTCCGACGCCCAGAAGCGGTTTTTTTCAGGGGAAATACGGGACTTGGTCCGGCGCGGGCTTGTGGAGCAAAACGGGGATTTCATAAAATTAACTTTTGAAGGGATTTTCTTGGCCAACCAGGCTTTTATGGCTTTTGTCGGGCCGTTTGAGGAAGCATGCAGGTAACCGCTTACCGTACCTCCGTATTTAAAGAAGCAGAAGATCTGCCGTCTTTTATCCGCCGTCATGTACCCGTGCTGAAAGAGGGAGATGTGTTGGTGGTGTCTTCCAAACTGGTGTGTTTGTGGAAGGGGCTGTCCGTGCCGTATCAGAGCCGCCGGCAAAAAGAAACGCTTATCCGGCGCGAGAGCGACGCCGCCCTGAAAACCAAACTGGCGTGGCTGACCGTTAAAAGCGGCATGGTGATGACCAATGCCGGAATAGACGAATCCAACGCAGACGGCAAACTGCTCTTGCTGCCGCGCGATTTATATGCCTGTGCGGCGCAAATCCGCCGCGCGCTGTGCCAAGCGTACGGACTGAAAAAACTGGGCGTCATTATTACCGACAGCATGATTTTGCCCCTGCGCGCCGGCGTCATCGGTGCGGCGGCGGCGTATGCGGGCTTTAAAGGCGTGCGCGACGAGCGCGGCAAAAAAGATATTTTCGGCAAAAAACTGGAAATGACTTTTGTCAATTTGGCCGACGCCCTGGCCGCGGCCGCGGCGGTAAATATGGGGGAGCGCAACGAGCGCAGACCGCTCTGCCGCATAGAGGGGGCGCCGGTAAAATTTGTTTCAAAAACCAATGCGGCGGAAATTAGCTATCCGCCGGAGCAGGATTTATACGCGCCGCTGTTTAAAGCGGGCGGACTGATACAAAGGAGAAAAAAATGATAAAAAACATAGCCAGCGAATTTAAACAATTCGTCATGCGCGGAAACGTTATAGATATGGCCGTCGGTATCATCATCGGCGGTGCGTTTACGAAAATCGTCAACTCCATGGTGGCCGATATTTTAATGCCGCCGCTGGGGCTGCTGATGGGGCAGGTGGATTTTTCCAACTGGTTTGTGGTGATTAAAGAAGGTGCGGAAGCCGCCGGCCCGTATACCACGCTGGCCGCCGCGCAGGCCGCCGGAGCGACGACGCTGAACATCGGCAATCTGCTCAATGCGGTCATCAGCTTTCTGATTGTGGCCTTCTGTATTTTTATTTTGATTAAAGGCATTAACAAATTAAACCGCAAGAAAGAAGAAGCCGCCGCGCCGACCACCAAAGAGTGCCCGCACTGCTTCAGCGCCATTGATCTGCGCGCCACCAAATGCCCTCACTGCACGGCTGATTTAAGCAAATAAGCACGGGGTTAACCGTACGGAGCGAAACAAAAGTTTCGCTCCGTTTTTTGTTGCAGCGTGACGGCTTTTTGTTACAATAGGGGTATGATTTATTTTGCCCACCGCGGCGCCAGCGCGCACGCACCGGCCAACTCGTTGCCCGCCTTTGCTTTGGCGCGGGAGGCCGGCTGTACGCATTATGAACTGGACGTACATTTAAGCAAAGACGGCTGCCTGGTGGTGCACCATGATTATTTTTTGGGAACGGATACCTCTTGCGACCGCGAAATCAAAAAGGCCACGCTGGACGATATCCGCCGCTGCCGCATTTTGCACCCCTTTGACAAAGACATTATCGTCAGCCCGCCGCTCCTGCGCGAGGTGCTGCCGGTGATTATGGAAGAACTGGAGCTGCTGAACATAGAAATTAAAAATGACGGCAACGTGTATCCGGATATAGAGGAAATTTTATGGCGCCGCGCCAGCATGCACGGGCCGGAAGCGGTGAAAAAAATGCTTTTTTCCAGTTTTGACTATCCCACCCTGCAACGCCTGCATAAAATAGCCCCCGCGGCGAAAATCGGCCTGCTGACGCGCGAATTTGAGCCTCAGAAAGCGCGCAATATTAACGCCTACAGCGTGCATATGAACAAAACGCGCATTACCAAAGAAATTGTGGATTTGTGCCACGCGGAAAACCGCAAAGTATTCGTCTATACAGTCAATGACCAGTATACCGCCCGCTCGCTGGAGCGCATCGGCGTGGACGGTATTTTTACCGACGATCCGGCTTTATTTTTGCCGCAGTGGAAAACATTGCCGGAGGAATTGCAGGAAAAATATGCGCCGTTAAAACTCTCCAAAACGACGAAAATTCCTTCCCGTTAAAAAACCCCGCGCCTGGCGCGGGGTTTTAAATGTGTCTGTCAGATTAATAAT
>DWVB01000046.1 GCA_019120455.1 Candidatus Avelusimicrobium excrementipullorum
TGAGGTGGCCGTGGACGGCTTACGCAATATCAGCAAACGCACCGTTACCAAAGCCGCTCATGCCGAAAAAGGCAAACTCTACGAACGCTACACCGTCAACGAGGACATTATGGACGTGTCCGCGCTGGGCAACTTTGACAGCGTGCAGGTGGATGTGTCGCGCATGAAGGGCACGCGCAAAGACGAAACCGGCATGGAATACGACTGCCACCGCATCACCTACATTGTAGAAGAAAAACCGATTTTTGACCGTATTGTTTACGAAGGCCGCAAAAAGCTGGGCAAAAATGCCATTACCTCGGCCATGACGCTGAAAATAAACGACCCCTTTAACGAAGCCAAACTGGAAGGGGATATGGAGCGTATCAAAGCCAAATATGCCGAAAAAGGCTACATCAGCGCCGACGTGACCTATGAAGTAATTCCCGACGAAAAAACAAACACCGTTTCCGTAAAACTGATTATAGACGAAGGCCCGCGCGTGCGCGTGGCGGCGCTCAATTTGGCGGGTCTGCCCGAAAACACGCCGCTGCCACTGGAAAAAATCCGCAAAAAAGCCTCCAACCGCCCCGACAAAGTGTTCAAACCCCAAAACCTGCAGCGCGACTGGGTAAAAATGATTTTATACGCCCGCAACAAAGGCTTTTCCCAATTTAACTTAAGCGAGCCGCAAATAGACATCAGCGAAGACAAAACCGCCGTCACCCTGACCTATCAGGCCACCGACAGCGAACAAGTGGACTTCGGCTCCGTATCGTTTGAAGGGAACAATGTCTTTACCACGCAGGAACTGGACGAGCATGTATATATCCGCGAAGGAAAGCTCTACAACCAAAAAGACTTTGACGATACGATTATGGCCATTCAGCAGCAATATGCCAACAAAGGCTATCTGCAGGTGCGCGTGGACCCGAAAACCACCATTGAAAACGGCCGCTTAAACATCAATTACGATATTTCCGAAGGACATATTTTCTATGTGGACCATGTGGACGTCACCGGTTACGAAAACACCAAGAAATATGTTTTTACGCGCGAACTTTCCATTAAACCCGGGGATTTGTACGATTCGCAAAAAATACAGCGCAGCCAAACCAAAATTTTAAACCTCGGTTTTATTAACGACGTACAAATAGACATTCAGCCTACCCCTGATCCGGAAAAAGTGGATTTGAACTTTAACGTGGTGGAAGGACGCCCGGGTATGTTTACCGCCGGTCTGGCCATGAGCTCGCTGGACGGGCTGTACGGCGAAGTGTCCATCAACCATATGAACCTGTTCGGCCGTGCACAGCGTTTGTCCCTGCGTACATTGTTCGGTGAAGAAATTTTGGACTACACCGTCAGCTGGACCACGCCTTGGATTTACGACAAGCCCACTTCTCTGGGCATTGACCTGTTCAATACGCGCCGCTACCGCTCTTTTGCCGACGAAAACCAGGCTTACACCGAAAAACGCATCGGCGGACGCGTGCGCATCGGCCCGCGCTTCAACGACGATATTTACCAGTTAAGTTTCGGCTATTCGTTTGAAAACATTGATATTTACGACATTGACGACCGCTTTACCGAGCCCGCCACCCACCCGGGCGCGGACAACTATATCGCCAAAGGCGATACCTATATGTCCACGTTAAGCGCCGATTTTGCCATAGATACGCGCGACAATATTTGGGACCCCACCTCCGGCTGGCGCAACTCGCTGGGGCTGTCCCTGGCTGGCGGACCCATCGGCGGCGATTTGGATTTGTGGTACTTAAACGCCTCTTCCGTGTTTAACCACACGGTATGGAATATCGGCGGCAACTACCCCATTGTATTTGTATTGTCTAACAAAATAGGCGCCGTGCGTTCATACGGCCGCACGGACGAAGTGCCCCCGTATGAAAAATTCTTCCTCGGCGGCGCAGACACCGTGCGCGGTTATGACCGCGCGGGCGAAGTCGGCCCCGAATACGGCGGTACTACCTATTATGTGATGAATGCGGAGCTGCGTTTCCCGCTGGCGCGCGAAGGACGGCGCACCATGGCGCAGTTTGCTTTGTTCTTTGACCTGGGCAACTCGTGGAATCACTTTGACGATGTGGAGTTCTCACTCGGCCCCGATTACAACCAGTTCAAGGCAGGCGTAGGCGTTGGCTTGCGCTTGACCACCCCGTCCCTGCCCATACGCATAGACTGGGGCTATGGTTTGAATCATAAAAACAATGAGGACCGCTCACATTTCTACTTCAACGTGTCCAATATGATGTAGGATATGGTATGCGCAAAGCCTTTTTATGGGTTGTTTTAATACTTTTGGCAGTGCCTCTGTCAGCACAGGAAGAAACGTCCGTAGACGAACTAACGGCGGAGGAACTGGCTGTCGTAGAGGCCATTAAAGCCCAAAACCGTACTTCGGACGAAGCGGCGGTGCAGCAGGCTGCCCCCGTGCAACCCATGCAGGCCCCGCAGCATGCGGGAAGCGGCGACGATACCGACGGAAATATTAAACTTTCCGAGCAGGCCAAGCAGCAGGCATGGGACGAGCAGAAGCAAAGCCAGTCCGCCGCGCAAACGGCGGCGGCCGAAGGCATAGCACCAGAAGATCCGCAACCGCCTTTAGATCCCGAGGAGCGGAAAAAATGTCTGACGGTGGCCTTTGTGGATATTGACGAGGCCTTTAACGAACACCCGCGCACGCAGGCCGTCAAAAAACAGATAGACGAAAAAATCCGCTCCAAAGAAAGAGAAGTAGACAACGCCAAAGAAGTAATTGCCGCGCTGGAAGCGGAAAACAATTTGCTGGCGCGCCAGGTAGCGGAATTAAAACCCTTTTACCAGCGCATTGTCACGGACCAGGAACTGTTGCCCAAAGTGCCCGAAAGCGCCGACGGGCTGGATTTGGTAAATACGCTTAACCGCCTGACTTTTGCGGGCAGTGAAATGATTACCACTTCCCCGCTCAATTCCCCCGCGCGGCTGGAAGACGTGACGGAGCGTATAGCGGCCAATAAAAAAATTATTGCCGAAAAGAACTTTTTTATTGATAATTATAAGTATCAGACGCGCGAAGAAATTTTGAATTTGGAAAAAGAAGAAGTCAAAAATATTTTGCAAGATATTTACACGGAAATTAAATCCTTTGCCCAAAAGCGCGACATCGGCGCCATTGTACGCAAGGACGAAATATTGTACGGGCAGCAGCCCGTAAACGTAACCCGCGATTTCGTGAGCACGCTCAAGAAATCCAAGAAATACCGGAAGTAACCATTACCGGAGGAACCTATGGAACTGACGCTGAAAAAAGCGGCCGAAATTACCGGCGCGGAATTAAACGGAGACGAAAACTTTGTCATCAGACACATTTGCGATTTAACCGAACCCAAACCGGACGGCGTATGCTACGTCAGCCATATAGAAAAAGTAAGCATTCCCGCCGGTTTTGTCACGGGGGCGGTATTTTTGCCCAAAACGGCAAAAAACATGTCCCTGCCGCTGAAAACCAATTTTTTATATGTGGACAACCCCGAATGGGCCTTCACGCAGCTGCTGCAATACTGGGACGCGCAAACGCCCAAACACACCCCGGGTATACACCCCACCGCCGTCATCAGCCCGCTGGCTACGCTGGGCAAAAATGTGTCCGTAGGCGCTTACAGCGTAATTGAAGATGACGCCGTCATCGGCGACAACACCGTCATCTTCCCGCAGGTCTATATCGGCAAGCGCGTGCAAATCGGCCAAAACTGCATTTTGTATCCGCAGGTGACCGTACGCGAAGACTGCGTGCTGAAAAACCGCGTCATTTTGCAGTCCGGCGCACGCATCGGCGGGGACGGGTTCGGTTTTATCTTCCATGAAGGCCACCACCAAAAAATCCCGCAAATCGGCAATGTGATTATTGAAGACGACGTGGAAATACAGGCCAACTCCTGCGTGGACCGCGCCAAACTGGCCCATACCGTGGTGGGTGCCAATACGAAGGTGGACAACCTGGTGCAAATTGCGCATAATGTAAAAGTAGGCCAAAGCTGCATTATGTGTTCCCAGGTGGGCATTGCGGGCACCACTACGCTGGGCAACGGCGTGGTGGCTGCGGGACAGGTGGGCATTATCGGCCATCTGCACATCGGCAACGGGGTGCAAATAGCCGCCCAATCCGGCGTAACGTGTGATATTCCGGACGGCGTGCCTTATTTCGGTACTCCGGCCAAACCCATGAAAGAAATGCTGCGCATTTTGGCCGTACAGGGCAAACTGCCGGAAATTTACAAGGAACTGAAATTAATTAAAAAGGCCGTGGAAAAATAATATGCGCAAAACCATTTTACAACCCGTCAGCGTCAGCGGCGTGGGCCTGCATACGGGCGCGCCTTCGGTGATGACCTTTAAACCCGCCGAGGACGGCATCCATTTTATCCGCACGGACATAGCGGGCTCCCTGCCCATTAAAGCGGATTTAAACCATGTGGGTTCCACCCTGCGCGGCACCAATTTAAAAAATGACACCGCCGAGGTGTGGACGGTGGAACATGTGCTTTCCGCCCTCAATGCCCTGGGTATTACGGACCTGACCGTGGAAATGGACGGCCCCGAACCGCCGGTAACGGACGGCTCCGCGGGCGTCTATTTGGAGCACCTGCAAAAGGCCGGCCTGAAAGAACTATCCGGCGAAGTGCCCGTATTAAATCTCAAACAGCCCGTGACATATTCTTTCGGCCCTATTTCCTACAGCGCCGAACCGGCCGATACATTAACCGTGACTTTTATTTATGAGCACAAACACCCGCTGGTGGGCCGGCAGGAATATACCGTGGAACTGACCGAAGGCAATTATATTGCACAAATTGCCCGCGCGCGGACGTTTGGCTTTGAAGAGGAGCTGGCTTTCTTAAAAGCCCACGGCCTGGCCAAGGGCGGCAGCCTGGAAAACGCCGTCGTGGTAGGCAAAGACAAATTTTTAAACGAGCGGCGCTACGCCGATGAGCTGGTGCGGCACAAAATTTTGGACCTGGTCGGCGATTTCAGCCTCACGGGCAAACGCCTGGGCAAGCTGAAAATTACCTGCCGCATGGGCGGACATAAACACAATGTGCTGTTCGCGCGGCTGTTGCTGGCCAATTCGGAGGAGAAATGAAAGAGAAGCACCCGTCCCTGGTTTCTTTGCTGGACATGCCCGTGCAAAAGACGCTCAACCAGGAAGACATCAAACATAATATCCCGCACAGAGAGCCGTTTCTGCTGGTGGATGAAGTCCGCATTATTGAAGACGGCAAAACCTGCGTGGGAATTAAGCAGGTAAAAGGAGATGAATATTTTTTTAAAGGCCATTTTCCGCAAAAGCCCATTATGCCCGGCGTACTGATACTGGAAAGCATGTCTCAGACGTTCGGCGGCGCGATTATGAACCGCGTCAATAAAGACGGCAAGGGGCTGCCGCTTTTCCTGGGGGTGGAAAGCGCCAAATTTCGGGGGATGGTCGTACCGGGGGACACTTTGCAAATGCCCGTGCAAATTCTGCGCCTTGGCAAGCTCTCGCGCATTTACGCGGAAGCGTACGTCAACGGCAAACTCTGCACGGAGGCTTACCTGACGTTCATATTAGGAGAAAACCTAAATGTCTGACACTTGCATCCACCCCACCGCCATTATAGACCCGGGCGCGAAGATTGATCCGTCCACCGTTATTGGGCCCTACACCATTATCGGACCCAACGTGACGATGGGCAAAAACAACCGCATCGGGCCGTTCTGCAAAATAGAGAACACGGTGATGGGCGACGACAACGAAGTCATCTCGCACGCATCCATCGGCGTTAAGCCGCAGGATTTGTCTTACAACGGCGTGCAAAGCATGGTCATTATGGGCAGCCGCAACAAAATACGCGAATGCGTGACCATTCACCGCTCCACCAGCCTGGAAAATCCGACCCGTATCGGCGACGACTGCCTGCTGATGGCCAATTCCCATGTGGCACACGACTGCCAGCTGGGTAACCATATTATTTTGGCAAACAGCACCGGCATTGCCGGCCATGTGCATTTGGACGACCGCGTGATTACCTCCGGCATGGTGGGCGTGCACCAGTTTGTCCGTGTGGGCAAGCTGGCCATGCTTTCCGGCGGCGCCATGGTGCCGCTGGACATTCCCCCGTTCTGCACCGCCCAGGGCGAACGCGCCCGTCTGGTGGGGCTGAACGTGGTGGGTATGCGCCGCGCGGGCATGAAGCGCGACGAAATTATGGCCGTCAAACGCGCGTTTAAAACGCTGTTCCGCTCCAAACTGATGCTCAAAGACGCTATTGCCCAGCTGGAAGCGGAGCATCCGATACCCGCGGTTCAAGAAATGCTGGAATTTTGCAAAAACACCAAACGCGGCATTACGTCGGCCAAGCGCAAAGTCAACCAAGCCGATGACGAATGAAAAACTGGGCATTATTGCCGGTGAAGGCAAAATGCCCGTTTACATCGCCCGCCAGGCCGCCCAAAAAGGCGTGGCTGTGGCCGTGGCGGGGCTGAAAGGAAACGCGCGGGAGGAGGACTTCCGCGGCGTATGTACCGTGTATAAAGATTTCCGCCTGGGCCAGATGGGCGCGGGGCTGAAATTCTTTAAAGAACACGGCGTCGCCCGCGTACTGATGGCCGGACGCGTACAGCATACGTCCATATTTTCCAACCTCATGCCGGATTTGCGCGGGGCCAAATTTTTGGCCTCGCTCAAATCCATGCAGACCAAGCATATCCTTTCCCGCGTTATTGAAGAATTTAAAAAAGAAGGCATAGAATTTGTCAGCTCCGCACTGTACTTGGAGCATTTTATGCCGCCCGCCGGCGTGCTGACCCGCCGACGCCCGACCGAAGAAGAACAAAAAGCCGTACAGTACGGCTTTAAAACCGCCAAGGCTGTGGCCGCGCTGGACATCGGGCTGACCTGCGTCGTCAGCCAAAACGCCGTCATCGCCGTGGAAGGCATGGAAGGCACCGACGCATGTATACGCCGCGCAGGCGAACTGTATAAAAAATCCGCCGAGAAAAAAAACTGCGTGGCCGTAGTCAAAGTGGCCCGTCCAAACCAGGACGACCGCTTTGATCTGCCCGTCATCGGCAAAGGGACCATGCAGGCCATGGCGGACGCAGGCTTTAAACTGCTGGCCTTTGAAGCGGAAAAAACGCTGGTGTTGGATTTGGAAGAAGTGGTGGAAACCGCCGACCGAAACGGCATTTGCCTGACGGCGGTTTAATTTTTAAGAGCCCCAGCTGTTGCACACTCTGTTCCCGCGTTTACCGCCGCCTGAATGGCAGATTATCTTACCGGCATTGGCAGTTTCATCGGCATGGTCATAATACATTTTAAGGCCCCATCCTTCTGTATTTCCTTTGATGCAAGTGTTCCAGCTGTTTGTCTTACCCGGGCAATAATATACATATAATACCCCATTTGCTGCATAAGAACCAGAAGCATTATTAAAAAAATAATCCGTATCACATACAAACTCATTGTGCATGCCGCTTCCCTTTACTTCCACACAGGACGCGGGAAATGTTATATCTAATACGTCCAAACGATCCGAATAAGACCCGTTGGCCAAATAATATCTTTCCTGCGCGTCTTTAATAGCTTTAGCCAAAGGCAAATATCCGGTAAGCCTGCTCTTATCCACGGCGACCTGATATTGCGGCACAGCAATAGCCGCCAAAATACCGATAATCAAAACGACGACTAAAAGCTCTATCAGTGTAAAGCCGGTACGTTTGATGAAAAGTGGTTGAGATTCTGAGTTACAACTTCTCAGAATGACCTTGTAAATAAAGCCGCCTAAAATACCTTGATAGCGGCTTTTTTTCGTCAGATACATTTTTTGATAAATTTTGCTCATACGCAAAATTTATCAAAAAAAAAAAACAATGCAAGCTCTTTTAAAAAGCCCGCTCAAACGCCGAACAACCGCATTAAAATTCTGTCCGTATACACGCTGCGATATCCTTGCTTGTGCAAACAAAAAAATCCACAGGCACAGCGCCCATGGATAAACGAAGTAAACTGCGTGTGAAAAGGTCCCTTATGATTTCTTAAAGTTCCTGGCCATTTCAAAGGCTTCTTTCGGACTAAACAAATAAGCGGCAGAGGTAAGCACTTTGCTGATCAGCATTTCCTGGCTGGATACGCTGCGTATGAATGCGTCCAGTATAGAACCTTTATCAAATTCTTTTTCTACCGCATCCAGCACCGCACCCGCATTTTGCGGGGCCAGTATCATCTCCACGCCGCAAGAAATCATTTTCAGTGCGGCGGCCGCTTCGTGCTTAATGCGGCTTTTATACAAAGGAGCCCCGATGACGCAGCCCTTATAATTCAGTCGTTTCTTTAAAAGCTCCTTTATAATTTTGTCCGACATCATGGCGCGGCTGGAAGAATCTATATTGGCAAACACCATATCCGAAGGCATAATGGCGTCACAGCGGCGGAACATGTGTTTATAAGGTACAAATTCCGCATCTTCCATTTGCGCCAATGTCTTTAAAATACCGCTTACGCCCGGGAAATATTTTACGCAGTTTAGCGCGCCGCCGTTGGCCACGCCGGCCACATAGTCACCCGCCAAATGTGCCACAGACATGGGAACCTCGCAGAATGCCGGACTTTGGTAACCGATATCTACCACCGGCGCCAGCAGCCAGTCTATACCCACGCTGCGCGCCATGCGCGCGCTGACAAGCCCTTTGCGGTAGGCGCCTTCGGTATCATTATTGGCCCCCAGGCAGGCATTGGAAGGAAGAGGCGGCGCGTCCGTCACTACCTCTGACAAATCTTCCTCCATATCGGCGCAAATCAGCATATGGTCATAGGGGGAGGCTTCCCGCACCGCGTCCGTAAACTGTTTTATCTGTTCGGCCGTGCCGCCGTATACGCAAAACCCGCCCACGCCGCGCGCGGCCTGGGCCTTTGCTTCTGAGAGGTCACTTTCGCCGAACCAAAAACCGGGGAAAACAATACGGGCAGGCTTCATAAAACCTCCTGTGCCTCCGTTTGTTATCTTACATCAATACGGACGGCACCAATGCTTCTTCGGTGGCGGAAGGTGCCACGGGCTCATAAGAGCCGTACGGGTCCTGCTCAACGGTCAAATCCAATATATCCGGCTTAATCTCGGGCCGCAGCGGCGTCAGCAGCCACTGTATCAGCTCCGGCGCAATCCAGCGGTCCAGCAAAGCATGTCCGCTTTGGTCATAGGCCGTGGCAAACACCACTTTGCCCTCGCCCGAGCTTAAAAACGCCACATTGCGCAGCAGGCTGGCTTCCAAAAAGGTTTTTTTGTCGTCTGCCGCGGCGGCGATAAACACATTGCCTTTATAGACGCGCAGGGCCGGAATGGTCAGCACGTCGCGGAAGTTGGTCACCGGCGTAATCAGCGCCACCCCGCTGACGGACGGCCACAAACTGGACGCTTTGGCCGCCACATTGGCCCCCATACCCGCGCCCACCAAAACAATATTTTCTTCCGGCACGTTCTTTTCTTTCAAAAACGCCATAGCTGCGTCTACGTCGCGCGTCATTTTGTTGTAATCATTGTCCACGCCTTCTTTGGCAAAATCCTCATACAAGCCTAAATTAACACTCGCCCCGTGACCGCGCAAATCCAGCGCCAGATAGCCGATACCGTTGTCTGCCAGTTTGCCGGAAAACGTCGTAAATTCATTTTTGTTCTTACCGACGTCATGCAACAAAAGCACCGTCGGTTTTTCCGCTTCGGCGGGCTGGTAAACGGCGGATATTTCCCATCCGTCCTGCGTGCGCAATACGGCGGCAGTGCCTTTTACCTGCGCCTGCAGGGCAGGCAGGCAAAACAAAACGGCAAAAATAAAGAAAACATATTTTTTCATGGCAACACTTCTTCGGGTTTAAACCACAAGGCAATTTCCCGCTCCGCTTCCTGCGGCGTGCCGGAAGCGTGCACGGCGTTCTGCATGACTCCGTCTTTAATACAGCCAAACTGGCCGCGCAGCGTCCACGGCTCGGCTTTTTCGGGGTTGGTGGCGCCCAACGCGGCGCGCACGCGCGAAACGGCGTTTTCCCCGCGCAGCACAAAAGCATAAATTCGGTGGTCGGGCAAATGATTATAATCGCCCATCATAAATTTCACCACGCCGTCCACAAACGGCGTGCCTTTCAGATTGGCGTAATGCTCGCGCAGCAGTTCCTCGCTGGCGCGCACCACTTTGGCCGCGGCTATTTCCAGCCCCAAAGCCTCAAAGCGGGAAAGGATAATGCCCGTCAGCCTTTTCTCTATGGCATCGGGCTTAATTAAAATCAGTGTCTGTTCCATACGCATATTATACCTTATAAATCTCGCGCGCGTACGCGCGAAAGCCGCGCCGGCCGCGGACCATATGATATAATAAAATAAATACAGAGAGGTATCCCCCTATGGCAGATGAAAATACCCTGAAATTCGGCGTCATCGGCGCCGGAAAAATCGGCACTTTCCACACGCGCACTTTATCCAAAATGAAAGGCGTCACGCTGGTCGGCGTTTGCGACCCCGACCTGATGCGCGCTCAAAAGCTGGCCTGGCAGTACAACGCCACGCCGTATTCCAAAATGGAAGAACTGGTCGGCCAGGTGGACGCGGTTATTGTGGCCGCGCCGACGCATTTGCACCACCAGATCGGCATGTACTGCCTGGAACACGGCGTACATACGCTGGTGGAAAAGCCCATCGCCACCACGCTGGACCAGGCGCGCGACCTCATCCGCACCGCCAAACTGCACGGCCTGGTGCTGCAGGTGGGCCATGTGGAACGTTTTAATCCCGCCGTGGTGGAAGCCGTCAAATACATTGAAAACCCGAAATTTATTACCATGAACCGCCTGGGGCCCTATGACGCACGCATGTCCAACATCGGGGTGGTGCTGGACCTGATGATACACGATTTGGACCTGCTGCTGACGCTGGTGCCCAGCGAGGTGGAAAGCATTGACGCCACGGGGCTGAGCGTATTTTCCCATCATGAAGACATCGCCAATGTGCGCATACGCTTTGCCAACGGGGCGCTGGCCGACCTGACCGCCAGCCGCGCCAGCTTTGAACGCGCACGCTTTATGCACCTGTTCCAGCAGGACGCGTATATCTCGGTGGATTTTATGAATGCGCGGGTAAAAATTTACAAGAAAGAAAAACCCGTCATAGAATCCATGCAGGATTTGACCGTTATTTATCCCCCCGTGCAGAAACAGCTGCCCATTACTTCTGAAATTTTGCATTTTATAGACTGCATTAAAACCAACAAAACCCCCGCCCCCAGCGGCGAGAAGGGAAGCAAAGCGCTGGAGCTGGCCCTGAAAATTACGGACCAGATTACCCGCTATGACATTCCCAAAACCGGCCACCTGCACACGCCCAAGCCTTTCCAGGTGGTGCATGACGTGGCCAAGGCCGCACAAATTATGCTGGACGAAACCATCGGCCATTTAAAACGGGAAGATTAATATGCCGACCATTACCCCCCTGTCCAAAAACATTTTGATTGTCGCCGGCGACGTATCGGGCGACCTGCACGCTTCCGGCCTGATCCGCGAATTAAAAAAAGCCGACCCCGATGTGCGCATTACCGCCGTGGGCGGCAAGCTCATGCAAAAAGAAGCCGACGTATTTTTGTATGATTTGGCTTCCCAGGGCGCCAGCGGGTTTATTGAGCCGCTGAAAAAAATGCCGCTGTGGCTGGAACTGATGAAAAAAATCCGCGCGTATATGGAAACGCAAAATCCGTCCGCTTTGATTGTGGTGGACTTTTACGGATTTAACCATCAGGTGCTGGGCATGGCGGCGCACCGCGGCATACCGGCCTATTATTACGTCACCCCGCAGGTATGGGCCAGCCGCCAGTACCGCGCCAAACAACTGGCACGCTTGACCAAAAAAATGTTTGTTATCTATCCCTTTGAAGCGGACTTCCACAAAAAATTCGGCGGCAATGCCGTATTTTTAGGCAACCCGCTTTTGGACATTATGCCCGACCCACGCCCGCATACGGCCGATATGTCCGCCGGCAAAGACAAAGCCTGGAAGCTGGGCCTTTTGCCCGGCAGCCGCATGGGGGAAATCAGCCGCCTGACGCCGGTATTTTACCAGGCTTTTAAACAGGTGCTCAAAGAGTTCCCCTATACGCAGGCTTATTTGTTCCTGCTGCCGGACCGCGACGAAAAAGTCATTTTAAACCTCATCGGCGAGGAACCGCACCCGAACTTTCATATCGTCAAAGACAAAAATTATGAAATGAGAAGCCAGATGGATTTTCTGCTGGCCTGCTCCGGCACCGCCACGCTGGAAAACGCGCTGTTGGGCGTACCCATGGTGGTGGCGTACAAACTGTTCTGGCCGACGTACCAAATAGCCAAAATGGTGATTAAAGTGCCCTATATTTCGCTGGTTAATCTGCTGGCGGGCAAACAGGTGGTCAAAGAGCTGATACAAGGCGACGCCACCGCCCGCGCCCTGGCAGCGGAAACCATGGCCATGTTCCAAAATCCGGCTAAACTGGCCGCCCAGCGCGCCGAACTGTTAAAACTGCGCGCCTCTTTGGGCGAAAAAGGCGTGGCGGCCCGCGCGGCCAAAGAAATATTGGGTGATATGGTTAAAAAATAATTTATGCAGCTGAGCGAACTGGTAGCGCAATTTAAAGAATACAACCCCAACGCCGACACGGCCATGTTGGAGAAAGCCTACCGCTTTGCCCAAAACGCCCACAAAGACCAAAAACGCGAAACCGGAGAGCCGTATTTCAACCACTGCTGCGCGGTGGCGCAAATCCTGCTGGATTTTAAAATGGACGAAGAAACCATTTGCGCCGGCCTGCTGCACGACACGGTGGAAGACACGGGCGTCACCGCCGAAGAACTGAAAAAAGAATTTAACAAAGAAGTGGCCCACATGGTGCAGGGCGTTACGAAAATCAGCGATTTAAAGTTTTCCTCCACCGACGAGGAAACCGTGGAAAACTGGCGTAAAATGCTGGTGGCCGTAGCCGAAGACGTGCGCGTTATCCTGATTAAACTGGCCGACCGCACGCACAACATGCGCACCATGGACGTCATGCCGCCGGAAAAACAAAAATTCAAATCTTACGAAACCCTGACCCTTTACGCTCCGCTGGCCCAGCGCCTGGGAATGTTTACCATCAAAACCGAGCTGGAAGACCTGGCTTTTAAATATTTATATCCCGAAGAATACAAAGACCTGGTGCAGCAGGTGGAAAAACGCACCGCCGACCGCGAGGCGACCCTCAATGCCTTTAAAAAAGAACTGGAGCCGGCTTTAAAAGAAGAAAATCTGGACTACCGCTTGCTTTCGCGCGCCAAAAACTATTATTCCATTTACCGCAAAATGCAGAAACAGCATTTGACGTTTAATGAAATACAAGACTCGCTGGGCGTGCGCATTATTACCAAAACAGTGGCGGACTGTTACAAAGCGCTGGGCATTGTGCATTCGCGCTTTAAACCGCTGGCCGGCACGTTTACCGATTATATCGCCACGCCCAAGGCCAATATGTACCAGAGCATACACACCACCGTGCTGGTGCCCACCGGCGACATTGTGGAAATACAAATCCGCACCGAGGAAATGCACCGCACCTGCGAATACGGTATCGCCGCGCACTGGAGATACAAACTCGGCGCGGGCAAAAAAGACAAAAACTTTGACGAAAAAATAAACTGGATACGCCAGTGGATTGAATGGCAGCGCGATTTGACCGCCCCGCGCGAATTTCTGGAAGGGTTTCAAACCGATATTAATTTGCAGCAGGTATTTGTGTTTACGCCGCAGGCGGACGTAAAACCGCTGCCCGAGGGAGCCACGCCCATTGATTTTGCCTACGCCATTCATACCGACATCGGCGACCATTATATGGGCTCCAAGGTAAACAACCGCATGGTCAGCATGGACTATGTATTTAAAACAGGCGACGTATGTGAAGTCATTACCAAGAAAAACGCCGCCCCCAAACGCGACTGGCTGGAATTTGCCAAAACCGCCAACGCCCGCAGCCGCATTAAACGTTACCTGCGCGCCAAAGGGGAGGATATTTAATGTCATCCTGTCCCCGCTGCCGCCGCCCCATAGACGAAACCGACTGTTACTGCCGCCACTGCGGCAGGGCTTTGCGCCCGCGCATGGGCTTTTGGTACGACCACGGCGGCGTCTTGCTGCTTACCTTAATAATAGGGCCTTTTTCTTTAATTTCTCTGTGGCTGTCCCATAAATTAAGCCTGCGCGCCAAGTGGGGCTGGACCGCGGCTATCGTTCTGTTTTCCGCTTATTTTATCTATGCGCTTTACCGCTCCTTTCTGTTGATTCAGGAAGCGCTGTCCTACGCGCTGCCTGCCGGTCTGTAAAATTTCTCCATCCTTCTTTACCCGATTTTTTGTAGAATAAAGAGTACCCTTTGTTTTGTGATGACACAGTGAGGATAAAAGATGACTGATGAAGAAGTCAAACATAATGTAACCAAAAAAGGCCAACCGAAAGCGTTGTATATGCTTTTTATGGTTGAAATGTGGGAACGTTTTAACTATTATGGCATGCGGGCGCTGCTTTCGCTGTTTATGATCAGCACCGTCATCGGTTTCAGCAAGGCCACCTCCAGCAAAATATACGGTATGTTTACCGCGCTGGTATACCTGACCCCCGTTCTGGGCGGTTACCTGGCCGACAGATACATCGGCAAACGCCACTCCATCACCATCGGCGCTATTTTAATGGCGCTGGGGCAGTTTGTGCTGGCCTCGTATGAAATTATCCCGCCGCAGCTGGCGCTGGGCACCGGTCTGGTGCTGATTATTATCGGCAACGGTTTCTTTAAGCCCAATATTTCCAGCATCGTCGGCGAATTATACGAACCCAACGACCCCCGCAGAGACGGCGGTTTTACCATTTTCTACATGGGTATTAACCTGGGCGCTTTCTTTGCGCCTTTCATCTGCGGATTTTTGGGTGAGCCGCACGACCCCATGAACGCGCTGGAAGCCTATAAATGGAAATACGGCTTTATGGCAGCGGGCACCGGTATGATTATCGGTCTGATCTGGTATTTGGTTTCCCAAAATAAATACTTGGGACACATCGGACTCAAACCCGTTACCAAAAGCGGAGATATAGACGATGCCACCGAAAAAGCACGCGCCGAAGCGGCCAACAAACCGCTTACTTCCGAAGAATGGGACAAAATCAAAGCAATCTTTACCTTTGTATTTTTCGCCGTGTTCTTCTTTGCGTTCTTTGAGCAGGCCGGCACGTCCCTGAACTTCTTTGCCAAAGAGGCAACGAACCTGCACCCTGTTCTGCCGTTTATCGGCGAGATTACGCTCAAAGCGTCTTATTTCCAGGCAGTCAACCCCATTTTTGTGGTCCTGTTTGCGCCGCTTTTCGCCAAACTGTGGCTGCGCTTGGGGGATAAAAACCCGACTATTCCCACCAAATTCGGCTGGGGCTTGTTCTTACAAGGTATCGGTTTTACGGCCATTGTCATCGGCGCAAGCTTGTACGCGGCCAACGGCCCCGTCAGCGCCATTTGGCTGGTACTGACCTATATGTTCTGCACAATGGGTGAGTTGTGCCTCTCCCCCGTGGGTCTGTCCATGGTGTCCAAACTGGCACCGGCCAAATTTATGTCGCTGTTTATGGGCATTTGGCTGATGGCCAGCTTCGGCGGCAACCTGCTGGCAGGCTGGCTGGCCAGCTACTACGAATCCTGGAGCCTGACTACGCTGTTCTCCGTACCGGCGGGTTTGTCCATACTGTTCGGCGTGATTATGTGGGTCATGACGGGCAAGATCAAACGCTGGATGCACG
>DWVB01000047.1 GCA_019120455.1 Candidatus Avelusimicrobium excrementipullorum
GAAAAATCTTTCAGATTTTTCAAAAGTTCGGTCAGCGCGCCTTTGCGCCCCAGGGCGGCTACGCGCAGTTCTTCCACGGACTCCAAAGCGGAGGCGGAAGCGATTTTGTCAGTATATTCGCGCTCAATTTGGGCGCAAAGTTCTTTAAATTCCTGTAAGGTCATACGTAGTTATATTTTACTTTATTATTGGGTATTGGCGGCAAAATTTAAGTCAGCGTGTCAGATTTTAAAAGCCCCGCCTGCGGGCGGGGCTTTGGCAAAGCTGCGTGGCACGATTACAGCACGGAGAGGTATTTTTCCAGCTCATAGCTGGATACGTGGCAGCGGTACTGGTCCCATTCAATGTCTTTATTGGCGATAAACTTTTCAAACGTATGTTCGCCCAATATTTTGCGTACCAGCCCGGAGCGGCGCGTTTCGTTGACCGCTTCGTACAAATACGCCGGCAAAGTGCCGATGCCGCGTTTTTCGCGCTCCTGCGGGGTCATGTGGAAGATATTTTCTTCCGTCATGGCCGGCACGGGCAGTTTTTGGGCAATGCCGTCCAGGCCCGCTCCCAGCATGACCGCAAAAGCCAGATAAGGGTTGCAGGCCGGATCGGGGAAGCGGCACTCTATGCGCGTGGCGGCGGGCTTGCCGGCTTTGGCCTGCGGAATGCGCACCAGCGCGCTGCGGTTTTTGCGGCCCCAGGCAATATAAGAGGGCGCTTCATACCCCGGCACGAGGCGTTTGTAAGAGTTGACCCATTGGTTGGTTACGGAGCAGATTTCGTTGACATGCGTCAAAATCCCCGCGATGTAATGTTTGGCGGTCTGGGACAGATACAGCGGGTCGTTGGCGTCAAAGAACTGGTTTTCCCCGTTGGCAAACAAAGACTGATGTACATGCATGCCGTTGCCGTTAATGCCGGCAATGGGCTTTGGCATAAAGGAAGCGTATACGCCGTTGGCCGCGGCGATTTGCTTGACGACGGTTTTGTAAGTGATCACCTGGTCGGCCATTTTCATGGCTTCGTCATAACGCAGGTCTATTTCGTGCTGGGACGGCGCGACCTCATGATGGGAATATTCCACATGAATGCCCAGTTTCTCCAGCATCAGCATGGTTTGCCGGCGGATGGCGTAAGAGGAGTCCAGCGGGATGGTGTCAAAATAACCGCCGCAGTCCAGCGTTTCGGGGTGTTTGTTATCTTTAAAATAAAAGTATTCCAATTCCGGGCCGACCATAAACGCGTCAAAACCGGCCTGGCGCATGGCGGCCAGGTTCTTTTTGAGGATGTAGCGCGGATCCCCTTCAAACTGTTTGCCGTCCGCGGTCTTAATGTCGCAGAAAAAGCGCGCAATAGGGGCTCCGGTCAGTTCCGGAGGGAACATTTGGAACGTGTCCAAATCCGGCAGGGCCACCAGGTCCGATTCATAAATGCGCGCAAACCCTTCCACCGAGGAGCCGTCAAACCCCATGCCTTCGTTCATGGCGTATTCAAATTCGCGGTGGGACAGCGACAGGGACTTTAGATTGCCCAAAATATCCACAAACCACAGTTTGATGATTTGAATATTGTTGCGTCTGGTCAAGTCTAAAATTTGTTTGATGGTTTCCTGTTCCTGTGCGCTGCGCGGCTGCATAAGGGCCTCCCAAGTTTTATTTAAACCGTTATTATATAAAAAACCGCCTTGTCCGGAGGCGGTTTTATGTGGTTTTTCAAAAATGGCCGTGGAGTGCAGGACGCACATGCCAAAGGGAGTGCGGCAGCCCCCTTGATAAAAGCCCCGGCCTTCCAGTGCTTTTAAAGCGTCATGGCCTGTTTTACGTCCGCCCCCATGGAGGTGGGCACCCCGTTTTTGTCCACGCATACCAGCGTGGTTTTGCCTTTGGTGCACAGGCGGCCGTTTTGGTTGGTGATGATATTTTCAAATACAATTTTAATATCCGAAATTTCCAGCACTTTGGTGCTGACGTCTATAACGTCTGCATAGCGTACGGGATATTTATATTCCACTTCCTGGCGCGCCACCACGAAATACAGCCCTTTTTGCATCAGGGCCGGCACGGAGAAGCCTTTTTCGGCCATATACAGCGTGCGGGCTTCCTCAAAGAATTTTAAATAATTGGCGTAATAGACCACGTTGCCGCAGTCCGTATCATGGTAAAAGATGGTTTTTTTCATAGTTATTCCCCGATAATTTTAATTAAAATGCGTTTGCTGCGCTGACCGTCAAATTCCCCGTAGAATATGGTTTCCCACGGGCCGAAATCCAGCCGTCCGTCCGTTACGGCCACCACCACTTCGCGGCCCAGCAGCGTGCGTTTTAAATGGGCGTCGCCGTTGTCCTCGCCTGTTAAATTGTGCTGATATTTATCCACGCCGTACGGGGCCAGCTTTTCCGTCCATTTCAAAAAATCGGCATGCAGCCCGCGTTCGTTGTCATTGATAAAAACCGAGGAAGTAATATGCATGGAATTTACCAGGCACAGGCCCTCGCGTATGCCGCTTTTGTCCAGTGCGGCTTCCACCTGCGGGGTAATGTTGACGATGTCGTAGCGTTTGTCCGTGCAAACGGTCAGATATTCGGTGTATGATTTCATATATTTACTATAGCAAATCCGGCGCGCGCCGCGCCGCCGCCCTTGCGCGCGGGCGGAGTTTATTTGTTACAATATCGGTATGGATAAAGAAAGACTCATGGCGCTGCTGCGCAATCCTAAAAAGTTTCGTAAAAATGCGGCCAAACAGCAAGGAGCGGAGCCGCAGGCCGCGGAGCCCCAAAACAAAACCAAGCGTCTGTCCGCATTGGCCGCGGGCGGTGTGTTGGCATTGGTGCTGATTACGCTGTTTTTGATCTCTTCGGCCCAAAAACGCGCAGACAATATTGCCTCCGCGCTGGACCCCGCCGTGTTAAAGGGCCTGGCCGTGGACGCGGAGTATGACCCTTCCGCCGGACGGCGCTATGTGCAGGTGTCCGAAGGGCAGGACCGCAACGTCATCGTGCCGGAACTGGGCACCACGCTGCCGGTCATCAGCCGCTACAATTACCGCGCCATGACGCCTAAACGTTATGAAATTATCGGCGAAGCGCCGTATGCGCTGACCATTAACGTGTCCTCCAATATCAGCGATCCGGACTTGCTGCGTTATCTGTTTAACCAGCAGTCCACCGTGGACGGATTTTTAAGGCGCCCCGATGTGGCGCCGCTGCTGGAAGATCCCGCCGCGCTGGCCGCGCTGGCTGCAAACCAGGCAAAATTAAACGCCTTTTTTTCTGACGGAACCGTACAGCAGGCGCTGGCCTCGCCGGAGGTGGTCAGCGCGCTGGCCGGCAGCCGGCTGTTTGCGCATTTGCTTATCAGCAAAGCCGTCAAATATTACAGGGACCGCCCCGCCGAAGCGGCCAAACTGATTAATGCCAGTCCCGCGCTGGCCGCGCTGAAGAAAAACGCCGCCGTGCGCAAAGCCGTGACGGAAAATGTGTACCTAAAAGATATTTCGGCTACACTTTTAAAATAAAATTTGCTATAATTTTTATACGGCAAAGATTTATGCGGGCGTGGTTCAATGGTAGAACACGACCTTGCCAAGGTTGAGACGAGGGTTCGATTCCCTTCGCCCGCTCCATTTAAAAGGCTCCGTTTAACAACGGAGCCTTTTTTGTTGTCTGCCGAAAACCACCGGCTAGGGCGGTGGTTCAGTAAGGTTTTACCGTTCCCCAAGACAAAAAAACTCCTTTTGTACAATAAATTGCCTGTGACAGCAGGCAATTTAACAAAAGGAGGTCATTGTTATGACCAATGACTTAAATAAATTATCACATACAAGTTGGAACTGCAAGTATCATATCGTATTTGCGCCGAAATATCGTCGGCAAGTGTTTTACCGTGATAAGAGAGTGGAGATAGGGAAAATCCTACGCAAATTATGCGAGTGGAAAGGGGTAGAGATAGTAGAGGCGGAAGTATGCCCTGATCATATCCACATGTTATTATCAATACCGCCGAAATATAGTGTAGGCAGTGTTATGGGATATATAAAGGGGAAGAGCAGTTTGCTCATATATGAGCGATGGAAGAATATGCAGTACAAGTATAAGAACCGGGAATTTTGGTGCAGAGGGTATTATGTAGATACGGTAGGGAAGAATAAGGTAAAGATAGCGGAATATATCAAAAATCAGCTGAGAGAGGACAAATTGGGAGCCCAGCTGCCATTTGATAAAAGCCCCTGGGAAGGCAAACAGCGCAAGAAAACGCGGGTGACAGGCAGTTGAGACGCGTTACACGCGTGGCTAGTAAGGAGGGGCAGGGCCCCTATGTGAAAAACCCCCGGCTTTGCCGGGGGATATTTATTATACAGGGTGGAGCCAGCTCCATGTCAAACGGAGCTTTTGCGTGCGGGTCAGCTGAAAAATTTGATGGAATTGGGCAGTATCACGTCTTCCATTACGCTTAACGCATAGGAATCGGTCATGCCTGCGATGTAATCGGTAATAATCACGTCGCGCAGGCTGGCGTCTTCATGGTAGGCTTTGGTCATGGAAGCCATGTAATTGGCAAAGCTGGTGGCTGTTTGTTTGCCCTCATGCTCATAGGCGGCATAATCAAATTTATACCGCTCAAAAATCGTGCGGAAATAATCAAACAAATCCGCAATACATTTATCTATGGTTTCTTTGCGCTGGCGCATTTGCTCGTTGTGGTAAATGCGCTCATAATTAAATTTGCGCAGTTCGGAAATGATATCCGTTTTTTCCGGAGAAAAGCCGATATAGTCTTTGTCTTTGGACTGGTCTATCAAATCCAGCGTCAGGGTGTTGATGATTTCCCCGTTGGAGGTGCCGATTTCCTTTTGCACGATAAGCGGGATGTCTTCGGGGGTGATCAGGCCTGCCTTGACGGCGTCCTCTATATCCCGCCCCAAATAAGCTATTTTGTCCGCCACACGCACAATACAGCCTTCGTAGGTGGTGGGCAGGCAGCGACGGCTTTGTATGGCTTCCAGGTCATTGGGGGTTTGCGCGGGGCGCAATTCTTTGGTAGTGAAATCTTCCCCGCAGTGGCACAAAATACCGTCTTTGACGGCATAGGTCAGGTTCAGTCCTTCGCCGTAATTGGCCAAATGTTCCACCACGCGGTAGCTGTTTACTTCGTGCAGAAACGGCCGCGGCGCAATACAGGCCGCCAGGGCGCGTTCCCCCTCGTGTCCGAACGGGGCGTGTCCGATATCATGCCCTAGGCCGACGGCATAGGCCAGGTCCTGGTCCAGCTGCCAGTTGCCGCTTTGGTTGAGCCCGCGGCAGATAGCCGCGGCAATGGTGGCTACATGCAGTACATGTTCTATGCGCGTGCAAATGTGGTCATTGTCCGGCGCGAAAAACACCTGCGTTTTATGTTTCAGCCGCCGGAACGGCAGTGAATGAATGATTTTGGTCTGGTCGCGGAAATATTCCCCGCGCACGTCCGGCGTCTGCGGGCGCGTGCGTTTGAAATAAATTTCTTGGCCAAGCGGGTTTTTATTCATTAAATTTATGATACCATAATATAAAGGCTTTCCTAAAACGGAGTTACATATGAAACCGAAAACCGCCGTTTATCAGGGCACATTTGACCCGTTTACCTGCGGGCATCTGTCCGTATTAAAATCCGCCCGCAAACTGTTTGATGAGGTGGTGGTTCTTTTGCTGGTAAACCCCACTAAAACTCCGTTGTTTTCCGTGGCCGAACGGGCGGAAATGATTAACGCGGCGGCGGAGGAAGCCAACCTGGCCTGCGTGCGCGTGGACAGTTATGAAGGGCTGTTGGCCGATTATATGCATGCGCAGGGCCTTACTTGCTGCGTGCGCGGGGTGCGCAACGGACGCGACGCGGAATTTGAATTGGAAAATCACCGCTTAAGCCGCGTGTTTTATCCGCAGTTGCAAACCATACTGCTGCCCTGTGACCCTGCCTGGCAGGACGTCAGTTCTTCGGCTTTGAAAGCGGCCTGCGTCTGCGGCCGCGTACCGGCGCAATGGGTGCCGCAGGCGGTGCAGCGCAAACTCAAAGAAAAATATCCTTCCGTTGTATTTTTTTAAAATCACGTCAGAGCCTAGGACTTTTGGCCCATAAAAATATGGGCCTTTTTTTATTTGCCGGTTCCTGCTTGCTTTTTCTATAATATAAACGGAGATGGACAAAAGGAGCAGTGGTTATGGCCTACGCACAACACAAGAGTACGCGTTGGGGCCTGCCGGAAGACGCCGTACGGTCGCTGGCAGGGCGTAAGGCCGTTTTTATAAAGGAACCCGTTTCAGGGCTCCGTTACTCCGTTGTTTTATCCAGCCGCAGTCATAAATTTGCCATACCTGACGTACAATCCAAACAAAATTTCTTTTATTGGACCTGGGGCCAAAAGTCAAAACAAAATAGGACTTTTGGCCCTGTTCTTTATGCCGTCAAAAGCGCAGAATATAAGCAAGAGGACCCCTTATGACTAAAATATTATCGGTTTTATTATCAGCTGTTATACTCTTCACCTCCATTAGTCCTTCATACGCACAGGCAGTGGAGGGGGGGCGACGAACGTCAGAGCGGAGTGCGCGCATACGGGCGATGTTGAAGGGGTACAAACCTCGGATAGAGACGGCGCTTCCGTCGGACAACACGCGGGTGGTACGGCCGGTGGCGG
>DWVB01000048.1 GCA_019120455.1 Candidatus Avelusimicrobium excrementipullorum
CAAAACAATCTGCTTTCTCCCGTGCTGGGCATAGGGGACCCGCGCACGGACAAGCGCATCAACTTCGTAGGCGGCATACGCGGGCTCAAAGAGCTGGAAAAACGCGTAAACGGCGGCGAATACGCCGTGGCTTTTGCCATGTTCCCCACTTCCATGGAAGAACTGATGAAAGTGGCCGACGCCCGCCTGATTATGCCGCCCAAATCCACCTGGTTTGAGCCCAAACTGCGCAGCGGGCTGGTAACGTATCGTTATTAACACACCCTACAAGACAACACCCCGCACAAGCGGGGTGTTTTTTATTGGAAAACTCCCGCCAACACGCTCGGGTTAACACAATAAAAAAATAACAGGCTTGGGATTCTGAATAACAACGTTTCGGAATGACTTTGTTTTTATGCCGTCATGCTGAAGTGTTTTTATTCAGCATCTCCTCCGCTTTCGCTTGCCTTAAATGGCTCTGCCGAATGTATTTTTACACACAAAAAGCGGGGCAAAATAAATTTTGCCCCGCGTCAGAAAATACCTTTTGAGGGTTATTTGCGGTGCTTAAACTGCGCGTTATACAATGCCTTATACGCACCGTCCTCCAGGGCCAGCAGTTCTTCGTGCGTGCCGGCCTCCACGATTTCCCCTCCGTTAAGCACCACGATTTTATCGGCGTTGATCACCGTGGACAGACGGTGCGCAATCACAAACACCGTGCGGTTTTTCATCAGGTTGTCCAGGGCTTTTTGCACAATCGCCTCGGACTTATTGTCCAGCGCGCTGGTAGCCTCGTCCAGCACCACCACCGGCGCATTGCGTATAAATGCGCGCGCAATGGCCACGCGCTGGCGCTGCCCGCCGGACAGCGTCATGCCGCGCTCGCCCAGTTCCGTATCCAGGCCGTCTTTGAGCGTGGCGATAAATTCTTCCAGGTGGGCGTTTTCCACCGCATGACGCAAGTCTTCCTCCGTCGCCCCGCGGCGACCGATTAAAATATTGTCGCGTATGGTGCCGGAAAACAGGAAATTATCCTGGAACACCACGGCAATTTGGTCACGCAGGGAAGCCAGGGTAAAATCCCGTATATCCTGCCCGTCAAAGGTAATACGTCCGCGCGTCACGTCATAAAAACGCGGCAGCAGATTAACCAGCGTGCTTTTGCCTCCGCCGGAATTGCCCACCAGCGCCAGCGTACTGCCGACGGGGACGGTCAAATTAATGTCTTTAAGCACGTCCACGCCTTCTTTATACGCAAAGCTGACGTTTTCAAATTTGATTTCTTTGTTCAGGCCCGTCAGGACTTTGGCGTTTTTGGCGTCCTTAATGGCAGGCTTTAACGCAAAGATTTCAAAAATACGCTCAATGGCCAGCAGGGCTTTTTTAATATCCACATAATCGTCCCCCACCGTTTTCAGCGGCGTATACAGCAGCAGAAGCGCGGCGACAAAAGAGGTAAAATTGCCGCTGGTAATCGTCCCCCGGACGATCAGCGAGCTGCTCTGCCAAATCACAAACGCCAGCCCCAGCGAAATAATAAAGTGCATGACCGGGGACAGCCAGCCCGTGTGTTTGACAATGCCCATGTTCAGGTTAAAAATACGTCCCATTAAATCATTAAAAGAATTTTGCTGCTCTTTCTGTAAATTATACGCGGCAATGGTGCGGTTGCCGCTGAAAGCCTCATTATACGCCTTCATGGCCACCGCCCCTACCTGCACCGTACCGCGCACCAGTTCTTCCATTTTACGGCGCACGATGTATATGGGCACAAAGGCCACCAACACCGCCGTAACGGCAATAATGGTCAGCTGCCAGGAATTGTAAAACAGCACGCACACCAGCGCCAGCGAAGAAAACACTTTGGAAATAATCAAACGCACATGATTAATTAAGCCATTACAGGCCGTATCAGCGTCGTTGTTAAAACGCATCATAACAAAGCCGGAGTCCGTATCGTCAAAAAACGCCGTATTGAGCGACATCAGCTTGGCAAAGAGTTTTTTGCGTACGTCCAGCGTAATTTTATTGCCCACCCAGGTGGTCAGATATTTTACGCTGTAATTGAGTATGCTTTGCAGCAATACAAAGCCGATAATGAGCAGCGGCACATACGAAGCAAAAGTGGCGTTTTTGGAGACCAGCACGTCATCGGTGTAAGGCTTCAAAAACAGCGCCACCACCGAATCCAGCGCCCCCACGGGCACCGCCAGCGCCACGCCCAGCAAAGCGCGGAACCAATACGGTTTGATATAAGGCCACATGCGGCGGTAGCTTACCACCAGGGAATTTTTAAAAACCAGTTCTTTCAGCGGCGTTTTAAATATGTTTTTCATCTACGGCTACGCTCCGTTTTTATAAATATCTTTATTATAACAATTACAAAGCCTCTTGCATTGTCTGGGGTGTATTTGCTACATTAATCAAACGGCGCGCAAAACGCAGCCGACCGATTTTTATTTATTGAAGGAGCAGCCGTATGGTAACCAAGAAGAACAGCAAGGACGCCCTGACCGCGGCCGAAATAAAAGAGATTAAAAAACATTTGGAAGAGCTTAAAGCCGACGCGGAAAAACGTCTGAAAGAAAAGAAAAATATGGATATGCCCGAAGCCGAAGTGGGCGACCCCATAGACGCCGCCAGCCAAAGCCTGGACAAAGAAATTTTATTTGAACTTTCGGGCAATTCCCACAACACCATCGGCCAGATTGAAGCCGCCCTGCGCAAAATTGAAAAGGGCATTTACGGCCGCTGTGAGCTGTGTCGCCAGCCCATTCCCAAAAAACGCATTAAGGCCCTGCCCTTTGCGCGCTATTGCATCAACTGCCAGCATTCCTCGGAAAGGGGCAGCTGAACCGCTCCGCGCCGGCCTTCCGGCTTTATTAGCGCGTATACAATAATTTGGCATCAAAAACCCCGCCGGGAGGCGGGGTCTTTTCTGCCGGAGCGGATATCTCCTGTTACAGACAAGAATTTTTGGTAGTGCCGCAAGTCTGAGTGGCAGGGCAGGTCCATTCGGATTTTTCCCGCGTACATCTCATTACGCCGGCTACACAGTCCGCATCCGGATCTTTGTAAGGATTGGCAAACCAGCACTCATAGCTTCCGCTGAAATCATCCCCCAAATCTTCATATTCACAGGTTAAGTAAGTGTCGCTGTATACAGTTTCACGAGAATACCAGGTGCCACGTCCTTCGCATTGTTTACTTGCCCCAGATTCGGAAGCAACTCTCTGCAGATTGGGACAAGTACCGTAGCAGTAATCCACCCCGCTGGTCCATCGTCCGGAAAATCCGCCGCGGCGGCTGTCCCAGTTATTAAATTCCCGTTTATATTCTCCGGTTGACACACAACGGCGCATACACTGCGATCCATCCCAAAACACATTGCTGCCCGTGCAGCATTTCTTCTGGTTTGGATTCTGCTCGCAGTTTTCCTCCACTTCTTCCCCCGCCCCGCACACCAGGAACACCCCGCTCTTCTTCCCCAGCGTCAGACTCTTCCAGCTTATCTCATGGTTTTTAGCGTCACATGCCGGGAACGCATGCCCGTACATGTTCAAGCTGTTCAGCTGCGCTTCATTCATCGCTCGCGCTTTAGCCAAACGGCTGGAACTAATAGACGTTACCGCCAAATCATGCGAAAACTCCAATACACCCGTTCCTATCCCGCTTCCCGCTATAATGCTGGTTCCTGTCGCGGAGGATGAGAGCGGACTTAATCCCAATGTCCCTTTTCTTACAATAATACTCCCCGTGTTCAGCGCACGGCCGCAGCAAAGCAAAACCCCCGCATCTGTAAACAGATGCGGGGGTTTTAATTACTTGGAAAGGTATCAGGTAAAACTTTCCAAATAGGTATGCAGTCCTTCGGCGCGGGCCTGGGCCACCCCCTGATCGTACAGGGTCTCGGCCTCGTCCGTGCGCCCCAGGGCATACAGCACCTGCGCCAGGGCCAACTTGGTTAAAATCTGCCCGCGCACTTCGTCGGAGTTGTCAAACAAATCGCGCGCGGCTTCCAGGTCAGCCAATGCCTGCGGCAGCTTGTTGCGGCGTTTTAAAATATCGGCGCGGCCCCATTTGACAAAGCCCAAATCCACCTTGTCGCCGATACCGCTGTACAGCGCGTCGGCCTTGTTATAGTGGCGCAGGGCCTCGTCGTATTTCCCCTGCTGGCGCAAGCCGTTGGCCATGCCGCAGTTGGTGTAGGCCTTGCCAAACAAATCTTCTGTTTTATTAAAAATTTTTTCGGCCAGTTTATAATTTTTTACGCAGTCGTCAATTTTACCGGCAATGCGGCTGATGCCGGCCAGCCCGCAGTAGGCGTAGGCCAGGGTAATGTCATCGCCGGATTTTTTGGCGTATTTGGCCGCCAGTTTAAACTGCGCTATGCCTTCGGCCAGCAGGCCTTTTAAGCGGTAAATGCCGCCTTTGGCCCAGCAAATAAAGCTCATGCCGGCCCAGTCTTTCTGCTGCGTATAGGCCGAAAGCACCGCGTCCAGCAGATCCAACGCTTCGTCCAAGCGGCCCCAGGCGCGCAGGGCCATGCCCATTTCCTGCATGGCGCGCACGACGTATTCGTCATATTCCATTTCTTTGGCCATGTTCAGCGCGTCATCGGCCAGTTCATACGCCGCCGAAGAAACGCCCAACGTGCGGTAGCACGCGGCCATGGCCAGCAGAATATCCATGCGCTCCTCGGCGTTTAACGTGACTTTGAGCGCCTTGGCATAGGTTTCAATGGCGGGGCGGAAAGAGCCCAGCAGGCGGTGCGCTTCGCCCAGCAGGAACAAAGCCCCCGCGTCCAAATTCTTTTTGTTTTTTAAAGCGGCCAGTACCAAGGACGGTTTTTCATCCAGCAGGGCCTGCAGTTTTTCGGTGTTGATTTTTTTAGCGGGCATAGTATCCTTATATTTTGAGGTATTTTTTAATTTCGGCCAGCGTGGCGGCCAGGTCATAGGGTTTGGCAATAAAATAATCCGCCCCCGCTTCTTTGGCGCGGTCGCGGCTTTCGGGGTCGGTCAGCGTGGACATAATGACTACCGGAATGCGCCAGGTCAAGTCATTGGTTTTCAGCATTTTGCACACTTCAAAACCGCTGAGCTTGGGCAGCATTAAATCCAGCAAAATCAAATCCGGCTTTTCTTTGCGCGCCGCCGCCACACCCTGCACGCCGTCGGCCGCCCAGACGGTCTGCACGCCTTCCAGTTCCAGCGCGCCCGTCAGGGCTCCGGCCAGCGTTTTGGAGTCTTCAATCAAAACCACTTTTTTCATGCCAGTTCTTCCGATTCGTCTTTAAATTTTTGGGCCAGGCGCACATATTCGTGGGCATTGCGCAAAATACCGTTTATCTCGTCTTCGCTCAGTTCGCGCACCACTTTGGCGGGCACGCCCATGACCAGCGAGCCTGCGGGAATGTTTTTCCCCGCCGTTACCACGGCCCCCGCGCCGATGAGGCAGTTGGGGCCGATTTCGCTTTCCAGCACAACGGCATTCATGCCGATAAGGCAGTTGTCGCCTATTTTGCTGCCGTGCACCACGGCGCCGTGCCCCACGCTGACGCCTTTGCCGATAACAGCCGGACAGTCATAATTGACGTGCACGCAGGCATTGTCTTGTATATTGCTGTTTTCGCCGATAACGATTTCGGCAATATCCCCGCGCAGCACCGCGCAGGGCCAGACGGACACATTTTCCCCCAGCGTCACGGCGCCCGCCACTACGGCGGTTTTATGCACAAAAGAGCTCGGGGCGGTTTTAGGCGCTAAATTTTCAATGCTTTCCTTCATAAAAAGGCACCTCTTTGAGTTTTTTGGCTTTGCGCGGTGTTTCCGAAAGTTGCAGCCCCCAGTAAATAAAAATACTTACGATGCCGGGCAAAATATAATACACCACGCGGTAAATCAGCGCGGCGGTCAAAGCCGCGTCCCAGTCTATGCCCATTTGGGCAAATACGGCGGTCATGGCCAGCTCCATGGCGCCCAGGCCGCCTGGCAGCACGGGGATTAAGGTGGTCACCATGCCCACGGCAAACCCCGCCACCAGCACGCCCGCCGAAATATGCACGCCTACGGCGCGGAAGGCAAAATACAGCACCAAAATCGTAAACAGCCAGTCCGCGCAGACGTAAATAATCGTCCAGGTCAGTTTTTTCTTTTTCTTGTGTATCAGGTCTATGCCTTCATCCAGCTGGTCCACAAAATCATCATAGCGGCCTTTGGGAATGAGCGCGCGGAAGACATGAAACAGAATTTTATTAAGCAGGCGGAAAATTTTGCGCACCCAGCGCGAACGCCACTCATTATTAAACAAAAACGCCGTAATGAACACGCATACGGCGCACATCAGCAAAATCAGGGAAAAGTTTTTCAGCAGCTGCATGGTGGTGGCCGACGAGTTGAACAACATCAGCACCGACCCCTGCAAAATAATAATGGCCAGCACGAAATACAAAAGCACGCTGATGACAATGCTGGCCGTGACGCACATGCCAAAAGGCACGCGGCGGCGGTTAAGCAGGTGCGCGCGCAGGGCAAACCCGCTGACGCCCAGCGAAGACACCACATAGTTTACCGTCGTGGACACCAGGGCAATGCCGATGGCCGCGCCTTTGTTAATGCGCCGGCCCATAATGCGCAGTACTTCGTGCAGGCTCATGCCCATGGCTACATAAATCAGAGCGGAAGAAAGCAAAGACAAAAACAGATATTTGGTTTGCACTTCTTCCCATATTTTAACGATACTGTCTTTTCCCTGGTACACCAGCAAAATAATGATACCCAAAGAAAGGACAATACCCAGTGAATAAATTAAAAATTTAACGCTTTTTTTCATAACCCCGCGCACGCGGGCGGTCAAACGCCCGAACTATATAAATTATATAATTTATAAGAAGAGTTTAACAAAAAAGGCCGCATTTTGCGCAGGCAAAGGATGTTTACATGAAAAGCATTAAAGTAATCGGAGCCAAAGGGCACAATTTAAAAAATATTACCGTGGAAATACCCAAAGACAAAATGGTGGTGGTGACCGGCCTGTCCGGCAGCGGCAAAAGTTCGCTGGCCTTTGACACCATTTACGCCGAAGGACAGCGGCGGTACGTGGAGAGCATGTCCGCCTATGCACGGCAGTTTTTGGAGCTGATGGAAAAGCCGGACGTGGAACATATTTCGGGTCTGTCCCCCGCCATTTCCATTGAACAGCGCAACCCGTCCAAAAATCCCCGCTCCACCGTGGCTACGGTGACGGAAATTTATGATTACCTGCGCCTTTTGTTTGCGCGCGTGGGCAAACGCCACTGCCCGCAGTGCGGCCGCCCCGTGGAAAGCTGGAGCGTGCAGGGCATCACGGCGGACATTTTAAAAAAATTCGCCGATAAGAACGTCTATATTTTCTCCCCCCTCGTGCGCGGCCGCGCAGGTACATATGAGGAACTTTTTACGCGTCTTAAAAAAGAAGGTTACGTCAAGGCGCGCGTGGACGGCACCCTCTGCACGCTGGATACGCCGCCGACGCTGGAGCGCTACAAAAAACACACCATTGAACTGCTGGCCGACGAAATTTATGTGGACGAATTTGAGCGCGAACGCATAGTGGAGTCTTTGGAACTGGCGTTAAAATATTCCAAAGGGCTGGTGACCGTACAGGAAACGGAAGGCAAAAATCCCGCCGAATTTACCTACAGCGAAAGCAATGCCTGCGCACACTGCGGCATCGGGTTCTCGGAGCTGGAACCGAGGCTGTTTTCGTTTAACTCCCCTTACGGGGCCTGCCCCGAATGCAACGGCCTGGGCATTAAAATCCAAATCGCCGAAGATTTGGTCGTGCCGGACCCGACCCTGTCCATTAATGAGGGCGCCATCGCCGCGTGGGACAATCCCGTCACCACGCGCACACACCGCTGGAAAACGTCCTGGAGCGGGTATTATTACGACATTTTAAAACAGGTCTGCCGGCGGGCCAAAATCAACATGAACACGCCTTGGAACAAGCTGTCCAAAGCACAGCGGGACCTGCTGCTGTACGGCACGGGAGAAGCGCATTATACGTCCATTATTTCCGGTACGGATCAGCATTTTGAAGGCGTGATTACCAATTTAAAACGCCGCCATGACGAAAGCGAAAGCGAATTTGTCAAAGAAGAAGTGTATAACCGCTTCATGCGCGAAATCACCTGCCCCGTCTGCCAGGGCAAACGCCTAAAACCCGAAGCGCTGGCCGTATATGTGGGCGGCAAAAACATCGCGCAGATCGGGGCCATGCAGGTATCGGCGGCGATGGATTTTTTCAATAACCTAAAACTGGACGACAAAGAAAAAATCATCGCCAAAGACGTACTCAAAGAAATCAAGGCCCGTTTGGAATTTTTAAACAGCGTGGGGCTTTCTTACCTGACGCTGGAGCGCAAAAGCCAGACGCTTTCGGGCGGCGAGTCCCAGCGCATACACCTGGCCACGCAAATCGGCTCCGGCCTCACGGGCGTGCTGTACGTGCTGGACGAGCCGACCATCGGCCTGCACTCGCGCGACAATGACCGCCTGATTGAAACGCTCAAAGAACTGCGCGACCTGGACAATACGCTGATTATCGTGGAGCATGACAAAGACACCATTCTGGCGTCCGACTGGGTGGTGGAGCTCGGCCCCGCGGCCGGCGAACACGGCGGGCAAATCGTGGCGCAGGGCCCAACGCAGGAATTTTTAAAAGATCCCAATTCGCTGACGGCCTCTTACCTTAACGGCCGCCGCTGTATTCTGCCGCAGTTAAACCTGCGCAAAGGCAACGGCAAATATATAGAAATCCTGGGCGCAAAGCAGTTTAACCTCAAGAACATTGACGTCAAAATCCCGCTGGGCAAAATGGTGTGTATCACGGGTGTGTCCGGCTCGGGCAAAAGCACGCTAGTGCACCAAATTTTATACAAAGCCCTGGCACAAAAATTTTACCGCGCCAAAGACGTGCCCGGCGAACACAAAGCCATTAAGGGGCTGGAAAACATAGACAAAGTCATTATCGTGGACCAGGCCCCCATCGGCAAAACGCCGCGCTCCAACCCGGCCACATACATCGGCCTGTTTACGCATATACGCGAACTGTTTGCGCAAATGCCGGAGGCCAAACGCCGCGGCTACAAAGCGGGGCGTTTTTCCTTCAACGTCAAAGGCGGCCGCTGCGAAAAATGCCAGGGCGACGGCATTTTGAAAATACAAATGCAGTTCCTGCCCGACATTTACGTCAAGTGCGAGGAATGCAACGGCAAACGCTTTAACGAGGACACCCTGCAGGTTACCTTTAAAGGCAAAAACATCGCCGACGTGCTGGATATGAGCGTATCCCAGGCGCTGGAATTTTTTGACGCCATTCCCAAAATCAAACGCTACCTGCAAACGCTTAACGACGTGGGACTGGGCTACATCAAGCTGGGCCAGGCCGCCACAACGCTCTCGGGCGGGGAGGCGCAGCGCGTCAAGCTGGCCGACGAACTGTCGCGCAAAGGCACGGGGCGCACGCTGTATATTTTGGACGAGCCCACCACCGGCCTGCACTTTGCCGACATTGACAAGCTGCTCAACGTCCTGCACGGGCTGGCCGACCGCGGCAACACCGTGCTGATTATTGAGCATAATTTGGACGTGATTAAAACAGCGGACTGGATTATTGATTTGGGCCCCGAAGGTGGCGACAAAGGGGGCCAAATCGTCTGCGAAGGCACCCCGCGCGACGTGGCCGCGTGCCCCGCTTCCTACACCGGCAAATATTTAAAGCCGGAGCTGGAGCAGGCAGACGCTTTCCGCAAAGCCCACGGCATGCAGCTGCCGCCGGGGCTGACGGCGGCCAAACCGCCGCGGAAAACGCCGGCAAATGGCGCCAAGAAAAAAGCCGTTCAGAAAAAATAAAGACAGCCCCGTATTCATGCGGGGCTATGTTTTAAATAAAATCCTATAATATAATCATGAAAAGCCGCCTCCATAAAACTAACGCCGCGCGCATTTTGGACGAACTGGGTCTGCCTTACGAGCTGGCCAGCTACGAGGTGGACGAAGAAAACCTGTCTGCCGTGCATGCGGCGGCGTCCGTCGGGGAAAATATAGAACAGGTATACAAAACCCTGGTGCTTAAAGGGGACAAAACGGGCTTTTTCGTCTGCGTTATTCCGGGCGGAAAAGAACTGGACCTGAAAGCCGCCGCACGGGCCAGCGGCAACAAAAGCTGCGAAATGCTGCACGTAAAAGAGTTAATGCCCGTTACCGGATACATACGCGGCGGCTGCAGCCCGCTGGGCATGAAAAAACATTTTCCCACCTTCATTGACCGGGACTGTCTGCTCTGGGATTTTATTTATGTCAGCGCGGGCAAGCGCGGACTGCAGTTGAAAATAAAGCCGCAGGACCTGCTGGCGGCCGCGGCGGCGCAGACCGCCGAGCTGACGGCGTGAATGAAGACCCGGTCCTATAAACACATAGGTCTTTTTTTTCGTATTTTCTGGGTCCAAAGGCTCTGTTATTCACAGCAGATTTTTTTTAAAGTTATAGTAGAAGGATTGAATTTTACAAGTCAGAGTCAGAGGGGAACATGACAAAACACATCAAATGGATGTCCGCCGTTTTACTGGCCGCATTGATCGCGGTCCCTGCTTTTGCCCAAACGGAAAAACAGACCGTCAGCAAAGTAGCCAAAGCCGTAGAACAAGCCGCGCTGAAGGCCCGCCAGAAAGCCCAGCAGAAAATTTGCGCCTATTGCGGCGAAGAAATTACCGAACGTTATCAGCACTGCTCCGCACAGGGGTATGCGGGGATCTGCTCTCCGACTAAAAACGATTGCAAAGCGCCCAAGAGTTCCGCCCCTGCCAGCCGCTGCCCCAAATGCGGGGAAGAACTGACTATTGACGAACGCTATCACGGCGTGGAACACCACTGCAAGGACAATGCTCAGACAACTGCCCAAAAACCCGTCTGCGCCTATTGCGGCGAAGAAATTACTTCTCAAGGGCAGCATTGCTCCGCGCAGAATTATATCAGCCTGTGCAGCCAAAGCAAAAAACACCAGCGGAAGGTAAAATCCGAAACTCCCGCCTCCCGCTGTCCCAAATGCGGCAAAAAACTGACTATTGACGAGCGTTACCACGGAGTAGAACATGTCTGCCGCGCCAATGTTGCTGCCCAACCTGCCGAATACTGCATTTACTGCGGAAAAGAAATTAAGACCTCCAATCAAGAATGCTCCGCCGGCCAGGGAGTTTGCCGCACACACTGCCCCGAATGTTGCATTAATCTGCGTGATCCGAATAATATCAGTGCCGACGGGGTGCATCACTGCCGCTTTAAACAGCAGATCAAACCGGTACCCGTAAAAAAATAAATTTTAGTTACAAGCCCCGCCTGTCGGCGGGGCTTTTTTTATGTCCGCGCCCTCCCGCGTGTGCTATACTATAATATATCCCCCTCTTTGCCGGAGGTTCCTTTATGTACGTCAGCATTTGGAAACGCTTTTGGGCGTTTATGATAGATTTGGCGGTATTTGTTGTTGTATTTTTCCTGTTGGCACAAATGCTCAACGACTTTACCGTTTCGCTGGTTTTGCTGGTTATTATTTGGCTGTATTACGCTTTGCTGGAAAGCTCCCCCTGGCAGGCCAGCCTGGGCAAACGGCTGATGGGACTAAAAGTGGTAGATAAACGCGGGAGAAGGCTGAGCTTTTCCAAAGCCACCAAACGTTTATTGGTGCGTCTGGTAACCAATATAGCGTTTTACATCGGCTTTTTTACTGCCGCGTTTGATAAACACAAAGAAACCCTGCATGACAAGATGAGCCACAGTTTCGTCATTTCCAAAGACGCCGAATTTAATCCGGACGATTACGAAGAACCCACTCCCCATCATGATTTGACGCTTCTTACGGTAGCTTCGGTGCTGGCGGCCCTGATATTTGTGCTGCTTCTGCTGCGCTGGGTCGTGCTGCCGCAATACCAAAAGTTCGGGGATCGTGTAAACGCCGCACATATTGCGGATAACTTAAATCTGGCAGCTAAAAACCGCCCCTCCCGCCTGCAGGAAGCAAAGGAGGGACCGGAGATATGGCTGAAAAGCTACAGCGGCTGTATCAATAACCCCAAAGACCCCCAAACGCTGGATTGCAACGGCTACCGCATGACACTGCAGGAAGACGGCATTTGCGCCGTCAGTCAGCTGGCCGACTGGCATGAATACAAACTTTTTAAATCCTACGCCACAGGTAAAATCACCTGCAGCGGGGAAAGCAAGTCAGCCCGTAAATTCTGCGCCAGTCTGTCCCTGCCGTAAGAGATCCTTTTTCTAAATGCCGGCCTCTGCGGGGCCGGTTTTTTTATGTTTCTCTGCTGCTAACTAAGCAAAAAAAGAAATATGCTCTTTTCCTGCTGTTTAAGTAAAACGCCTACAGCTCCGCAGAACAGCAAAACGCATTTTGTATCTCTGCATAAAAAGCCCCGCGCCGGCAAACCGGTGCGGGGTTGTATAAACACCCGTCCGGCGGGGTGCCGGACAGGGGCTTTCTATGAATATCATTCGTACACGCAGCGCGCACCCACCCAGGAAATAGTACAGGTTCCGTTTGTGGTATTTCCCTGATAAGTACAATTGAGCTGACAGGAAGACGCATACATATGGTTCAACAGGGAAGCGTTGCAGGTTTTACCGGCCACGCTCTGGGGCGCCGTTCCCGGGAATGTACCGGGAAAATATTTTAAGCACACATTAATATCCGTCGTGGACTTAACCAGGCTGGTGCCTCCCGTATTCCACACGCCGCCGGAAGGAATAGTGAGATTTCCCTCAAAATAATTCAGCCCTTCCGTAGACCACTTGTAAGTCTTCTCGTCTTTTGTGACTTCCACCCACTCGCACAAATCATTACACGTATATTCCTTGCAAATAGTTACGCCATATTGGGTAGTACATTTTGTTTCATTGGGATATCCAGGAAAACATTCTTTGTCGGAACGCAACGAACAGCCAACTGCATTCCATTTGCCGTTTCGGCACAAATATACCTTATTGCCGCAAATACCATTACACAAATCTTCCAGTTTAGTAGAGGTATATTGTTCCCCGTCCGTACACTCAGCCGTACCAGGCTCCGTCGTCTGGCCGCACGTCCCAAACGCCAGCACCTTGTACTTATAATTGTCGTCCGTCGTACGCTCTACCCATGTCAAATTGCTGCAATTATCCAACCCCACACTCGCAGGCCGCGGAATATCATTCTCCCCTAACCTTAAACTGTTTTCATCCTCATCCGGCACCGTTACATTCGTCAGGTCTAGTATGTTCGCTCTCACATCCGCCGTACTCGTATTTAACGTAGTTATCTTGGACTCCGCACTGCTGCTCTTGTTCTCAAATGAAGCCGTTCCGCGGCTGTTGAGCGTGTCAGCCTTAAAGTCCGTGCTTTTCATGTCCACACTGCCCAACACTTCCGTTACGGGGAACTTATAATTGCCCGTATTATTAACAGACACTGTTCCCCCAGACTGCACCGTTACCGCATTGGCTTCTATACCGCCCTTGGTGGTCAGCTGGTCGGAAACTTTTAAGGTTTCATAGCGGCCCAGACGGGCCGGATTGAACGAGACGGAGTCTATGACTTCCGCCCCCGCAAACGGCACACACAGCAACAGGCCTAAAACGGCCCAGGAAAGACTTTTCATAAGCGCCCTCCAAAAAAGGTGTTTACACCCCGAAACTGTAGCAAAAAAAAAAAACAAGTCAAGCA
>DWVB01000049.1 GCA_019120455.1 Candidatus Avelusimicrobium excrementipullorum
GGCTTCTTCGCGGAATTTGCCGTTGGCCAAATCGGCCACTTCCTGCGGCAGTTTTTCCACGTTATAAGCAAATTTAGGCTTGCCGCAAAGTTCGCGCAGTTTAAGCTGCACGGCGCACATTTTGTCAATTTCCGGCTTGGCCACTTCCATGGCTTTGATAATGGCTTCTTCTTCCACTTCTTTGGCGCCGCCTTCCACCATCAGCAGGCCCTGGGCAGAACCGGCGATAACCAGGTCCATGTCGCATTCGGCTTCCTGGGGCTTGGTGGGGTTGACGATGTACTGGCCGTTGATACGGCCGATGCGCACCGCGGCGACGGGCTCGTTAAACGGAATGGAAGAAATAACCAGCGCGGCCGAAGAGGCCAGCACGCTGATTACATCGGAGCCGTGCAAATCGTCCGAAGACAGCACCATGGCCGTCACGTTGGTTTCGCAGGCGAAACCTTCGGGGAAAATCGGGCGCAGGGTGCGGTCAATAATGCGCGAAGAAAGGGTTTCTTTCTTGCTGGCGCGGCCTTCACGCTTAAAAAAACCGCCCGGGATTTTGCCGGCGGCGTAGGTGCGTTCTTTATAGTTGACGGTCAGGGGCATAAAGTCGGAAATACCCGGCTTTTGCTCTTTGGTGCACACGGCGGTGGCGAGGACTTTGGTTTCCCCCCACGTCACCATGACGGCGCCGTCGGCCTGGCGGGCGATGAGGCCCGTCTGCAGGTTCAGCGTCTGACCGCCGACTTCCACGTCTAAAGAGTGGATGTCAAAATTGTGGTTGAAATTTTCCATGACTGATTATTTCCTTAATTTGAGTTCTTTGGTGACTTGCTGGTATTTGGCAAAGTCGGATTTTTTCAGATAAGCAAGCAGCCGTTTGCGCTGGCCGACCAGTTTGTTCAGGCCCCGTTCGCCGGCGAAATCTTTCGGATTGGCTTTGAGGTGATTGGAAATATAGCTGATGCGTTCGGTAATCAGAGCAATCTGCACGGCGGCGGAGCCGGTGTCGTTGGGGCTGCTCTGAAATTTGCTGATAATGTCTTTTCTGTCTTGTACGGAAAGTACCATTTTATTTTACACTTAGGCTGAAAACTGTGCGACCAAGCGTCCCATCTCCTTAGGAAACGCCGAGCCGGAGTCCAACCTTCTCCTTTTTAGTTTTTTGTACCAGAGTACAATTTATTATAGCAAATAAGAAGCCCTTTCAACCGCATAGATATGCGTAAAGGGCCAAAGCGGCAAAAATTCAGTCGGTCATAGGCGGCCCGTAGTCATTTGGAGAGGGGTTCCCCTCCGTTTGACCCAACAGGCGCAGATACTCCGAAAAACGCCAAAAATGCCCCAGCGTATACCAGCCGGAATACCCCAAATCATGCCCGCGACGCACAGCGGCCATAAAAAAAGCGACGCACAGCCATATAATAAGCAATAACAGGAAGGACTCTAAAGAGTCATTTTTGGTAACAGCGCTCCATATGGCCAAAATGATGCCCGCCATCCAAGCAAAAACATAAAAACGCACATAACTGCGGCGGGAAATTCTGCCGCACGGGCACCAAAAAAGCAACAATCCTTGCAAAATATCTTTAGCAACAGAAAAAATCCATTCCATACCTTATTGAGTATATCATATATGGGCTTTTGTTCAACAAAATCTTTTTCATAAACAAGGGTACGCCCGCCGAGAGGGTTATAAACTCGGCGGGCGAGGGGTTTTGTAGGAGGAGGTATGAAAAATCAAATGAAATGCACGCCCAAATGCAGGCTGGCGTAGCGTTCGGCATTATAAATATCTATATCGCTGACGGTCTTAAAATCTTTAAATTCGCGTTTGATCCAGGCGATTTCGCGCTCCAGGCGCTGTTTCTTCATTACTTGCACTTTGCGGGTCAATACCATATTATTCATAACTGCCCCCTTTACGGCTCCGGCTGTCCTGCTTTCTACATACAGAATAACTTTTTCGACGAAAAACAACCAGGGTCCTAGGACCCAGCAACGCATATTTTTTGGACCCACATTTTTCCCGCAGGCGGGGCCCTCCTTTTTATTTTGCAAGGGCCCAAAAGTTTTTGGGCCTTTTGGTCCCCTTCCGGCAAAAAAATCTTTATTTTAAAAGGGAAATATAATACAATAGGAAGGACGCAAGACAGTTTTACGGGGCCGCCCGTCGTTGCGCGCCCCGCATCTATTATACGGAGACAAGAAACCATGGCAACAAAAACTGTGAAGAAAACCGCCAAAAAAGCGGCGGCCAAAAAGCAGGCTAAAATGGTGTACGCTTTCGGCGGCGGCAAAGCCGACGGAAACGGAAAAATGAAAGAACTTTTGGGCGGAAAAGGCGCCAACCTGGCCGAAATGGCGGGAACCTTAAAACTGCCCGTCCCTCCCGGATTTACCATTACTACCGAAGTTTGCACTTACTACTGGAACAACAAAAGAACCTACCCCAAAACCTTAAAAGCCGACGTGGAAGCCAACCTCAAAAAAGTGGAAAAACTGACCAAAAAACAGTTCGGCTCCGAGAAAAACCCGCTGCTCGTGTCCGTGCGCTCCGGCGCGCGCGCGTCCATGCCGGGCATGATGGAAACGATTTTGAACATCGGTCTGACGGAAAAAACCATTCCGGGCATGATTGCCAAAACCGGCGACGAACGTTTTGTCTATGACGCCTACCGCCGCCTGATTATGATGTATTCCGACGTGGTGATGGAAAAAGCCGCCGGCATTGAGCCCAAAGACGGCGAAGGCATCCGCAAAATTTTGGACGGCATGATGGAGCAGGTCAAAGAAAAACTCGGCGTCCATGACGATACGGAAATCCCGGCCGAAGAGCTCAAAAAACTGTGCGCGGAATTTAAGAAAACGGTCAAAAAAGTGCTGGGCAAAGACTTCCCTGACAATCCGACCGAACAGCTCTGGGGCGCCATCGGCGCGGTGTTTGCCTCCTGGAACGGCAAACGCGCCATTGCCTACCGCAATATTGAAAATATTCCGCACGACTGGGGCACGGCCGTCAACGTGCAGACCATGGTATTCGGCAATATGGGCGACACTTCCGCCACCGGCGTGGCCTTTACGCGCAACCCGGGCAACGGCGACAGCCACTTCTACGGCGAATACCTCATCAACGCCCAGGGCGAAGACGTGGTGGCCGGTATCCGTACCCCGTCCCCGATGAACAAATGGTCCGCCAACGCCCACTCGGCCCACCTGCCGACGCTGGAAAAAGTAATGCCCAAAGTGTACAAAGAGCTGGACGCCATACAGAAACGTCTGGAAAAACACTTCCACGACATGCTGGATATTGAATTTACCATTGAACACGGCACCCTGTGGATGCTGCAGTGCCGCGTGGGCAAACGCAACGGCACCGCGGCGGTGCAGATGGCGCTGGACATGCTTAAAGAACGCCTGATTAACAAAGAAACCGCCGTCCTGCGTGTGACCCCGCACCAGCTGGGCGAACTGCTGCTGCCCGCCATTGACCCCAAAGCCGAAGCGGGCGTGAAACCCATTGCCAAAGGCCTGCCGGCCGGCCCGGGCGGCGCCTGCGGCAAAATCGTTTTTAATTCCGACGATGCCATCAAACTGCAAGCCGCCGGAGAAAACGCCATTCTGATCCGCGAAGAAACCAACCCCGAAGACATTGAAGGCATGCGCGCGGCGGCGGGTATTTTAACCCAGCGCGGCGGCATGACCTCCCACGCGGCCCTGGTGGCGCGCGGCTGGGGCAAATGCTGCATCGTAGGCTGCAGCGAGCTGGAATTGGACAACGCCAAAAAAACCGTCAAAATGGGCGGAAAAACCTATAAAGAAGGCGACAGCATCACCTTAAACGGCACCAAAGGCTGGGTGTATGACGGCGCCCTGAAGATGTTGGCCGCCGGCGAAGGCAACAAGAATTTGGCCGCTTTCTTAAAACTGGCCGATTCCGTGCGCACCATGAAAGTACGCGCCAACGCCGACACGCCCGAAGATGCGGAAAATGCCCGCAAATTCGGCGCCGAAGGCATCGGCCTGTTCCGCATTGAACACATGTTCTACGGCAAAAACTCCGACGAACCGCTTTTCATTCTGCGCAAAATGATTCTCTCCGGCAACGAAGAAGAACGCAAAAAAGCCGTAAACGAGCTTTTCCCGTACATGAAGAAAAACATCAAGGCCACCATCAAAGCCATGGCTCCTTACAGCGTAACCATCCGCTTAATGGATCCGCCGCTGCATGAGTTCGTGCCGACCCTGCCCGCCAAACAGCAGGAGCTGGCCAAAGCCCTGGGCATTGATATGGCCACCTTCCAGGAACGCGCCGCCGGTCTGCACGAAGTCAACCCGATGATGGGCCACCGCGGTATCCGCCTGGGCGTGACGTATCCCGAAATTACGCAAATGCAGTCCCGCGCCATTTTTGAGGCGGCCGCCGAACTGATTAAAGAAGGCGTCAAAGCCGTGCCGGAAGTGATGATCCCGCTGACCTGCGACGTCAACGAAATCGTGCAGCAGAAAGCCATTATCCGCAGCGTGTATGACGAAGTGGTTGCCAAAACCAAAGTCAAAAAACTCAACTTCTCTGTGGGCACCATGATTGAAATTCCGCGTGCGGCGGTGCTGGCTTACGACGTGGCGCAGGAGGCGGATTTCTTCTCCTTCGGCACCAACGACCTGACGCAGATGACCTTCGGCTTCTCGCGCGACGACATTGGCTCCTTCCTGCCCGAATACCTCAAACAGGGCATTTTGGAAGCCGACCCGTTCCAGACGCTGGACCAGCGCGGTGTGGGCATGCTCATTGAGCACGCCGTCAACGAAGGCCGCGACGCCAAAGAAAACCTGAAAATAGGTATCTGCGGCGAACACGGCGGAGACCCCGAAAGCGTGGAATTCTGCCACCGCCAGGGCTTCAACTATGTGTCCTGCTCGGCCTTCCGCGTGCCTATAGCGCGCCTGGCCGCCGCGCAGGCCGCCGCCAAGGACGCCTTGGCCAAAAAACGCAAATAAGCGTTTGCTTTACACAAAAACCCCGCCCAAAAGGCGGGGTTTTTTATCTTCTGTTTTCATTATTGACAGATTTCCGGCAAACATTTAAACTAATAATGGAGGTTTTTATGACTTGGGCCGTCTTCTTTGTGATTCTGTTTTGTCTGTTTTGGCTCAACCCAAACCTGTACGGTTTGGCGCTGTGCATGGCGCTGGCGGTGGTGTTTTATTTCACCCGCCCCGTTATTATGCGCATGGTGTGGCGTATCGGCCTGCACCGCGGCGTCAACCCCGAAATTGTCTCTTTTTTGTCCAAAGAACTGCTGCGTTTCCCGCTGCACAAAGCCGTGTTCTACAATGATTTTGAAATGACGGACCGTTTGCTGGACGAAGGCTACACCGTAGCCCACGAAACCGATGACGGACAAACCCCGCTGCATATTGCGGCGGAATGTAACCAGCCCGCCATGTGTCGCTTTTTATTAAAAAACGGCGCCGATATTAATACGCCGGATAATTTTGGCGGTTCTGCGCTGCACGCCGCAGCGGCCTGCCAGTGCCATACGCGCGTTATCAAACTGCTGTTAAGATACGGAGCCAACCCCCTGCAGCGCGACCGCGAGGGGCTGACCCCGCTGGAAGTGGCGCGCAAGTTTAACCACCGAAACATTATAGATTGTCTGTTGAAATATTCCCACGGAGAGGAGCCTTAAAATACTCTCTCTCCTCTTGTGGAGTATTGATTTATTGCCGGACGGTTGCAAGCGGATAAACATAGTCTTGTTTTTTCCCGTCTTTATCCTTATACTATAAATATGAAGAAACTTTTTCTCTTTTTGTTTACTTTATTTTTTGCGCTTCCGGTGTTTTGTACAGCGGACGAAGATGCTTTGGACAAAGCTTTGCGTCAGGCCGCGGCACAGCGCACGGACGTTTATCGCAACTTAGAAAGCCATTTACAACATTATTACGAACGAAAAAAATTTTCAGACCCCGACCGAAAAAGCGGCTGGTACAGGGTGGACGGCTTTCTGCAATGGGCACTAGAGAATAAGGCAGCACTGCAAAAAGACTTTTTTATACTCTATTCTGCGGATCAAAACTTGAAACTATCCCAAGACGGAAGTTATCCTGTTTCGGTAAAGGACGCATTAAACCAAAAAAACTTGTCGGAGGAAACCCAAAGGGCTTTATGGTTCTATCTGGGAGCGCGCTATTTAATAGACAACATGGGCCTGGAGCTCCCTGCGGGGAAACTGAAAATCGCCGCTTGCAGCCATCAAACGTGCGCAGTTCATCAAGACAACGATTTTTTTATAACCTTTACTAGCGATCCCCATATGCCGCTTTCTATCGTACATTGTCTTAATTCGGGCATACATGAGGCCACCCACATTCTGCCTCTGCTGAAAAATATGAGTTCCCAAACCTTATCCGAAACCGCCACTTTTTACACGGCATATCTATGGAATTTGCCTGTAAAAAATGAAAAAAACATGATCTTAAATATACCCGATTTGCGTCTTTATAAAGGGGATAATTCGTATAGTCAAGGGGATAATTACCATTTATTTATAACAGGTCCTTTGGTATTTCCCTATCTTTCCCCTTCCGATCTGTTCCGGCAAACAGGCGAAAGCTGGACAAATGATATACATATTCATTTTTGGCAGGCTGTCAAAGCCTTGCTGCTGGCAGAGCAGGGATTGCTGTATGAACTGACAGATATAAATTATATCAACAGTGAAGAAATAATTCCGCTGATTGAAAAACTGCGCATTCCGTTGACTTCTTCTGCCTTGTATATACTGGAAGAATCCCCTGCGTACAATTTTTTTCTGGGTTTTGTAAACAAGCAAACGATATCTTCTCTTATGCCAGGAGCCGCCCCACGGCCTCATCTCTCCGAACAAAATCCGCTCTTCATTCTCAAATATTCACCGCGGGTTACGGGAAGCATTGCCGTAGGAACACCCATGTCTGCAAGAGAAGTCTTGCAGAAAATCATTCCCCCGTCGCTTCCCAAAAGTGCGCAGAATAAGATTTTCCATTTTTATCTCCGTTTGCTAAAATCCCTGCCTCCGCAGTTACTTGAAGACGTCAAAAAGCGGGGGATCCCTACAAACTGGGATTCCCTGGTGAAACAAAAATATCCCTATAATATCAGTTTAGAGCAAGGGAAAATTAAAGAGGATAAGCTGACGGATTATTATTTTGACATTGAAAGCGGTTATGCCGATATTATTCTCAAAACCGCCAGGCAGGTTTTGGACGCCTCCGCCGCTCCTGTTCCTCCGTTGCCGGAAGGATATCATTAAGTATCCGCTATTTACCAAAAGGCCCGGATTTTACTAAAATAGACTAAATGAAACCTTTTCCCATTATTGTTTCTTCCCCCTCCGGCGGCGGCAAAACCACCGTCGTGCAACGGCTTTTGCGGCGGGATAAAACCCTGCGCCGCGTCGTTACCGCCACCACGCGCGCGCCGCGTGACGGAGAAAAAAACGGACGGGACTATCATTTTTGGACGGAAAAACAGTTTCAGAGCGCCGTCAAAAAAGGCCAAATGCTGGAATGGGCCAAAGTGCATGCGCACTATTACGGCATTCCCAAAAAGTCTGTGGACGGCGTGTTGAAAGAAGGCCGCTGCCCCGTGCTGGTCATAGACGTACAGGGGGCCAAAACCGTATCGGGCAAATACCCGCAGGCCGTTAAAATTTTTATTGTGCCGCCTTCGCTGGACATACTGAAAAAACGTATTGCCGCGCGCAAAGACCACACGCAGGACGTGGCCCTGCGTCTGCGCACGGCCAAAAAAGAATTGAAAGAAATTAAAAATTATCATTATGTGGTGCTCAACGACAAGCTGGAGCGCGCCGTGGCCGACACGGCCGCCGTCATCCGCGCCGAACAGCTTAAAACGGAAAGAAATATTCAAGATTTGAAACAATCCAACGTCATTTAGGGAGCCGAAACATGCCGAATATGAAAAACGAAAAAAACTTTGAGTCCGAACTCATGAACTTTGACGGGGACCGCTACGACGTGGTGGTGCTCGCTTCCATTTGGGCCAAAGAACTGAAAAAGAAAAGCGAATATAAAAATCAGCCCAATGCCGCCGTTATCAAAGTGGCTTTGGACGATATCCTTTCGGGCCGCATGAGCAAAGACGCCGTGCTGGAAATCAGCCGCCAAAACCTGGAAGCCGAACTGCGCGCCCAGGAAGAAGCCCGCAAGGAAGCCGAACGCAAAGCCAAAGAGCCGATGAAGCTGTAATGTATGAAAGACGGCGTGCGCGAACTGGCCCGGCAGTTTAAAGCCTTCCTGCAAACGCGGGAAGAGGATGAATTGACGCCGCTGTCCTCCCCGCAGGGCGGCGCGGAGCAAACCGTGCCCGCCGCCACGCAAACGCCGGAAAATACGCCGCAGGACCATTTAACCATAGAATTTGCCCGGGCGGCACACAAAGAAACGGAAAAACAATCTGTTGGCCAACACCCAGAGATGCATGCGCCTGAATATCAGGCAGACACCACCGCACAAAATACGGCTCCGGTTCTTTGCGCAGCAAACGCTGAAAACGCCGACGAAGATTTGTTTGGCCAGCCTTCCCCCGCTTCCGCCGTTGCCCGCGCTGAAGCGGCGCAACAGCCGCAAAACGCCCCCGTGCAGGAGACTCCCGTGACTCCGCAGGAAAAACAAGCCGCCTTGGATAAAATTGCCGAAGAAATCAAAGCCTGCCGCCGCTGCCCGCTGGGGCAGACGCGCATTCACGCCGTGCCCGGGGAGGGCAACCCCGCCGCGGAACTGATGTTTATCGGCGAAGGTCCCGGCTTTGACGAAGACCACAGCGGCCGCCCGTT